>NC_021291.1:0-315500 GCF_000319575.2 Spiribacter salinus M19-40 | reverse complement strand
GCGCCAGCCCTTGCCGACATCCACCGGGGTATCCGGGAATGCGGCATTGGCGGCGGCAATCGCTTCGCTGGTGTTCGGGACATCCAGATGCCCGTAGCAGCCCGGCCAGTCCGGACAACCCAGGCCGGCATCAGTGAGCCTGACCCAGGCACCCAAGACGACGACACACAGCGTCACCGCGGTCGTGAACAGGCTCATGCGATAGAACCAGGGATGGGCGCTCATTCGGCGGTTGCCTCCTCTTGTGCACGACGCTCGGCCTCTTCCTTGGACAGGCGGAGCAGTTTCTCGAGATCATCCAGCAGCCCCGCACCATCGAGGGGCGCGGCATAGCGCATGACATGATAACCGCGGTAATCCACGATGTGCGCGGCCATCGCCGCGCCCTGATGGACATTCAGATCCGCCACGGTATCCGCGTCAGCCTCCATCACCCGGATGCCTTCGGGAATGGCGGCCGGATCAACCGGCCCGTCGGCCGGCTGCAGCAAGAGCAGCTGCACGCGATCGATGTCACGATCGAGGGCGATCCGGGCGCGCGACAACGTGTCCAGCCGCTGCTCGCAGTCATCACCGCAGGCGCTCGTTTGCGGCACGACGACAAGCCAGTCCCCAGCAAACTGCAACGGCTCGCCGCGCGCCGAGCGCCACTGGCCCGGCGAGAGCTGTTCCGCGGGCTGGACCAGGTCACCGTTGTTCGTAAACCCCGCGGGGCGCCAGTCCGTAAAGACCAGCACCATAGCCGCCAGCGTCGGGACGACAAACAGGGCTAACAGGACGGGGAGCTGCCAGCGCCCCTTGATCATCGTCATCCGTTTTTACCTCTTCTCGGCGCCCGTCGTGTATTCACGACAACCCAAATCGTGGTGAGCGCGAACGCCAGCGCAAACCACTGAAACGCATAGCCATCATGGCGCTCCGGGCCAAACCGCCAGGCATCGCGCACATCCCGACGCGCCACCGTGTCGGTTTTGAGTGACCCTTCAATGAGCAGATAATCATCAAGCGGATAATCCAACTGCTCATCCATGTAGTCCATGTCCATGTACTGAATCCGCCGAGGCCACTCACCGGGGTTATCAGAGGGCGCCCCTAGACGAATGCCCACGGATGGCCCACGACCAACACGACCCGTCACTGCATCCTCAGACTCAACCGGCGGCGGCGTCGGCAACGAATCCCGACTGCCGACGATGGGAATAAACCCGCGATCCACCAGCACAGCCCCGTCACGACCCTCAAGCTTGAGTGGTGTTAGCACCCGATATCCGACCTGGTCGTCTTTAACCCGATTATCCAGATAAAACTGGTGTTCCGTATCATATTCACCGGTCGCGCGAACCCGCCGGTATTCGTCGGCATCGAGTGTTGGTTTCACCGCACCCAGTTCGAGGACCGGCGCCCGGAAGGCCTCAGCCCGCTCTGCCAGTGATGTCCGCTTTTGCTCTGCTCGATCCATTTGCCAGAAACCCAGCGTCAGGAGCAGCGGCAATAACAGCGCATAAGCCAGTGTTGGCCAAAGCCTGGGAGCGAACACAAAGCCGGCAACACGCATCGTTTATTGGACCCTCGAATCGACTGAGCGTGCCGCCATTTTGTTTTACAATCGCTCAACGCCTACAAGGAAACTGACATGGACCTCGCCATTCGAATCGCCATTCTCGCCACGCTGCTCGTCATCCTCGCGAGTCTGGGCTCGGGGCTGTTCTATCTGATGAAAGACCGAGGTGAGTCACGCCGCACGCTCAACGCACTCACCCTGCGCATCGCCCTGTCGATCATTCTGTTTTTGCTGATCCTCCTCGGCTACTTCACCGGCGTGATCACACCCAATCAGGGCCCGATCTAGCGCTAGAGGATGTAGACGAAGATATACAGGCCAAGCCAGACCACATCAACAAAGTGCCAATACCAGGCAGCGCCCTCGAATCCGAAATGAGACGCGGGGGTGAAGTGGCCTTTCATGCAACGCAGGGTAATGACCAGCAGCATGATGGTCCCGATCACCACGTGCATGCCGTGAAAGCCGGTGAGCATGAAGAACGTGGAGCCGTAGATTCCCGTATCCATACGCAGGTTCAGATGCGCGTAAGCCTCGTAGTACTCATAGCCCTGAAAACCGGTAAAGATCACACCTAATGCCACGGTGAGCCACATGAAGGTGATCAACCGGGCGCGGTTGCCCTCTTTCAAGGCGTGATGGGCCACGGTGAGCGTCATGCCTGAGGTAAGCAGGATCAGGGTGTTGATCGTTGGCAGTGGCCAAGGCCCCATCGGCTGCCAGTCTGTCGCGGTGCTTCCCGGGCCCGCTGTCGGCCACTGCAGCGCGACCGAGTCCCAGAGCACCCGACTGGTGGCAGGATCTTCGCCTGAGAGCCAGGGAACCGACAGTGTCCGGGCGTAGAATAGCGCGCCAAAAAAAGCGGCAAAAAACATGATCTCGGAGAAGATGAACCAGATCATGCCCCAGCGCAGGGAGCGGTCGACCTGCGCGCTGTAAAGCCCCTTAACGCCCTCACGAATGACGTCGCCAAACCAGCCAACCACCATGGTGATCATGATGAGCGCGCCGGCGGTAAGGACCCATAGGCCGGTACCCATGCCCTCGAGATACATCGCAATGCCCACCACGAGGGTGGTGATGCCCACGCTACCTACAATGGGCCAGTTACTGCCGTGCGGGACGTAGTAGCTACCTTCTGCCTGCGCCATGCGCTGTGCCCTCTCTCCTCGCCCTGGCGCTAAAAGCGCTCCAGGAACACACCCAAGTAAATCCCTAAGACCACCAGCGCCAGCAGGAACACCGTCCAGCGGATCCGCCGCCGCGTTCGCCGATCAACATCACGATTGACGACCATTGATCACCGAACGACGGGCGGCGTATCGAAGGTGTGATGCGGCGCCGGCGAGGGCACTTCCCACTCAAGCCCTTCCGCGCCTTCCCAGGCCCGCGCTTCCGCTTTCTCGCCCCCGCGGATGCACTTAATGAGCAACCACACGAAGATGAGCTGGGCAAAACCAAAGCCGAAGCCACCGATGCTGGAAATCATGTTCCAGTCCGCAAACTGCACCGAGTAATCCGGAATTCGCCGGGGCATACCCGCCAATCCAAGGAAGTGCTGCGGGAAGAAAAGCACGTTCACAAAGATCACCGACAACCAGAAATGCCACTGGCCCAGCCGCTCACTGTACATATGCCCGGTCCACTTCGGCAGCCAGTAATAGGCCGCCGCCAGAATGGCAAACACCGCGCCAGTCACCAGCACGTAGTGGAAGTGGGCCACCACGAAATAGGTGTCGTGGTACTGGAAGTCGGCCGGGGCGATCGCGAGCATGAGCCCAGAAAACCCACCGATGGTGAACAGAAACACGAAAGCGAGCGCAAAAAGCATGGGCGTCTCGAACGTCATCGCGCCGCGCCACATCGTCGCCACCCAGTTAAACACCTTCACACCGGTCGGGACGGCAATGAGCATCGTGGCGTACATGAAGAACAGCTGGCCCGCCAACGGCATGCCCACCGTGAACATGTGATGCGCCCACACAATGAACGAGAGGAACGCGATCGAGGCGGTGGCATACACCATCGAGCTGTAGCCAAAGAGGGGCTTGCGCGCGAAGGCCGGGATGATTGTGGAGATAATCCCGAACGCCGGCAAAATGAGGATATACACCTCAGGATGCCCGAAGAACCAGAAGATGTGCTGGTAGAGCACCGGGTCGCCACCGCCCGCCGCGCTAAAGAACGTTGTCCCGAAGTACTGATCGGTGAGCAGCATGGTGATGGCGCCAGCGAGCACCGGCATCACCGCGATCATGAGATAGGCCGTGATCAGCCAGGTCCAGACGAAAAGCGGCATCTTCATCAAAGACATGCCGGGTGCGCGCATATTCAGAATGGTCGCGACGACATTGATCGAGCCCATGATCGAACTGATGCCCAGCACGTGAATCGCAAAAATCACGAACGGGAACGCGGTGCCTGTCTGCAGCATCAGTGGCGGATACATCGTCCAGCCGCCGGCCGGGCCACCCCCCGGCATAAACAGCGTGGAAAGGAGGATCGCGAAGCCAAAAGGCAGCAACCAGAAGCTCCAGTTGTTCATTCGGGGTAGCGCCATGTCCGGTGCGCCGACCATCAGGGGGATCATCCAGTTGGCCAGGCCAGTGAAGGCCGGCATGACCGCTCCAAAGATCATGACCAGGGCATGCATCGTGGTCATCTGGTTGAAGAAGTACGGATCGACAAGCTGGAGACCCGGCTGAAAGAGCTCTGCCCGGATAACCAGTGCCATCGCGCCGCCCACCAGGAACATGGCGAGCGAGAAGAGCAGGTACATCGAGCCGATGTCCTTGTGATTCGTTGTCACCAGCCAGCGTGTCCAGCCAGTGGCCTCTTCCGAATGATGTGCCTGTTCATGCGTTGTCGTGGTCATTGCACCCTTCTCCCCTTGGGAATGCTCTATCTACCGCGCTGCGAGCTGATCGCCCGCCTCGGCGTCCGTGTCTTCGGCATCAGCCGTCGTGGCCGCGGCGTCCTCACCGCCGTGGCGTTCAGCGAGCCAGCGGTCAAATTCATCCGGCTCAACGGCCTCAATCACGATTGGCATAAAGCCATGATCGCGGCCGCAAAGCTCTGCACACCGGCCGCGATACACGCCCGGCTCTTTAATTTCGGTCCAGGTTTCATTCACGAAGCCGGGAATGGCATCGCGCTTCCAGCCAAGGTCCGGCACCCACCACGAGTGAATGACATCCGCGCCGGTAATCTGGAACTTAATGCGGGTGTCGACTGGCAGGACCAGGCGCTGGTCAACATTCTGGAGGTAGTCGGGCACCGACGCGGGCTGGATCTCGGAGCCCAGCTGCCGGGCCCGGTCACTGTCCTGATCGAGCCGACTGAGGAACTGGACGTCCTCATCCATGTACTCGTAACCCCAGAACCACTGATAACCCGTCACCTTGACCGTCATCTCGGTATCTGAGGTGTCCTCAAAGTCGACCAGCACCATGGTGGCCGGAACAGCCATCGCGACGAGGATGCCGAGCGGGATGACCGTCCAGACAATCTCCACCGCGGTGCTGTGGTGGAATGTGGCCGGCTTGACGCCGCGGGATTTCCGATGCCGGAAGATGGAGTAGAACATGGCACCGAATACGCCAATGCCAATGACCACCGTGATAGTAAAGATGGTCATGTGCAGACCGAAGATCTGCTCACTGGACTCGGTCACGCCCCGGGTCATGTTGATCAGACTGTAGTCGGCAGCTGCCGGCAGTGGCATCGCCATCAATGCGGCCGCGAGCGTTATCAGTCCTCTCCATCCGGTCATCTTATTCATCCTGTTCTGTCCCCCAGACTATGCGAGGCCCTGATAACGGGCGCTATGACCGCATCCGATTCGTGAGTCGCCGGCGCCGCGTCGTCCCGTCCCCAACTGGCCATTGGCCCGATACAGCGACTGAGCTCGCGCGCCAGGCTACGGCGCTCCTCCGGCTCCAGAAACTCGCCCAGTGTAACCTGTTGGTCCCGCGAGCGCAGCACCAGCTGGGTGTGCTCCCAGCGCCGGGGCAGACGCTTCAGAACCACCTCGGTCCAGGCGCGATCCAGCTCCCACTGATGCTCGGCCCGACCTCGGCCTTTTTCAATTCGGATGGCACCGCCATCCACCTGAATGACCTCGCGATCCAGTGATCGGCGCGCGGACACGTATAACCCGGCCCACAGTGCCAGCAGCTCAATGCCAGCAAATGGCAGCACAGGCCAAAACCCAAACCAGGTGCAGGTCAGCGCAATGGCTAAGCAGACAAAACTGATGCCGGCGAATACCCGCATTGTCTGCGACCAATCGGGGGCGACGTTGGGCGCCAGTACAAAACGGCGCCCATGGCCAGTCTCGGTCGTTGACTGCGTTGTCATGTCAGCGCTCCGGTGGCTGGGCAAAATTGATTCGACTCAATTCTAGATAACTCCACGCTCGGAGGAAAGCGCCCGCTGACGGGATTTATTCGCGTTGGCGGCGAGGCACTGACAAACTATCAAGGGGGACCCGTACCTCGCCGCGATCACCCACCACCTGCTGCTGGGCATCCGTGCCCCAGGCATGCCCGTAGGCAATTTCCCAAGTTGCCGGCAGCCGACCGTCCGCATCCCGTTGGCGCTCATAAGCAGACACCATGGCCTGCCACTGACGGGGGGTTGTCAGTCCGCCGCGCCGGCCAGCAAGCGCATTCCGCAGTCCAAGCGCCTGCAGATCGTCCACCAGCGCCCGGACATCCGGGTAGGTCAGCGTGAAGTGCTCCATATCCATCACTGGATCAGCCAACCGCGCGCCCACCAGGGCGTCTCCGATGTCGTGCATATCCACAAAGCCATGCACATGGGGCGTGGCATCCACGTGCGCCCAGGCCGCTCGCAGCTCACCGAGGGTATCGGGACCAAAGGTGGAGAACATCAATACCCCGTCCGGGCGCAACACGCGTTGCAGCTCCCGAGCCGTCACCTTGAGATCCGGCACGCGGTGCAGAGCGAGATTGGAGAAAACCAGATCAAAGGTGTCATTGCCAAAGGGCAGGCGATCCAGCCCGCCACAGACGCCCGGCGACCGACGCCAGCGACCGCTGCGCTGCCGTGCCTGCGCGACGAGCGCCGCCGACAGATCCATCGCGATGTGGCGAGCCTTGGGGTAACGGGCTCGCAACGCCGGCCCGCTTATCCCGCTTGCGCAGCCCAGATCAAGCACTGACGTAGGCTGGACGCGCACGTAATCGAGCCGCTCCACCAGGCGTCGGCTCACCTCACGATGCAATATGGCCGCCTCATCGAAGCTTGCAGCCGCGTGTTCGAGCCGCCGGCGCAGCACGTGCCCATCAAGGGCCAGAGGGTCATCAGTTACTGCGTTCATCCCTGCATGCTGCCATATTGCCCGCCTGTCAGCCGACTGGCGTTTCGCAAACTTGCGCCAACGATAATGCGCGGGTGTCAAACCAACGACCAAGCCAAGACAACGCGCTGTTCTGGAAAGCGACGCCACGCTGGGCAACCTGGCTTGACCAGCTCTACAGCGGCCGCTGCCGTTTCTGCTCGGCCCCGGCAGCCAATCCTGATCTGTGCCCGGGCTGCCGCGAGGATTTACCCTGGATTACCGCCGCTTGTGAAACCTGCGCAATGCCGCTGGCTTCTGGCGCCCCACGGTGTGCTGGTTGTCTCACACAACCGCCGCCGTTTGATCGAGCGCTTGCCCTCTGGCGCTACAAACAGGGTATCGACACGCTGATCCGGCAATTCAAGCTCAACGGTGATTTGTCAGCCGGACGGATGCTGACGGGGCTCGCCGCGATGTCACTGGCGCGCCGCAATGTGCGATGCGCCGAGCCCTTGGTGCCGATGCCACTTCACCCGAAACGCCGTCGGACCCGCGGATTCAATCAGTCGGCGTTCATTGCCGAGCGACTGGGGCCCACCGTTGCCGACACACTCGCCCGACGTCAGCGCAACAGCCCGCCCCAGCGCGGCCTCATGGCTGCGGCACGCCAGCGCAATCTCCGCGATGCATTCGCGGTGCAGGGAGAACCACCCACCTGTGTCACGATCATCGATGATGTGCTGACCACCGGCGCAAGTGCTGGCGCCCTGGCGCGCTGTCTGAAAGACGCTGGCGTCAGCCGGGTCGAAGTCCTGGTACTGGCCCGGGCGATTTAAGCGGTCAGGGCGTAATGGGCCGCAAGCCCGGCGAAAACAACGCCGCCGTAGACATTGTTATTCAGAAACGCCCGAAAGCAGCCATCCCGGCTGCGGTCTCGAATGAGCCACTGTTGCTGGACAAACAGCAGCGAGGCCAATCCCAGCGCCAAGTAATAAATCACGCCAACCCCGGCAAGCCAGCCAATCAAGGCGAGCAACACAGTGAGCAACACCTGCAACAGGGCAATCACGACCCGGTCATAAACGCCGAACAGCACCGCCGTCGATTTGATCCCGATTTTGAGATCGTCATCCCGATCCACCATGGCGTATTGCGTGTCATAGATCGTGGCCCAGACGACCGCGGCGGCAAAGATGAACCAGGCGATCGGCGGCACCGTCTGGGTTTGCGCGGCGAAGGCCATTGGGGCCGCCCAACCAAAGGCCGCGCCCAGATGCACCTGGGGCAGATGCGTGTGCCGCTTCATGAACGGATACGTCGCCGCCAGCGCCACGGCCACCAACGACAGCCAGATGGTGAGCTGATTGAGCATCAGCACAAGCGCAAAGGCCACCAGACAAAGCAATACAAACAGCCCCAGCGCCTCGCGCTCGGTGACCTGGCCTGTCGTCAGCGGCCGGTGTCGGGTGCGCTTCACGTGGCGGTCAAAATCCCGATCCGCATAGTCATTAATGACGCAGCCAGCCGCCCGCATGACCAGTACACCGGCAACAAAAATCGCCAGTACGCCCAACCGTGGCACACCCTCAGCGGCAATCCATAACGCCCAGAGCGTTGGCCAGAGCAGCAGGAAGTTGCCGATGGGCCGATCCAGGCGAGCCAGCCGCGCATACAAGGCGAGTCGGTTCCTCCAGTCAGCGGTGGCTGTTGCCATCACCCAGCTCCTCCAGCAGTTCAGACAGAAACACCTCCGTGACCAGCAGCGGGCGCCCAGCGATACGAAAGACCGAGCGACGAGCCCAGACCGGTGTTCCACCACAATTAGCGGCACGGCGCCCCAATCGGCTGTGCAAGCCCACCGGCGCAATCTCAATCGCACCGCGGCGCACCGGGTAGCGCCCGAAAAGCAGGCTGCCGAGCGGCTGCCGACCGAGGCTGCGCAAGCGCCGCAACGGCCCCCTCAGGCTGGTCGCCGGAATGACACTGCGCGCATAAATCAGCGGCTGATTCGCCCCGCAGAGCAGGACCTCTCGAAGCCAGAGCGCGCCGCGCGAACCCGACTGCAGCCGCAGACGCTCATCTGGCCAGCCCCGGCTCCAGTCCTCGCGTATCACGCGCACGGCAAAGCCCTCACCCGCCAGATCGCGCAGCCGTCGGGTCAAAGACCCTGGCTCATCAATCCATGGCTTGAGTCGTCGCGGCACCGGTGTCGCCGTCGGAACGCCCCGTGGGCGCCAATGCCGCGCACCCGGCTCACTCATCCAGTTGTTCCTTCATACCTGTGCGTAACGCTCGCCGCCACCCACCCAGCGCTGGATCAGTTCCGTGGTCGCCTCGGGGTACTCGGCAAGCAATACCGGCGCAGCGGCCTGCACGTCGTCCAGCAGATCCCCGTCGCGAATCAGGTCCGCAATTCGATAGGCCAGCGCCCCAGTCTGCCGGGTGCCAAGTAGCTCACCCGGCCCGCGGATCTCAAGATCGCGGCGGGCGATGCGAAAACCATCATTGCTCTCACGCAGGATAGCGAGCCGCGATCGCGCCGTTTCACCCAGCGGGCCATGATACAGAAGCACGCAACTGCTCTGGGTCTCACCCCGTCCGACGCGGCCGCGTAGCTGATGCAACTGGGCAAGCCCCAGGCGTTCTGCATTCTCGATGATCATGAGTGAGGCATTGGGAACGTTGACGCCCACTTCGATGACCGTGGTGGCAACCAGCAGGTCAACGTCTCCGGCCTCAAACCGAGCCATCACGGCCTCTTTCTGGGCTGCGCCAACCCGGCCATGGACCAGCCCGACCCTCAGTTCCGGCAGCCATTCACCCAGGCGCTCAGCCGTTGCTTCGGCAGCCTCCGCCTCGAGCACTTCTGACTCCTCCACCAGCGTGCAGACCCAGTAGGCCTGCCGGCCCTCGCGACAGGCGAGCCGAATGCGCTCGATGACGTCCTCGCGCCGGGCATCGGGCAGGGCAACCGTGGTCACTGGCGTCCGCCCCGGCGGTAACTCGTCGATGACAGAGGTGTCCAGGTCAGCATAAGCCGTCATCGCCAGCGTCCGCGGGATGGGTGTCGCGGTCATGACCAGCTGATGCGGCTGCGTCTCGCCGCCCCCCTTATCACGCAAGGCAAGACGCTGATGGACGCCAAAGCGATGCTGTTCATCAATCACCACCAGGCCAAGCGCATGAAAGGCCACATTGTCCTGAAATAGGGCATGCGTCCCGATCACCACCTGAATCTCTCCGGCCGCGAGGGCGCTAAGGGTCTCCCGACGATGCGCCGCGCCGGCTCGCCCGGCCACCCAGCCCACGGTCATGCCCAGTGGCTCGAGCCAGGCCCGAAAACTTCGCAGGTGCTGCTCTGCCAATAACTCGGTTGGCGCCATGATGGCCGCCTGGTGGCCTCCTTCCACGGCCAGAAGGGCGGCCAGCGCGGCGATCACCGTCTTGCCGGAGCCCACGTCACCCTGTACCAGTCGCAACATCGGCCGGGGTGCTGCCATATCCCGACAGACCTCGCTGTACACCCGCTGCTGGGCCTGTGTAAGGGCAAACCCCAGATTATTCAGAAGCCTGGCGGGCAGGCCGCCATCCGCCGTCAGTCTGGGGGCTGGCGCGTGATCACGCTGCTCGGCGCGGAGACGCAACAAACTCAGCCGATGCGCGAGCAGCTCCTCAAAGGCCAGTCGGCAAACGGCTGGATGGTCACCGTCCAGCAGGGCCTGGGTGTCCGTATCGGCCGGTGGGGCATGGACCAGCCGCAAGGCGGTCTCCAGGGTAGGTAACCCCAGCGGATCACGCACGGATGCCGGCAGCCACTCGGCAATCAGCTCACTGCGCTCCAGCGAGCCCAGGATCGCCCGGCGCAGTGGTTGCTGATTAAGCCCTTCGGTCGTGGGGTACACCGGAACGAACCCGCCATCGGGAGGTGGCGCGTCCTCGGCAACGATTTCCCAGTCAGGATGGACAATCTGCAGCGTCACGGGGCCGGGACGGGCCTCACCGAACACCCGCAATCTCGTGCCACGGGCGAGTTGGCGCTGCTGATTGCCGTAGAAGTGAAAGAACACCAGCTCGAGACTGCCACTGCCATCACTGATACGGCAGACCAGACGTCGTCGCCGCCCGCCGGTGACTTCGCTCGCCGTGATGGTGCCCTCCACCAGCGCGCGGGCACCCGGGGTCAGCTCGCCCAGTCGCAGAACCCGCGTGCGATCCTCGTAACGCAACGGCAAGTGAAACGGCAGGTCTTCGACCCGACTGATGCCCAGTCGCTCGAGACGCTCCGCGAGACGCGGGCCAATTCCCTGCAGCCGGGTCAGCGGCGTGCCGGCAACCGCGGTGCTCGCCATCAACTAGCCGCGGTCAGCGAAGCTCATGATCGCCTCGATTTCCACCATGGCGGCTTTGGGCAACTCGCGGACACCGACCGCGGCGCGCGCCGGCGTGGCGCCCTGGAAGTACTCCGTCATGATCGCGTTGACCGTGGCGAAGTGCCCCAGATCGGTCAGAAAGATCGTCAACTTGCAGATATCTTCGAGATCACCGCCAGCGGCCAGGCAGACCTGGCGCAAGTTATCGAAGACCCGTCGCGTCTGGGTGTCGATATCCGCGGGCACCAGCTCCATGGTGATCGGGTCGAGAGGGATCTGACCGGAGATGAAGACCAGATCGCCAGCGTGAACGGCCTGAGCATACGGTCCAATGGCGGCCGGTGCCTGATCGGTCTGGATGATACGGCGGGGCATGACAACTCCTTGTGACTGACTTGCGGGTGCGGGGCGGCGTTAGCCGCGGCGGCGATTGATGCGCAACACGGCTGACAGCCCCCGCAGCCGGCGCATGAGCCGGGCGAGATGAACACGCCCACGCACACTCAGCACCAACCGCATGATCGCAATCATGCCTTCCTTTTCCTCGATTTCAACGGCGTCGATATTCGAGTCCAGATCCGAGATCACGGCCGCGACGTTGGCCAGCACACCCCGGCGGTTCATGACCTCCATATCCACCGCTACCGGATACTCACCCTCGGCAATGGCATCCCACTGAACATCCAGCCATTTCTCTGGGTGATTACGGTATTCGCGAATGTTGTTACAGGTCTGATGATGGATCACGACGCCACGGCCAGCGCTGGCAAAGCCCACGATGGGGTCACCGGGAATGGGCCGGCAACATCGGGCAAAGGTGACGACGGCGCCTTCATTGCCGCGGATGGCCAGTGCACCTGGCCGACCATCCTGTCCCGGCGCCGAGCGCTCCGGGCTGATCCCGGCAAGCCGCCGAGCCACCAGCCAGGGCATGCGCTGACCCAGCCCGACCTCGGTGAAGACCGCGTCCATATCATTCATGCCCAGCGCCTCGAGCCCGGCATTCGCCTGCGACGTGGGAATGCCGTCGAGGGTGAGATCAATCGCGCCCAGCGCCTCTTCGACCATGCGCTGGCCCAGCTCGGTGGCTTCCCGGCCACGCAAGCGCTTAAGGCTGTGACGGATCGCGGTGCGCGCCTTCGCGGTCACGGCAAAATCCAGCCAGGCAGGATTCGGCCGGGCCACCGGCGCGGTAATAATCTCGACGGTCTGCCCCGTCTCGAGGGGGCTTCGCAGTGGTGCCAGCCGGTGGTCGATGTTCGCCGCGATACAGGCATCGCCGATGTCCGAGTGCACGGCATAGGCAAAGTCCACGACGGTGGCGCCCTTCGGCAGCTCCATGATGTCGCCCCCCGGCGTGAAGACGTAGACCTCGTCGGGCAGCAGATCGATTTTCACATTCTCGATGAACTCGAGGGAGTTACCGGCGTTCTCCTGCATCTCCATGAGCCCATGCACCCACTCCCGCGCACGGCTCTGCGCCACATTGGTCGCTGCACTCGCGTCCTTGTACAACCAGTGAGCAGCAATGCCGGCCTCAGCCACCCGATCCATCTCGGCCGTGCGAATCTGTACTTCGACCTGAATGCGCCGTGGACCAATGAGCGTGGTATGCAGGCTTTGATAGCCATTCACCTTGGGAATGGCAATGTAGTCCTTGATGCGCCCCGGCAACGGCTTGAACAGCCCGTGGCAGTGCCCGAGCACGCGATAGCAGGTATCCACGTCAGACACGACAATCCGAAAGCCATAGACATCGAAAATGTCATCGAAGCCAGCCTGTTTGGCGCGCATCTTCTGGTAGATGCTCCAGAGATGTTTCTCACGGCTGATAATGCGGGCATCCAGCCCGGCCTCGTCCAGGCTCTCGAGCAGCGACTCCCGCACCGTGTCGAGAAGCTCGCGCCGAGAACCGCGCTGACGTTGCACCCGCTCTTTGAGCACGCGATAGCGCATCGGAAAGAGTGCGGCAAAGCCAAGATCCTCGAGCTCAATGCGAATGGCATTGATACCCAGGCGCTGGGCGATCGGTGCATAGATCTCCAGCGTCTCCCGGGCGATGCGACCCCGCTTGCTCCGCGGCATCACCCAGATGGTGCGCATGTTATGAAGGCGATCGGCGAGTTTGATCAGGATGACGCGAATGTCCTGGGACATCGCCAGGACCATCTTGCGGAAGTTTTCCGCCTGCGCTTCCGCTTTGCTGCGGAAGTTAATCTGCGTGAGCTTGGACACCCCATCCACCAGCTGCGCAACCTCAGGCCCAAAGGCCTCGGCAATCTCTGCCTTTGCGGTCGGGGTGTCTTCAATCACGTCATGGAGAATGGCAGCGCAGAGACTTTCCGCATCCAGCCCCATCTCACCCAGGGTTCGGGCGACGGCAAGGGGGTGCGTAATATAGGGCTCGCCGGAGAGGCGGCGCTGTCCCGAATGGGCCTCAGCGCCGAATTGGTAGGCCTTGTAGACCTGCTGGACCTGGCGTGGCTCCAGATAATTTTCGAGCAGTGAGCACAGTTCGGCGGCGCGGGCCGCCGAATCGGCACCGGTGGTGTCCGGTAGGGCTACGGCGTCACTGCTTGCCATGAATGCCGGTTCACTCCGCCGGCTTCTCCTCGTCGGATGCTGTGTCGTCGGCCGCTGGGGCGTTGTCAGCAGGCGCCAGCTCGTCCGTGGGGGCCTCGGCCTCCTCGGCTTCCTCGGATGCCCGATCCAGCGCACCCAGTGCCTCGGCCGCCTCGGCCTCAACATTCAGGATCTCGGAGGTGACATGCCCTTCCGCGATTTCCCGCAGGGCAACCACCGTCGGCTTGTCATTCTCAAGATCAACGTACGGCTGACTGCCCCGGGCAACCTGACGCGAGCGCCGTGTGGCCGCAAGCACAAGCTCGAAGCGGTTATCGATGGTCTCGAGGCAATCCTCAACGGTCACGCGTGCCATGCAGGCATCCTCCGGAATTCTTTCACTAACGATATTGACTTTGCAGTCTAGCGTGAAATTCCCGCACAGAGAAAGCTTTACGCACCTTTTCTGGGCATCGGGCCTTGAAGGCGCTACCCCGTCAGATCACTGAGGACCGGGGCATGTTGCTGCATCTGACGCGCACGCCGCAGTCGACGCGCACGGACGATGGCCTCGAGATCCGCCAGGGCGGTCTCGAAATCGTCATTCCAGACGAGGTAGTCGTACTCACCACAGTGGCTCATTTCGCTGACTGCCGCCTGCATGCGATCGTGAATCACGGCGTCGCTATCCTGGGCGCGGGCTCTCAGGCGCTGCTCAAGCGCGGCTCGAGAGGGCGGCAGGATGAAGACCGACACCGTGTCTTCGAGCTGGGCACGAATCTGACGTGCGCCCTGCCAGTCAATCTCGACCAGCACATCACGGCCAGCAGCAAGATCCGCCTCCACGGCGGCGTAGGTCGTGCCGTAGCGTCGGTCGAAGACATGGGCGTGCTCAAGAAACGCCCCTGAGGTGATCAAATGCAGGAAAGCGGTCTCGTCAACGAAGTGGTAATCACGGCCATCCACTTCGCTGGGACGCGGCGTCCGGGTCGTATGAGACACCGAGATCACCACCTGATCATCGCGCGCCATCAGGCCGCGCAGCAGCGAGGTTTTCCCCGCACCCGAGGCGGCGGAAACGATATAGAGTGTACCGGTCATGCCCGACTTCATCCGGATAATGCTACCCTCTTCGCCCTTTTTGCGCACCGATCCAACTTACGCAGGAGACCGCCATGCGCCCAAGCGGCCGAAGCCCCGACTCGTTACGACCCATCCGATTTACCCGTGGCTTCACTCGGCATGCCGAGGGATCTGTGCTCGTCGAGTTCGGTGAGACCCGCGTGTTGTGCACCGCCTCCGTGGAAAATCGCGTCCCGCCCTGGCTGCGGAACAGCAACCGCGGCTGGGTAACCGCTGAGTACGGCATGCTGCCTCGGGCAACCGGCAGCCGCACGGACCGTGAAGCTGCCCGCGGGCGCCAGCAGGGGCGCACGGTGGAGATTCAGCGGTTGATCGGCCGATCCCTGCGCGCCGTTGTTGACCTTGAGGCGCTGGGAGAGCGCCGCATCGTCGTCGACTGCGATGTCCTGCAGGCCGATGGCGGGACGCGAACGGCCTCGATCACCGGGGGTTACGTGGCGCTGGCCGATGCCGTGAGCCGCCTCCTGGAGACCGGTAAAATCCGCCGCAACCCCTTGCATGGCCATGTCGCGGCGATCTCCGTCGGAATCTATCAGGGCACGCCCGTGCTCGATCTCGACTACGCCGAAGACTCCGAGGCGGAAACCGACATGAACGTGGTCATGAACGATGCCGGACACTTCATCGAAGTGCAGGGCACCGCCGAGGGTCACGCCTTTCGTCGCGCTGAACTCGACGCCATGCTGGACCTCGCAAGCAGTGGCATCGATACCCTGGTCAATGAACAGCGCACCGCCCTTGCGCTGGCGCTCGACACCTGAGCATGCCTGCGGTCGATCGACTCGTACTGGCCACGGGCAACCCCGGCAAGGTCAGCGAACTCCAGCAGCTGCTGGCCGGACTGGTTGAAACGATCCGCCCGCAATCCTTTTATTACGTGCCTGAGGCGGAGGAAACGGGAACCACGTTCATTGAAAACGCCATCATCAAGGCACGGCATGCCGCCGCGCACACGGGTCTGCCTGCGATCGCTGACGACTCCGGGCTCGAGATCCCCGCGCTGGATGGCGCCCCAGGGGTCGTTTCCGCGCGCTGGGCGGGAGAGGGGGCTGACGATGCAGCCAACTGCGCGCGCTTGCGCGACGAACTGCTCGATCTCGGCCCGAATGAGCGCGCTGCCCACTACCGATGTGTTGTTGCCTACATGGCGCACGCGGCGGATCCCGCACCGGTGATCGCACAGGGCATCTGGACTGGTGTCCTGACAGAAGCCCCGCGCGGGACGGGCGGTTTTGGCTATGACCCGCATTTCTACCTGCCGGCGCTGGACTGCACGGCCGCAGAGCTCGATGCCACCACCAAAAACCGGCTCAGCCATCGCGGCCAGGCGCTTGTCCGGCTGCGCGAGCAGCTGGAGGCGCGATGGATGGCACCCTGACCCCACCGCCACTCGGCCTGTATATCCACCTGCCGTGGTGCGTTCAGAAATGCCCTTACTGCGATTTCAACTCGCATGCACTTCGCGGCGAACTGCCGGAAGGCAACTACATCACGGC
Source organism: Spiribacter salinus M19-40 (assembly GCF_000319575.2). Taxonomy (NCBI): domain Bacteria; kingdom Pseudomonadati; phylum Pseudomonadota; class Gammaproteobacteria; order Chromatiales; family Ectothiorhodospiraceae; genus Spiribacter; species Spiribacter salinus. Next base: position 299,063 of record NC_021291.1, on the reverse strand, counting down.
CCTGCTCCGGGATGCCGCGCAGGCTGCGCCAGAGGCATCTGGCCGGCCGGTAGACACCGTGTTCATCGGCGGGGGCACACCGAGTCTATTCAGTGCCGCCGCCATTGATCGGCTGCTGCGCGGTCTGGAAGAGACCCTCAACCTGCACCCCGAGGCCGAAATCACCCTGGAGGCCAACCCCGGCACGCTGGATGCCGACCGATTCGAGGGATTTCTCAAGGCGGGCGTCAACCGGCTGTCCATTGGTGTGCAGAGCTTTGGTGATGACCATCTCCGGCGCCTTGGCCGCATCCATGGCGCCCGAGAGGCCATCGAGGCGATCGAACTGGCGCAGCGCGCGGGTTTTCAGCGAATCAATGCTGATCTGATGCACGGACTGCCCCACCAAACGCTCACTCAGGCAGTCCGTGACGTTGACCAGGCGCTTGCGCTGGGCATTCGGCATGTTTCTCATTATCAGCTCACCCTTGAACCGGGCACGGCATTTCACCATCGCCCCCCGGCGCTGCCGGACGACGACGCGCTCGCTGACATTGAGGCGGCCTGCGCCACGCGCCTCGCCGAGGCCGGGCTCATCCGCTATGAGGTCTCTGCGTGGTCAACACCCGGGGAGGCGTGTCAACACAATCTCAACTACTGGCAGTTCGGGGATTACCTGGGCATCGGCGCTGGCGCCCATGCCAAAATGACTGAGCAGGACGGACGGATCACGCGCACCCAGCGCGTCGCTATGCCCCGGCACTACCAGGCGGTGGCCGGCACACCCGCGGCAATCGCCGAAGCGCACGAAGTGCCCGTCGATGAGCGCTTGCTGGAATACCTGATGAATGCCCTGCGCCTGACCGAGGGCACGACGGTTAAAGAGGCGCTAGAGCGCACGGGCCTGACAGCAGAGACATTGCAGCCGGGTGTCGACACGGCTGTCAAGGAGGGGTGGCTTGCTGACGACCCAGAACGACTCCAGCCCACTCCGCAAGGCCAACGTTTTCTGAACGATCTACTGGGCGTTTTCATGACGATGTCAACGGATGGATGAGCTGACGATCACCTGCCCGTACTGCGGCGAGGCATTCACCACGCTGGTTGACACCTCGGCGGGCGATCAGGACTACATCGAGGATTGCATCGTCTGCTGCCGGCCCATCGAGTGCCATCTTGAAGTCACCACCGACGGTCCGGTTCTGACCCCCCGGCGGGATGATGACTAGCACCGCGGCCAACGGCGATCCGGTGACCAGTCAGACCGGGAGGGGCTGCTTCCAGAGTGCCACCATAACGATGTAGCCGTAGACGGCCACGGCACCCGCAAAGGCCAGAACCCGCACCGCGACCGGGCGCCCCGGTTTGACGGCAATAATGCCAAGCGCAATGTAGGCCACCAATGCAATCGCCTTGGCGGTAATCCAGCCGTGTGGCACAAGCGGCCAGTTCCAACCAATCCACGCCGTCCCCAGTGCCGTAATCAGCAGCAGGCCATTGACAACATGGGGCGCGATCTTCGCCCAGCGCTTTTCAAGCATGGCCGACCCGGTCACCAGCCAGAACCCTTTGAGCAGGAACAGCAGGATGGTGAGTGTCGCTACGGTGGTGTGGAGATGTTTGAGGCCGGTGTACATCGATCGATCCCGTTCGGTAAGCCCGCGAAAGTCGTGATCCTACCGCTCGCGAGCAACGTGCACCAGCCTCACAGCAACCGTCCGCGCCGGCACGCATTGCAACAAGTCACTTGTACAGATCGCGGCGACGCCCTATGATACCGCGCTCTGATTTCCAGTCTGTCGGGAAGCATCATGAAAAAAGACATCCACCCCGAATATCGTCCGGTTGTGTTTCAGGACATCTCCTCGGACTTCTCCTTTCTGACGCGGTCGACCGTGCAGACGGGAGAGACCATTAAATGGGAAGACGGCAAAGAGTATCCGCTTGTAAAAGTTGAGATCTCGAGCGCCAGTCACCCGTTCTACACCGGCAAACAGCGCGTCCTCTCGAGTGGCGGCCGGGTGGATCAGTTCCGGCGTCGTTACGGCGCAATGGCGAAGGGCGGCAAGGGCTGAAGCCCTGCCCAGCCTGAGACGGGCCCTGGAGCGGTAACTCCGCCCGTCACCGTGTTAAGCGATGCCCCACAGTCCGCCAGTCTCTGGCGCCACCAGGGAGTCGAGCCATGGCCGACAAAACTGTCACCATTAACGATAACGCAACTGGCAAGCAGGCCGAGATGCCCGTCCGCAGCGGCACACATGGCCCCGATCTGATCGACATTCGCACGCTGCACTCGGAGCTTGGCTACTTCACCTATGACCCGGGCTACAGCACGTCCGGCAGCTGCCAGAGTGACATCACCTTCATCGATGGTGATCAGGGTATTCTGCTCTACCGTGGCTACCCCATCGAACAGCTCGCTGAGCAGAGCTCGTTTCTCGAGGTCGCCCGCCTGCTCATTCACGGTGATTTGCCGACCAAAACCGAGCTGGCGCATTTCGAAACGTCCATCACCCACCACACCATGGTGAATGAAAGCCTGCGGATCTTTTTCAATGGCTTTCACTACAACGCCCATCCGATGGCTATGCTCACCGGCGTTGTCGGCTCCCTGTCGGCGTTCTATCACGACACGATCGATATCAATGATCCGGATAACCGGCTGCTGTGCGCCTATCGGATTATCGCCAAGATGCCCACGATTGCTGCGGCCGCGTTCAAGCACATGGTCGGCGAGCCCTTTGTGCATCCGCTCAACCGACTGTCGTACACGGGCAACCTCCTGAACATGCTCTTCGCACGGCCGAGCGAAGACTTTGAAATCAATCCAGTCGCTGAACGGGCGCTTGATCAGCTGCTGATCCTGCATGCCGACCATGAACAGAACGCCAGCACCTCGACTGTGCGATTGGCGGGCAGCACGGGCGCCAACCCGTTTGCCGCCATCAGCTCAGGGTGTGCTGCACTGTGGGGGCCGGCTCACGGCGGCGCCAATGAGGCGGTGCTGAACATGCTCAGCGAAATCGGCACCGTGGATCAGGTACCGAAATACATTGAGAAAGCCAAAGACAAGAACGACCCGTTCCGTCTGATGGGCTTCGGGCATCGGGTTTATAAAAACTACGACCCTCGCGCTACGATCATTCGCAAGACCTGCCACGAAGTTCTGGACGAACTCGGCGTCGGTAACGACCCACAGCTCGAGCTCGCCATGCGGCTCGAGGAAATTGCCCTGGCTGATGACTACTTCGTCGAGCGCAAGCTCTACCCGAATGTGGACTTCTACTCCGGGATTATTTACCGGGCACTCGGGATCCCGAAAGAATTCTTCACGGTCCTCTTCGCCATTGGCCGCACACCGGGCTGGATCGCGCAGTGGATGGAGATGCTTTCCGACCCGGAACAGCGTATCGGCCGGCCGCGCCAGCTTTATACCGGCCCGGCCCGACGCGATTACGTTCCGCTTCACCGTCGCCGCTAGGCGTCGCCGTCCATCAACGCCTCCACCGCGCCACGACTGGCCCGGCGCATCGGCCGGCCGTCGACCGGGCTGCGCGGTGGATGGCGCAATGCCAGCTCATCAAACACGGTTAATTTGATCTCAATGTCGCCGGCCATGAACCGGTGCATGGGCACGAAGGCGTACTCATCGTCGAAACGCATCCGGCGCTCTTCAGTCTCGAACGGGATCTCCTGATCAAGCAAAAAGAGCACGACGTCCTCGGGGATATCGGCAAAACAGTGCAGGTCGACCGCACTTTCCGGGCCAGCTGTGCCATCCAGCACGGATCCAGCCAGGCGCGGTCTGAATGGCGCAAAGAAAGTCATCGCCTCCAGCGCAGCCTCCCGTAGGGTCTGCAGCGCCGATTGCTGGCGCACCCCGCCAAACAGGCGCTGGTAGTCCTGCAGCGCCGCCTGAATCTCACGATTCTGGGGCAAATTCGTCGTCCCCGGCGCCCCAAGGTGGAAGGCCGCCTTGCGCTTGGCGAGCGAAAAATCCTCAACGCCCTCGGTCGCCATGATTTTGGCTGCTTCCTGAATGAGCCGCTCGCGCATGCGCGAGTCACGACTCGCCTTACCCCGTGCCATGGTCATTGCACTCCTGTTAGAAGATCGGTGTGCCATCACCACCGCTGCGGCCATCCGAGACATCCTCTTCATCGGCCTCGGTGCCACGCTTGGGCAGATTCTCCTCTCGGAAGGTCTCAAAGATGGCCTGCTCATCGTCGCTATCGGTGCGCTGGCCGGTCTCAGGATCAATCCGCACGGTAACGAGGCCTGCTGGCCGGGACCATTCGGTCTCTGGCCGGCCTTTCAGCGCGGCGCCCATGAAATGGATCCAGACCGGCAGTGCGGCCCGCCCACCCGTTTCATACCGACCAAGCGTCTGCAGCTCGTCAAAACCGACCCAGGCCGTCGTGACCAGGTCACCGCCGAACCCGGAGAACCAGGCATCTTGCTGGTCATTCGTCGTCCCCGTCTTGCCCGCCAGATCCGCGCGTCCCAATTGAAGGGCCGAGCGCCCCGTCCCCTCACGCACCACGTCCTGAAGCATCGAGCGCATCTGCCAGGCTGTGCGCTCATCGATGACACGCTCTGCGGGCCGCGCATCCGGGCGCTGTGGACCAACCTCAGAAGGCCGCGCCGGTGCCATCTCGGAGGCAGAGATTGCGCGATCCGGATACGCCCGATAGATGACCCCCTCGCCGTTCTCAACCACCCGATCGATGAAATACGGGGTCACGCCATACCCGCCGTTCGCAAAGGCGGTGTAGGCCCCGGCCAGCTCTACGGGGGTTACCTCCCCCGAACCAAGGGCAAGCGAGAGATTGCGTGGCAGCTGATCGCCCGGTATTCCGAGCTTTTCGATATGACGGATCGCGTCCTGCACCCCGATCTGTCGAAGCACTCGAATCGAGACAAGGTTACGAGAGTTAATCAGCGCCTCGCGCAGCCGGGTCGGGCCAAAGACACGGCCACTGTAATTTTCCGGACGCCAGACATCCTCCAGCGAGACATCAGCAAACACCACCGGCGAGTCGTTGATTAAGGTCGCCGGCGTTAGTCCGTTCTCAAGCGCCGCGGAGTAGACCAACGGCTTGAAGGCAGACCCAGGCTGGCGCTCCGCCTGCAGCGCCCGATTGAATTTACTCAACGAAAAATCATAGCCGCCCACGATCGCCTCGATACGGCCATCCTGTGGCGACAGAGAGACCAGGCCGGCCTGCGGCTCTGGCACTTGGGCAAGGCGCCAGTCACCACCCGCCTGACGTAGATAGACCACGTCGCCCTCGCTCAGAATGTCATCCGCCGTCTCAGGATTGGGGCCCATCGCGTTGCGGCCCAGCTGCTCCCGAGCCCAGCGCATACCCGACCAGCTGAGCTCGATCGTCTGACCGGTGGCGGTCAGGATCGTCGCGCTCTGCTCGCCAACGCCGCTGACATAGCCCACTTCAAGCGCGCCCGGGCTCGGGTATTCACTCAGCCGTTCAAATAGCGGCTCCGCTTCCTCATCTAGCGCTGGGACGTCGAGGCGATCCAACGGCCCGCGATAGCCGTGTCGCTCGTCATATTCATGCAGGCCCCGCCGTACCGCCTTGCGGGCATCCGCCTGCCGCTCCGCGGTCATCGTGGTAAACACCTGATAGCCACCGGTGTACGCCTCCTCCCGTCCGTATCGGTCGGTTGCCCAGTCCCGAGCCATCTCGGCGACATAGGGTGCAGAGGCCTCACGCTCACGACGATGGCGCTCAGCCGTCAGCGGCGCGGCCATGGCCAGGTCATAGCGGGCCTGATCGATATAGCCGGTATCCAGCATGCGCTCGAGCACATAGGCACGACGCTCCCTGGCGCGTTCCGCATCGGCAATCGGATTCCAGGCCGACGGTGCCTTGGGCAGTCCCGCAATCATCGCCTGCTGCGCCAGGGTCAGCTCGGCGAGCGGTCGTCCGTAATAGACATCGGCTGCCGCCGCCACACCATAGGCGCGCTGGCCCAGATAGATCTTATTCAGGTAGAGCTCGAGGATCGTATCCTTGTCGAGCTGCCGCTCGATGCGCAGGGCGAGAAAGATCTCGCGCAGCTTGCGCAGATAGGTCCGCTCCGAAGTGAGAAAGAGATTGCGGGCGAGCTGCATCGTGATTGTGCTGCCGCCAGGGCCTTTTTCACCAGTGCGAACCAGGTACCAAACCGCCCGCGTCAGCCCTTGATAATCTACCCCTGGGTGTTCCCGATAGCGCCGATCTTCGGCCGCAATAAAGGCCTGCTTAAGGGTCTCCGGGACCGCTTCGAGCTCAACCGGGGTCCGCCACATCTCACCGAACTCATCGATGAGCTGGCCATCGGCGGTGTAAACGCGCAACGGCACCTGAAGCTCAACGTTACGGACCTCTTCGACGCTCGGCAGCGTCGGCGCGAGGGCAATGTAAGCCACGATAAGTCCGCCGAATCCGAGAAGGGCAAGCGCCGCGAGGCCGGTCAGAAACTGCAGGAAGCGCCTGATGATACGTGACATTAAAGCCCTTGCTCATGGGAAACCGATACCCCGGCAGTATACCACCGGCCCGCTTCGTTGGATGCCGAAATTACCTCACTGGGGCCAGCGCCGCGTTGTCGGTGTCGACCTGGGTGCGACGGCCATCAAGGCCGTCGCGCTTGACCCCTCCCATCAGCCTCCGCGGCTGACTGGATTCAGTCTGGTGCCTCTGCCAGCCGCGGCGATCCGGGAGGGCGAGCTCACGGACCCGAAAGCGCTGGCGCCCAGCCTGCGCAAAGCCGTGCGCCAGGCGAGCCCGCACACTCGCCAAATCGCGCTGGCCATTCCTGCCGCCGCAGCGATCTCACGGTATCTGCGTGTCCCAGCCGGTCTCACTGACCGGGCCATGGCTGGGCATGTTGCTTTGGCGCTGGATGAGCTGCTCCATCAACCTCGCCACACCCTCTACACCGATTTTCGAGTCGCGTCCGACCCAGCCACGGTCAACAGCGAGGTCGATGTACTGCTGGTGGCCACACGCCGGAAGCTCATCGATCAGCGCCTGGCCCTGCTGCGCGCGGCAGGCCTGCACGGCACGCTCGTGGATATCGAAGACCATGCACTGGCACGCCTTCACCGTCGTCTACCGCAGGCACCGGCATCGCAAACCATTGGCCTGCTCGATGCCGGTCAGCAGTCCTTACGCTTTAGTGTAATCGCCGATGAGGAGCCCGTTCATCGACAATCGCAGGCATTCGACGATATCACCGACGCCGAGCAGTGGATCGTCGCCTGTAGACGCGCCGTTGCTGTCTATCAAGGCAGCCACGATGCGCGGCCGCTGGATGGCCTGCACATCACAGGGGGCCGGGCTCACTCGTCACTGTGCGAGACCCTCACCGACTCCCTGAAGCTCGCCGTTACCATGCTCGACCCACTCACTCGGGTGACGCCGTCGCAACACGTGGATCACGCCGCATTGAATCGCGCCAGCAATCGGCTGAGCACCGCGACAGGTCTTGCCCTCCACGCCGGAGATCCCGATGCCCACTGGCGTTAACCTGCTCGATTGGCGGGCGCGCCAGGACCGTCGACTGAAGCGGCGTTTTCTGATGCAGATGGGGACACTGGCTGGGATCGGCCTGGCCGTGATGTTCATGGCGACCCGAGCCCTTGAGGGGCAGATCAATGCCGAGCGTGCGCGACACAACCCGCTGGCGAGGGAAATTGACGCGGGTGCCACTGCGCTGGTCGAGCTGGATCGGCTGGAGATCGCCGTGAGCGCCCTTGAGGACCATCTCGCTGCCATCGAAACGCTGGAAGCCACCCGTCACGCGCGCTTCTCCGCCATCGAAACGGCGCTCTCAGCACGACCCGGTCCCGTTAGCCTGGATCGTCTCTCCAGCACCGACAAGGGCCTCACCATCGCCGGCAAGACAGGATCATCGGACGCCTTGACCGCCTACACCAGGGCCCTCGCGGCATCGAAAACCTTCACCTCAGCCCGCATCACAACGCTCCATAGCGGACCGGCCCGCTCCACCACACGCCGGCATTTCGAACTGGTCGCTGAGGCACAATGGCGATAACACAGCCGCAACCCCCGCGAAGCCGTCTCACGATGGCGCTGTGTGGACTGGGCGCACTGGCCGCCGGGCTGCTGGCTGGATCCTGGTGGCTATTCGAACCCGCACGCACGACTCTGGCCGATGCCCGCCTCCAGACCCGTGATCTCACCGAAACGCTGGAGGCTCAGCGTGACCGCCTCGCCAGCGGCCCAACCCTGAACGAGACCTATGCGCAGCTGCAGGCACGTCTGGCCGACAGCCCGGTCTTTTTGCCCGGCGAGCCAGACCCGTCGGCAACATTGGCCGCCCTCGCCACAGAGGCCCGTGAGGCGGAGCTCGTCATCGAACGCTTCGCGCCCAACATCGCCGTCACAAACGCTGAAGATCCGTACGTACCGATCAGCGCCACGCTCCAGGGGAGCTGGGCCGGCATCGTGGATTTTTTGCTGCAACTCTCCCATCAACCGCGCCTTATCACTCTCAGGCGATTCGATCTAGAGCCCGTCAATCAACAGGACGTGCATGAAGGGGTGCGCTTGCGCGCTGACCTCGCCGCGCACTGGCGACCAATCGACACGACAGTGCCCTCACTAATCCAACCACCGGTGCCGGATCAGCAGAAAGTCACTCGCTCGGACGCCCTTGCGCAAAACCCCTTTGCGAGCGCTGAGGACCAAAACACGCCCCAGGCGGCGTCATGGCCGCATTATCTGGGCCGGATCACTCACGGCAGCCGCATCTGGGCACTGATCCGCGACCTCAATGGCCAGATCCACCGGCTACAGACCGGTGACCGGATCACGCCAACAACGCCGAATGCCCCACGCCTGCAGGTCGATCAGATCGGGGCGACGTCGCTGAGACTCACAGCGGTTCGCTCAGCCGGCGCCGAACCGGGCACTTCACCCATCAACCTTCCGCTTAGGAAGCGCCAGTCCTCAGGAGCATGCCCATGGCCCTGCCCAGATCGCTGACCCAACGGATGGCCGGCTACCTGCTCGTGCTGATGAGCCTTGTCGGGGTATCGACTGCCCTGGCGGATGAGCCCATGCGCATTGATGTCCGTGACATGGCACTCGAGGAGCTCCTAGAGCAAATCGAGGCCCTGGAGAACACGCCAGACACCGGCGCGGCCGACACCCCAGCCCCTGTGGGCAACGACGCCCTCACCCGCTTTATTCCGCTGAAATACGCGCAGGGCGACAGCCTGCTCCCGTTGATCGACGCCGAGAGCGCCCGCGTCGACACCCGAACCAACACCCTGGTGGTCACCGGCAGTCCAGCACAGCTTGCCGCGGCGCAGGCCCTGATCAAGCGCCTGGATATTCCAGTCCGTCAGGTGTTGATCGAGGCCCGAATCGTGATTGCCAGCGACGATTTCAGCGATGAACTGGGCGTGCGCTTCGGCGCCCGCCGCGAGAAAAGTTTCGGTGACATCACCTTCCAGCTGGGTGGCACGCGCGATGCCGACGGCCTACTGGTGGATCTACCTGCCGGCAACGCCGCCGGCTCAGCCGGTATCGCCATTGGCAAGGTTGGCAGCTATCTCTTGCAACTCGAGCTCTCCGCCATGGAGAGCGAGAACCGGGGAGAAATTGTCTCCAGTCCGCGGGTGGTAACCGCGAGCCATCAACGCGCCGAAATCAAGCAGGGTGTCCAGATCCCGTTTGAACAGGCGACCTCCAGCGGAGCGACCAGCATCGCGTTTCGCGAGGCGGTGCTGGGCCTGGTCGTTACACCACAGATCACGCCGGATAACCACATCCAGCTCGCCCTCGCCGTTAATCAGGATAGCCGCGGTGAGGAGACGCCCGACGGCCCGGCGATCAATACCCAGTCGGTGCGCACCAACGTTTTGGTCGCCGATGGTGAGACCGTTGTCCTCGGCGGCGTTTTTGAACAAACCCGGCGTACGGGCCTGCGGCGGGTACCCATCCTCGCTGATCTGCCCGGTGTGGGTGGGCTATTCCAGCGCCGCGTGCGCGTGGACGACCGCAGCGAGCTGCTGGTCTTTGTGACACCCCGCATTCTCGAGAACCCGGCAGCGATGGCAAACGCGGTAGAATCATCCCCATGAGTCATGTGGATCGAATCTTCCTGATCGGGCCGATGGGCGCGGGGAAAAGCACCATCGGCCGACGCCTGGCAGAACAACTGGGCCTGAGCTTTGTGGATTTGGATGCCGCGCTTGAAGCTCGGACCGGTGTCGATATCCCGCGTATTTTCGACATCGAAGGCGAAGCGGGATTTCGTCGCCGTGAGGCCGATCTGCTGGCCGAGCTGACCGAACAGCCACGCATTTGTCTCGCCACCGGCGGCGGCGCGGTACTCAATGAGACCAGTCAGCTCAACCTGTCCGCGCGCGGTGTGGTGATCTATCTGCGCGCTCGGGTGGATACCCAGCTTGCCCGGACACGCCAGAGTGACCGCCCTCTCTTGCAGGGTAACGACCCACGGGGCCGCCTGGAGGCGCTTCTGACCGAACGTGGGCCCATCTATGAAGCGCTTGCCGACATCACCATCGACACGGAAGATGGCAACCCGGATCGACTCGCGCGCCTTCTGGCCGAGCGCGTGCAAGACACAGGACTGACAGACAATGGCTGAGGCAACCCGACAGGTCACCGTCGCGCTGGGTGAGCGGCAGTACACCATCGACATCGGTCGAGGCCTGCTCGCACAACCCGCTCGGTTACAGGCGGCCATTAAGGCGCGGCAGGTCGTTGTGATCAGCAATGAAGTCGTCGCACCACTGTATCTGGCACACCTCCAGGCGGCTCTGAAGGATCGCCAGTTCGCAGCGGTCACGCTCCGCGATGGCGAACAGGAAAAGCGCCTCGAGTCGATGCTGCCGGTGTTCGATGAAATGCTGGTCAATGGCTTTGACCGGGACTGCCAGGTCGTCGCCCTCGGTGGGGGTGTGATTGGCGATCTGGCAGGATTTGTCGCGGCAACCTACCAACGCGGCGTTGATTTCATCCAGATCCCGACCACGTTGCTGGCCATGGTGGACTCATCCGTCGGCGGCAAGACCGGGGTCAATCACCCCCGCGGCAAGAACATGATCGGTGCCTTCCATCAACCACGGGCTGTCCTCGCTGACCTCGATGTGCTTGAAACGCTGCCGGATCGTGAATTCCTAGCGGGCATGGCCGAGGTCATCAAATACGCCCTGTTGGGCGATCGCGAATTCCTTGACTGGCTGGAGGCCAATCTCGAGGCCGTCATGGCCCGGGACCCGGAAGCGCTGAGTTTCGTCGTGGAGCGCGCGTGTCAGAACAAGGCCGCCATTGTCGCCGCCGATGAGCGGGAATCTGGCCAGCGTGCCCTGCTCAACCTGGGGCATACCTTCGGCCATGCCATCGAGGCGGCGCTGGGCTATGGCGAGTGGCTGCATGGCGAAGCGATTGGCGCTGGCCTGTGCATGGCCGCTGCGCTCTCCGAGCGCGCCGGATGGCTCAGCCCAGACGAGCGCCAGCGCGCCGAGACCTTAGTTGAGCGCACGGGGCTGCCCACGCGCGCCCCGGGCGGGATTGGGTCAGCGCGCTTTCGCGAGTTCATGGCACGCGACAAGAAAAACCGCGGCGGCGCCCTGCGTCTGGTCCTTCTGCGTGGCCTGGGTGATGCCATTGTCACGGCGGATTACCCTGCCGCTGCCCTAGAGGCCACACTGGCGAGCACGGATCATGGTTAGCGCCGGCGGCGACCCATTGGGCCTGGCGCCCTTCGCTTCCCGCCCCTCACAAGGGCGCGGCCGACGCGTGCCGGAAGACGCGTCCGATTTGCGTAACGATTTCCAGCGCGATCGCGACCGGATCATCCACAGTGCCGCGTTTCGGCGCCTCGAATACAAAACGCAAGTTTTCGTTAACCACGAGGGGGATTTGTTTCGAACCCGGCTGACGCACAGCCTGGAGGTGGCACAAGTTGCCCGCACCCTCGCCCGCGCAATGGGCCTGAACGAAGATCTAACCGAAGCGATTGCCCTTGCCCACGATCTCGGCCATACCCCATTTGGCCACGCTGGTCAGGAGGCCCTCGATGCCTGCATGACCCCGTATGGTGGCTTTGAGCACAACCTCCAGTCGCTGCGTGTCGTTGACCTGTTGGAAGGACGCTATCCGAACTTTGACGGGCTCAATCTGACGTTCGAAGCACGCGAGGGTCTGGTGAAACGCTGCCCGACCGAGCAGGCCAAACGCCTGGGTGATGTTGGGCGGCGTTTCCTGGACGGTACACAGCCTTCACTGGAGGCCCAGCTCACCAATATCGCCGATGAAATTGCCTATAACAGCCACGACGTGGACGACGGACTGCGCGCGGGGTTGCTTGACCTCGACGAACTGCTGGCGCTGGACTGGATTGCCGGCCTGCATCACCGCGCCAGCACGAGCCACCCTGGACTGAGGGGTCGTCGCCTGGTCTATCGCATCGTGCGCGACCTCATCGCTGACCAGGTCCATGACCTGATCGAAACCAGCCAGGCAAACATTGACGCGGCCAGCCCCGAAGATCCGGACGCCGCTCGAGCATTGAGCCACCCCCTGATCGGTTTCAGCGAGGCAATGCATGCCCAGCACTGGACGCTGAAGCAACACCTCCACGAGCGCCTGTATCGGCACTACCGGGTCCATCGCATGACCACCAAGGCCGCCCGCGTCATCGAGGCCCTGTTCGAAACATTGATGAGTGATACCCAGTTGCTTCCCCCGCAGTTTCGGGAGGCCGCCGAGGCCCGCGAGTCCGCGCGCGGGCTGCGGGGGCGTGCCCGCGTTGTGGCCGATTACATTGCCGGCATGACGGATCGCTTCGCACTGGATGAACACGAGCGCCTTCTCAGCCCGAAACGCCTCACCTGAAGTTGCCGAAAAAACCCATGGCCGCTATATTAGTCGGCCATTTGCCCTATGAAACGGGAGCGGGCCAACCGAGGGCCTGACCCCCGGGATTCCCGCACCAGTTCAGGAGAGAAGGCACTGTCGATTCGACGGCGCCTGGCTGGCGTGACCCGCTCCCCGAACCCAACCAGAGAGGCCGTTCGCGTGAGGCAGCTACCGTTTACCCGTCCGACGCTTTACCGACCCGAGTTCGAGCGTGACAACTGCGGCTTCGGCCTGATCGCGCACATGGACGGCCAACCCAGTCACTGGCTGCTGGATACGGCCATCTCGGCGCTCGCCCGGCTGACGCACCGGGGTGCGGTTGCCGCCGACGGCAAGAGCGGTGATGGCTGCGGATTGCTGATCAAACCACCCGTCGATTTCCTGCGCGCAGCGGCCGCCGAGCAGGGCATCACCCTCGCGGATCACTTCGCGACCGGCTGCGTCTTCCTGGCCCACGACGAGGCAACCGCGCAGGCCACACGGGGCGCGATTGAGGCGGCTCTGGCGCACTACGAAGTGCCCGCTGCCGGGTGGCGGGCTGTGCCGGTGGATACCAGCGCCTGCGGCGCGCAGGCACTGGCCACGCTGCCCGCGATCGAACAAGTCTTTGTCAACGCGCCTGCCGACATGGAAGAGGCGGAATTCGAGCGGCGCCTGTTCATGGCGCGCCGTCAGGCCGAAAAGGCCCGCGAGGGCGTGGACGAGGACTTCTATATACCGAGCCTCTCCAGCCGTGTCCTGTCCTACAAGGGGCTGGTCATGCCGGAGAACCTGCCGGTGTTCTACCAGGACCTGCAGGACGAGCGGCTCGAGACGTCACTTGCCGTCTTCCATCAGCGCTTCTCCACGAACACGCTGCCGCAGTGGCGACTGGCCCAGCCATTCCGCTATCTCGCGCACAACGGCGAGATCAACACGATCCAGGGCAATCGGAACTGGGCCATGGCCCGGGCGTACCGTTTCAATACGCCACTGCTGCCCGACATCGAGGCCATTCAGCCGTTGGTTAATCTCACCGGCTCCGACTCTTCGAGTCTCGACAACATGCTGGATGTGCTCATCACTGGCGGCATGGACATCTTCCGAGCACTGCGGCTGCTCATTCCGCCGGCCTGGCAGAACGTGGAAACCATGGATGCCGACCTGCGGGCGTTCTATGAATTCCACTCCCAGCACATCGAGCCCTGGGATGGCCCTGCGGGCATCGTGCTCACTGACGGCCGCCATGCCGCCTGTGCACTGGATCGCAACGGGCTGCGCCCGGCTCGCTGGGTCATCACCGACGACCGGCACATCACGCTCGCATCCGAAGTGGGTGTATGGGATTACGACCCGGCCCGGGTCGTTGAAAAGGGTCGGTTGCGGCCGGGCGAAATGCTCGCTGCCGACACCCAGACCGGGGAACTCCTGCTGCCCGAGACCATCGATGAGCGACTGAAAACCCGCGCGCCCTACAAGCGCTGGCTCACCCAGCACTCGCGCGCCGTCCCCTCCAGCCTGGGGCCACAGAGTGAGCGCGAGCCGGTTGAGCCCAATCAGCTCGACATCTACCAAAAGCAGTTCGGCGTCACCTTTGAGGAGCGCGACATTGTGACGCGGGCCCTCGCCCAGGGCGGTCAGGAAGCCGTCGGTTCGATGGGCGATGACACGCCCATGCCTGTCCTCTCTCAGCAGGTCAGGCCGCTGTATGACTATTTTCGCCAGCAGTTCGCCCAGGTCACCAATCCGGCGATCGACCCGCTGCGCGAGCAGATTGTCATGTCACTCGAGACCGTCTTCGGCTCCGAGAAGAATCTGTTCGAGGAAGTCGAGGACCATGCGAAACGACTGGTCCTGGACTCACCCATCCTCTCCGATGGCAAGTTCATGGGGCTTCTCGCCGAGCACGAGCAGGACAACCTGATCCACCGGATCGATTTGAGCTACGCCGCCGAGGGCGATCTGCACAGCGCCGTGCGGGCGATTCGTGAAGAGGCCGCCACCGCGGTGCGCAACGGTGCCACGCTACTGGTGCTCTCCGACCGCGAACTGAGCCGCGAGCGCATCCCAGTACACGCAGCGCTGGCCACAGGCGCGGTGCATCATCATCTGGTGCGCACTGGTCTGCGCTGTGACGCCAACCTGGTCGTTGAAACCGGTACCGCCCGTAACAGCCACGAATGCGCCGTGCTGATCGGCTATGGCGCCACGGCCATCTACCCGTACCTGGCCTATGACGTGGTCCAGGATCAGCTGCGCACCGGCGAGATCAAGGGCGCGGAGCTCTCCGACCTGCTGCGCAACTATCGCAAAGGTCTCAACAAGGGGCTGTACAAGATCCTCTCGAAGATGGGGATTTCGACGATCACCAGCTATCGGGGTGCGCAGCTCTACGAAATCGTCGGCTTTCACGACGAGGTGGTTGATCTGTGCTTTACCGGCACGACATCCCGCATCCAGGGCGCGAATTTCAGCGACCTCGAAGGCGATCAGCGCACCCTGCACGAGGGCGCCTGGCGGCGGAGTCAGCCGCTCACGCAGGGTGGATTGCTCAAATACGTCCATGGTGGTGAGTACCATGCGTATAACCCGGATGTCGTTGCGGCCCTCCAGGAGGCGGCGTACACCGGCGACTACGAGCGCTACCGGATTTATGCCGAGACCGTTAATACGCGGCCGGTGGCCGCACTGCGCGATCTGCTGCAGGTCAAGGAGCCCACGCCCATCCCGCTAGAAGAGGTCGAGCCGCTCGAGGACATCCTCAAGCGTTTTGACTCGGCCGGCATGTCGCTCGGCGCGCTCTCGCCCGAGGCCCACGAGGCCCTGGCAATTGCCATGAACCGGCTGGGTGGACGCTCCAACTCCGGTGAAGGTGGCGAAGATGATCATCGCTTCGGTAACGAGCGGAGCTCTCGGATCAAGCAGGTCGCCTCCGGGCGCTTTGGCGTCACGCCGCACTACCTGCGCAACGCCGAGGTGCTGCAGATCAAGGTGGCTCAGGGTGCGAAGCCTGGCGAGGGCGGTCAGCTGCCCGGCCACAAAGTTAACGACATGATCGCGCGGCTTCGCTACTCCAAGCCAGGCGTTGCCCTGATCTCACCGCCACCGCATCACGACATCTACTCGATTGAGGATCTGGCGCAGCTGATTTATGACCTCAAGCAGGTCAACCCCGATGCACTGGTGTCGGTCAAGCTGGTTGCCGAGCCCGGCGTAGGCACGGTCGCGGCTGGTGTCGCGAAGGCTTATGCGGATCTGATCACCATCTCGGGCTACGACGGCGGGACAGGCGCGAGCCCGCTCACCTCCGTGAAGTACGCGGGCACCCCATGGGAGCTTGGCCTCGCGGAGACCCATCAGACGCTGCGCGCCAATGACCTGCGCGACAAAATCCGGGTCCAGACCGATGGAGGGCTGAAGACCGGGCTCGACGTGATCAAAGCAGCGATCCTCGGCGCCGAGAGCTTTGGCTTTGGCACCGCTCCGATGGTTGCGATGGGCTGCAAGTACCTTCGCGTGTGTCATCTGAACAACTGCCCCACAGGTGTGGCCACGCAGGAAAAGGTCCTGCGAATGAAGCACTTCATCGGCACCCCGGAGCGCGTGGCCAACTATTTCACGTTCGTGGCCATGGAAACCCGCGAGTGGCTCGCGCGGCTTGGCGTGCGCTCACTCGAATCACTCATCGGCCGCGTGGACTTGCTCGAGGCCCGGGAAGCGGAGACCGACAAACAGCGCCGGCTGGATCTCAGCCCGATTCTGTCAGACGGTGGGCTGGATGCCTCCCTACCCACGCACTGCACCACGCCAAGCAACGTCCCCTTTGACCGGGGCGAACTGGCCGAGCGCATGGTGGCTGATGCCCTGCCGGCGATCGAAGCCGGTCAGGGTGGCGAGTTCCTTTACAACGTTCGCAATGACGACCGCTCAATCGGCGCCCGTCTATCCGGCGAGATCGCGGTAAGACACGGCAATCTTGGCATGAGCGGCAACCCGATCACGCTGCGCCTGACCGGCAGCGCCGGGCAGAGCTTCGGCGTCTGGAATGCCGGTGGCCTTGAAATGGTGCTGGATGGGGATGCCAACGACTACGTCGGCAAGGGAATGGCCGGTGGCAAACTGGTGATCCGCCCGCCGGTGCAGAGCCAGTTTGCTAGCCAGGACACCACGATCATCGGCAACACCTGCCTGTACGGGGCCACGGGCGGCAAGCTCTTTGCCGCTGGCCTGGCGGGTGAGCGCTTCGCTGTGCGTAACTCGGGTGCCCACGCGGTGGTCGAAGGCGTAGGCGATCATGGCTGCGAGTACATGACCGATGGTGTGGTCTGCGTGCTTGGGCCCACCGGGCTCAACTTTGGCGCCGGCATGACCGGTGGACTTGGCTTTGTGCTGGATCTCGAGAACCGATTCGTGGACCGCTACAACCACGAGCTGATCGACATCCGCCGCGTGCAGACCGAGCCGATGACCGCCCATCGCGAATTCCTGCGGGCCACCATCGCTGAATTCGTCGAAGAAACCGGTTCGCAGTGGGGTCGCGAGATTCTGGATAACTTCCGGGACTACGTCGGGTGCTTTTGGCTGGTCAAGCCCCGGGCGGCCGACATCAACGAGGTACTGAACACGCTGCGTCAGGCAGCCTGAGCGAGTTATGGGCAATTACTTTCAGTTTATTGACGTGCCCCGCGAGGACACGACCAAAGAGCCGGCCGGCGCGCGGGTTCAGAAATTCACGGAAATCTACGGTGATTTCAGCAGCGAGCATGCCGCCTCTCAGGCGGATCGCTGCGTGGAATGCGGCAATCCCTATTGTGAGTGGAAATGTCCGGTCCACAACTACATCCCGAACTGGCTCAAGCTGATTGCCGAGGGCAACCTGTTCGAGGCCGCCGAGCTCTCGCATAAAACCAACACGCTGCCTGAGGTCTGCGGCCGCGTCTGTCCGCAGGATCGCCTCTGTGAAGGCGCCTGCACGCTCAATGATGGCTTCGGTGCCGTCACGATTGGGTCGGTCGAGAAATACATCACCGACGAGGCGTTCAAACAGGGATGGCGGCCCGATATGTCAGGCGTGGTCGCCACCGGCCACAAGGTCGCGATCGTCGGGGCGGGCCCGGCAGGCCTGGGCGCCGCCGACATCCTCGTGCGCAACGGCGTGGAGGCGGTGGTCTTTGACCGCTATCCCGAGATCGGTGGCCTGCTGACGTTCGGCATTCCACCGTTCAAGCTCGAAAAGGAAGTCATCGCGAAGCGCCGCGAAATCATGGAAACCATGGGCGTCGAGTTCCGTCTGGGCGTCGACGTTGGCACCGATATCACCTACGAAGAGCTTGAGC
Source organism: Spiribacter salinus M19-40 (assembly GCF_000319575.2). Lineage (NCBI taxonomy): Bacteria > Pseudomonadati > Pseudomonadota > Gammaproteobacteria > Chromatiales > Ectothiorhodospiraceae > Spiribacter > Spiribacter salinus. Next base: position 280,843 of record NC_021291.1, on the reverse strand, counting down.
GCGATTACGATGCCGTGTTCCTCGGCATGGGGACCTACACCACCATGCGCGGCGGCTTCCCGGGCGAGGACATGGAGGGCGTTTACGACGCCTTGCCCTTCCTCGTCTCGAACATCAACCGCCTGATGGGCTTCCAGAAAGACCCCTCCGAGTTCATCGACATGAGCGGCCAGCGGGTGGTTGTACTGGGTGGTGGCGACACCGCCATGGACTGTAATCGCACCTCGCTGCGCCAGGGCGCAACCAGTGTGACCTGTGCCTATCGGCGTGATGAGCAAAACATGCCCGGCTCCCGGCGCGAGGTGTACAACGCCAAGGAAGAAGGCGTCGATTTCCGCTTCAATCGCCAACCGGTCGAAATCGTGGGCAATGGCCAAGTCGAGGGCGTTAAAGTGGTCGAGACCCGTCTGGGCGCACCCGACGAGCGTGGCCGCCGGCGGCCCGAAGTTGTGCCAGACAGCGAGGAGATCATCCCGGCCGATCGCGTCATCATTGCCTTTGGTTTCCGTCCCGATCCGCCCGCCTGGTTCGACGAGCATGGCATTGCCGTTGATGAGCGTGAGCGAGTCAAGGTCCAGAAGCAAGGCAAGTACGCCTTTCAAACGGAGAACCCCAACGTGTTCGCCGGCGGCGATATGGTGAGGGGTTCTGATCTGGTGGTGACCGCGGTCTGGGAAGGCCGGGAAGCCGCGAAGGGCATCCTCGCCTATTTGAGCGTCTAGCGGTGAGCAGCGAGCTCCACAATGACCGCCTGCTTCGCGCCCTGTTGCGCGAGCCGGTCGATCGGACACCGGTCTGGATCATGCGCCAGGCAGGCCGGTACCTTCCGGAGTACCGCGAACTGCGGGCGCAAGCCGGCAGCTTCATGAGCCTCTGCAGCAATCCGGCGCTCGCCTGCGAGGTCACCCTTCAACCCCTGCGACGCTTCCCGCTGGATGCCGCCATTCTGTTTTCGGACATCCTCACGGTACCGGATGCCATGGGGCTTGGCCTCTACTTCGAGCCGGGAGAAGGCCCGCGCTTCGAACGGCCCGTCCGCGATGCCGCAGCGATCGATGCCCTGCCTGTCCCGGACATCGGCTCGGAGCTGCGGTACGTGACCGACGCCGTCAGCCTGATCCGCCGCGAGCTGGCCGGCCAAGTGCCACTCATTGGCTTTTCCGGCAGCCCGTGGACTCTCGCCACATACATGGTTGAGGGCGCCAGCAGCAAGGATTTCCGGCATATCAAGGCCCTCGCTTACGATCAGCCTGAGGTCCTCGAGCGGCTGCTCAACAAGACCGCTCAAGCGGTAACCGCCTATCTCAATGCGCAGGTTGAGGCCGGCGCTCAGGCCCTGATGATCTTCGATACCTGGGGCGGCGCCCTGGCGCATGATGCCTACGAGCGCTTCTCGCTACGCTTCGCCCGGCAGATCATCGAAGGGCTGATTCGTGAGCGGGATGGCCGCCGCATACCCGTGGTTTTCTTTACCAAGGGCGGGGGGCTATGGCTCGAACAGATCGCCGGTTGCGGCGCCGATGCCTTGGGCGTTGACTGGACCCTGTCTCTCAGCGAAGCCCGGCGCCGTGTCGGCGATCAGGTCGCTCTGCAGGGGAATCTGGATCCCAGTGTACTGTATGCCAGTCCGCACGTTATCCAGGCAGAGGTCGCCCGCGTGCTGGCCGAGTTTGGTCACGGCAGTGGCCATGTCTTCAACCTCGGCCACGGGGTTCACCCTCAAATCCCACCCGACCACGTGGCGGCGATGATCGAAGCCGTGCAGGCTCAAAGCCCTGCCTACCATGAATAAGCGCCGACCCCGCACGCTGTCCGCCGGCATGGTGATCGTGCGCCCGGAGGCGGCGGAATGGCGATTCCTCCTACTGCGGGCCTATCAGTACTGGGACTTCCCCAAGGGCCGTACCGAGGCAGGCGAGACACCGCTGCAGGCCGCTTGGCGAGAGGTGGCTGAAGAGACCGGCATAACCGAACTGGATCTCGCCTGGGGCGAGGACTATATCGAGACAGGCCCCTACGCCCGCGGCAAGGTCGCACGGTATTATCTGGCCCGGACCGAGACGCGCAAGGTGGTGCTGGGTATTGCCCCGGAACTGGGCACGCCCGAGCACCATGAGTGGCGCTGGGTGGATGAGACCACGGCCTACCATTTAACTGCGCCACGGGTGCGCCAGGTCCTGGACTGGGCTACCCATCGTCTGCCGCGCTGCCCCGCGGCCTGACCGCCGGAGATCACCGTGACCATGCACACCCCGACACCTGGTTTCCCCAACACCCGCCTGCGCCGCCTGCGCCGCGATGACTTCACACGGCGGCTCGTTCGTGAACATCGGTTAAGTGTCGATGATCTGATACAACCGGTGTTCGTGATCGAGGGTGAAGACCGCACCGAGGCTGTCCCGTCGATGCCCGGTGTCGAGCGCCGCACGGTGGACCGGCTGGTCGCCGAGGCCGAGGCCCTCGATGCCCTGGGTATTCCCGCGATCACGCTCTTTCCGGTGATACCGGCTGAGGCCAAAACCGCGGATGCCGCTGAGGCCTGGAACCCCCAAGGCCTCGCACAGCGGGCGGTGCGGGCCGTCAAGGCCCACGTGCCCGAACTCGGCGTCATCACCGACGTGGCCCTTGATCCGTTCACCCTCCATGGCCAGGACGGCTTGCTGGATGAGACGGGTTACGTGGCCAATGACCTCACCCTGGATGCGCTTGTGCGCCAGGCGCGCTCTCATGCCGAGGCCGGCGCCGACATCGTCGCCCCCTCTGACATGATGGATGGCCGAGTCGCGGCCATCCGGGGGGCTCTGGAGGCTGATGGCTGCAGTGAGACGCGCATTCTCGCCTATGCCGCCAAGTACGCCTCAGCCTTCTACGGCCCGTTTCGGGATGCAGTGGGCTCAGCCGGCAATCTCGCTGGCGGTGATAAACGCACTTATCAAATGGACCCGGGCAACAGCGACGAGGCCCTGCGCGAGGTCGCACTCGATCTGGCTGAAGGTGCTGATATGGTCATGATCAAACCCGGCATGCCGTATCTGGATGTCATTCAGCGGGTCCGCGAGCAGTTCGGTGTTCCCACCTTCGCGTATCAAGTCAGCGGGGAGTACGCCATGCTCAGCGCCGCCTTCGAGAACGGCTGGTTGGACCGGCGGGCCTGCGTCATGGAGGCCCTGCTGGGGTTCAAGCGAGCCGGCGCAGATGCCATCCTGACATATTTCGCCAAGGAAGTGGCTGGCTGGCTCACCGACCACTGAGACAACTGATTCACCGGAGGTGACCATGGATCTCTACGCCGTTTTTGGCCATCCAGTCGGCCATTCACTCTCTCCCCGCATTCATCGGCTATTCGCCGAGGAAACAGCCCAGCAGATGGAATACGAGCGTCGCGAGCCGCCCATGGACGGCTTTGCAGAGGCGCTGGCGGCATTCCAGGAGGAGGGCGGTGCCGGCGCCAATGTCACCGTGCCGTTTAAAGAGACGGCCTGGGACCTGGCCGAGCAGCGCAGTGAGCGGGCCGAACGCGCTGGTGCGGTCAACACCCTCATTTGCGGCGAAAGCCTGTATGGAGACAACACCGATGGCGAAGGACTGATCAATGACCTGCGCAACAACCTCGGCGTGGGGCTCGCCGGCAAACGGCTACTGATCATCGGTGCGGGCGGTGCGGCCCGCGGCGTCCTCGCACCGTTACTCGCTGAGCAGCCCGCCAACCTCGTGATCGCCAACCGGACAGCTGAGCGCGCCCAGGTTCTGGCCGCCGCCTTTGACGATATCGGCGGTGTCGAGGGCATTGGACTGGACGAACTGGACGGCGAGCGCTTTGAAGTGGTCATCAACGCCACATCCAGCGGGCTGGATGGCGAGGTCCCCACACTGCCCGAGAGCATCGTCGCGGACGGCGCCACGGCCTATGACATGGTCTATGGGGCCGAACCCACGCCTTTCCTGCGCTGGGCGTCGGCAAACGGGGCATTCCGCACCCGGGATGGCCTGGGGATGCTCGTCGAGCAAGCCGCTGGCGCGTTTGAACTCTGGCGACATATCCGTCCCAGCACCGAGCCCGTAATCGAGACCCTTCGGCACGACACCCGCCCCTAAGCGGCATGCCCGTTGAGGCCAGCGCCACGCCGGATGCCCTCCTCGTCATGCTGGTGGGCGGGGCCACGCTGCTTGCCGTTATGGCGCGGCATGTCTGTGGGTGGCTCCGCATCCCGCCCCTGGTGGGCTATATCCTGATTGGCCTTGGGCTGCGGCTCGTGGGCGCGCCGCTTGAGTGGCTGAACACCCCGGTGATAACCGCCTTTGAATTGTTGGCGGCGCTGGGGCTGGTTGCCTTGCTCTTTCGGATTGGCCTCGAGAGTGCCCCCCGTCGTCTGCTCGCAAAGCTTCCGGGCGCCAGCCTGATCTGGGTGGTGAGTGTCATCACCGCTGGGCTCGCCGGCTATGCGGGCGCGCGCTGGGTTGGCTTTGATCCCCTGCCGGCTGGCGTCGCCGGTGTCGCGCTGACGGCCACCAGCATCGGCGTTTCGATCCCGCCCTGGCAGCAGGCCGGCGCGCTGGGAAGCGAGAGTGGATCAGTCGCCCTCGACGTGGCCGAGCTGGACGACATCTCAGGGGTCGTGTTGATGGCCGTGCTGTTGAGCCTGATCCCGGTGTTGCAAACCGGGGAGGCCATCGCCTGGAGCACGGTTGCCGGCACAACGGCCACCCTGCTAACAAGCCTTGTGGCTTTCGCGGCCGCCTGCTGGCTCTTTGCCCGCTGGGGAGAGCCGCCGCTTGCCCGTTTCCTCGCCAGCTGTGAGAGGCCGCCGGCCCCGATGCTGGTGGTGGTCGCGCTGGGCAGCCTCATCGCCGCGATGGCCGGCCTGCTCGGCTTTTCTCTGGCCGTGGGGGCACTGTTCGCGGGCCTGATCTTCAGCAAGGCCCCGAGCCGGGTTCGCGAAGACGAGGCCTACCGCGTATTCCACGACTTTCTGGCGCCGTTCTTTTTTATCGGGATTGGCCTAAAGCTCGACCCCACGGCCCTGATCGGCGCCCTGAGTGCCGGCGCCGGCCTGCTGGTAGCCGCTGTGGCGGGCAAATTGGTTGGCACGGCCCTGCCCGCCCGCTGGGCAGCCCCGCGAGGCAGTGCATTGCCCCTCGGCGTCAGCATGGTCCCGCGGGCCGAGATCGCCATGGTCATCATGGATCAGGCCCGGCGATTCGGCCCGGAGGTGGTCCCACCCACCCTCTACGGTGCCATGACCCTGGTCACCCTCGTGACCTGTGCGGCAACGCCCAGTGTGGTTCAGGTCCTGCTCGCGAGGCGCCCCCAACTGGCTCAGTCCTCGGCGTCACCCCGATGACGGCCCATAAGCCGGACATAATGATCGGCTGAATAGGGCAGCTGCTCGCGCTCTTTGGCCGTGAGAGGCCGAACCACCTTGGCCGGGCTCCCCAGATACAAATAACCGCTCTCCAGGCGCTTGCCGGGCGGGACCAGCGTATTGGCGCCAATGATGACGTCGTCTTCAATCACGGCGCCATCCAGAATAATGGCCCCCATGCCAACCAACACCCGGTTACCCACCTCACAGGCATGAATAACGGCCCGGTGACCCACCGTAACGGCCTCGCCGACCACCGCGGGATACCCTGACTGAAACGGCCCCTCATGGGCGACATGCACAATGGCCCCATCCTGGATGTTGGAGCGCGCACCAATCTCGATGCGATGAACATCACCGCGCAGGACGGCGGTTGGCCACACGGAGACGGCCTCGCCCAGCGTGACGTCGCCGATGACGACAGCGGCATCATGGATCCACGCGGTCTCGGCGATCTGTGGGCTGATCTGCTGATAGGACTCGATCATGACCTGGGTTCCCCTATGATTAGGTCATGGTGACCACTTCTTCCGCACTGGTTGGGTGGATCGCGACGGTGTCATCCAGATCGCGCTTGGTCGCGCCCATGCGCACCGCAACCGCAAATCCCTGCAGCATCTCATCACTGCCCACGCCGAAGAGATGGATGCCGACCACGCGCTCGTCCTCCCCCACGCACACCAGCTTCATGGTGCTGCGCTGCTTGGCCTCAGCCGGCGCCAGGGCGAAGTCCATGGGCACAAAGCCCGTCTGGTAGATCCGCACCTCATCCCCGTATTCGGCGCGGGCCTGCGCCTCGGTCAGCCCGACCGTGCCAATCGGCGGATGGGTAAACACCACGGTGGGCACATCCCGGTAATCCAGGCGCCGCTCGGGCTGGCCACCCCAGACCCGATCGGCCAGCCGTCGACCGGCCGCAATGGCCACTGGGGTCAGCGGATAGGGGTTATCCGTGACATCACCCAACGCGAAGATGTGTGGCTGGTTGGTGACCTGCCAGTCATCCACCGGCACGGTGCCGCGCTCGGTGGTGCTCACCCCTGCGGCGTCCAGGCCCAGGGTGTCGGTGTTCGGAACACGACCGACGGCCCAGACCACCTGGTCAAGGCCCTCCAGACTGCGACCATCTTCGGCGTGCAGCGCGTATCCTCCCCACGCCGCCTCAAGGCCGGCCGGCGTGAAGTGATTGATCAGCGTGGGGCCGCCCTGCTCGATGCTATCCAGGTAGGCCTGCTGGATGGCGGCATCAAACTCCCGCAGCGGCTGTTCGCGACGCACGACAAGCTGGACTTCACTGCCCAGTTCGTGGAGTACGCCCGCCAGCTCGACGGCAATGTACCCAGCGCCAACCACGGCTACGCGCTCCGGTCGATCACGCAGGTCGAAAAATCCGTCTGAATCGATCCCAAGATCACCGCCGGGGATCGCGGGCCGGCCAGGCACGCCGCCGGTGGCAATGACGAACCGCTCCGCCTTATAGCGGGTACCGTCCACTTCCACGGTGTGGGGATCCACGAACCGGGCATGGCCGGTGATGTTTTCCACCTCAGCCTTGTCGAGGTTGCGGGCATAAATGCCGTTCAGCCGCTCGATGTAGGCTGCACGGGCACTGACCAGGGCCTGCCAATCATGGCGTGGCGCGACACCCGAGAAACCGTAGTCGGCGGCCCGCTCCATGACGTCGGCGGCATGGGCCGCCTGCCACATAATCTTCTTGGGCACACAGCCCACGTTTACGCAGGTCCCACCCAACCGGTCTGATTCGATGACCGCGCATCGTGCCCCATGCGCCGCCGCCCGTCGCGCGGTTGCGATGCCGCCACTGCCGCCCCCGATGCATATCAGATCAAACGTCTGCGCCTCGTCGGCCATAGCCCGCTCCTGGTTATCGTGAATATCGCTTTATATTCTCTCAGACCCAGCCTGCGACCGTCAGGCGAACTTATGGCGTGGCCTGCGCTCGAAATCGGTATCGTCAGCCTCTACCCTAGAGATTATAAGGTTTCCCGCCCATCAACGGAGCTCACGGCAAAACCATGACCAACCCCCTACTCGAGACCGACGCGCTGCCTCGCTTTTCCGACATTCGGCCTGAGCATATCCAGCCAGCCGTAGAGCAAGTCCTTGCGGACAACCGCGCCGCCATCGAGGCCATCACCGCGCAACCCGGCCCTCACACGTGGTACACCCTCGTCGCCCCGCTCGAGCAGCTCGAAGACCGCCTCGAAAAGGTCTGGTCGCCGGTCTCGCATCTCAATGCCGTGATGAACACCGAGGCGCTGCGTGCGGCTTACAACGCCTGCTTACCCGCTCTGTCCGCCTATCACACGGAAATGGGGCAGAACGCGGCCTTGTACGGTGCCTTTCGGGAGCTGAGCGAGAGTGAGGACTACGAGCGCCTCGAGCAGGATCAGCGCCAAAGCGTCGACAACGCCCTGCGCGACTTCGAGCTGGCCGGCGTGGCCCTCGAGGACGAGGCCAAGACGCGGTATGCCGCCATCGCAACCCGGCTCGCCGAACTCGCCTCCAAATTCCAGGAGAATCTGCTCGACGCCACCGATGCCTGGCACTGGGACACCCCCCAGGCCGGTGATCTCGCGGGGATTCCGGACTCAGCGCTGGGCGTGATGAAGCAAAAGGCCGAGCAGGCGGGTGTCGACGGCTGGCGAGTCACCCTCGACATGCCGGTGGTACAGGCGGTGCTCGCCCACGCCCACAACCGTCACCTGCGCCAGCGTGTTTACGAGGCCTTCACGACTCGGGCCTCAGATACCGGGCCAAACGCCGGGCAGTGGGACAACCACCCGCTGATGGCAGAAATCCTCGATTTGCGTCAGGAGCAGGCGGAGCTGCTTGGGTATCCGAACTACGCCGAGCTGTCACTTGCGCCCAAAATGGCGGAGTCCGCCGATCAGGTCATCGCGTTCCTTGAAGACCTCGCCGAGCGCGCCGTGCCCGCTGCGCGTGCGGAGTACGCCGAACTCGAGGCCTTCGCCAAGACATTCGATGGCCGCACCCAGCTCGAGGCGTGGGACGTCGGGTATTACAGCGAGCGGCTGCGCGAGGCACGCTACCAGCTCTCGCCTGAGGACCTGCGCCCTTACTTCCAGGCTGATCAGGTCATGGCGGGCCTCTTCGCCGTTGTGCAGCGGCTCTTTGCCGTCACCATCACTGAGCGCACGGATGTCGACACCTGGCATGACGATGTCCACTTCTACGAAATCCACGACGCCGACGGCGATCTGCGCGGCCAGTTCTATACCGATCTCTATGCCCGCTCGCACAAACGCGGCGGGGCCTGGATGGCGACTGCTCGGGGCCGGATGGGGCACGGGGGCGCACTCCAGACACCGGTGGCCTTCCTCACCTGCAACTTCACGCCACCGGTGGGGGACAAGCCGGCATTGATCACCCATGGCGAGGTGGAAACCCTCTTCCACGAGTTCGGCCATGGCCTGCACCACATGCTCACCCGCGTCGATGCCGCGAGTGTAGCCGGCATCAATGGCGTGGCCTGGGATGCTGTGGAGCTGCCCAGTCAGTTCCTCGAAAACTGGTGCTGGGAGCGCGAGGCGCTGGATCTGTTCGCGGCCCACCACGAGACCGGCGAGCCGATTCCTGAGACGCTGTTCGAGCGCATGACGGCCGCTCGCAACTTCCAGGCCGCCATGCAGATGGTCCGTCAGCTGGAGTTCTCCCTGTTCGATCTGCGCCTGCACGTCGAGCATGACCGCGCAACCGGCGAGCGAATTTTCTCGCTACTCGAGGCCGTGCGCGATCAGGTGGCCGTCGTGCGACCACCGGCCTTTAACCGCTTCCCAAACAGCTTCGCGCATATCTTCGCGGGCGGTTACGCTGCCGGGTACTACAGTTACAAGTGGGCCGAAGTCCTCTCAGCGGATGCCTTTGCCCGCTTTAGCGAAGAAGGCATCTTCAACCCGGTAACGGGTCGCGCCTTCCTGGAGCATGTCCTGGAGAAGGGCGGATCCGAGGATGCCGCCAAACTCTTCCGAGACTTCCGCGGTCGCGAGCCAAGCATCGAACCCCTTTTGAAGGCGAGCGGACTGGCGGCCTGAGCGCCGCCTCCGCTCCTCTTTCCTGAACGAGACCAACATGCAGAATACCCAGCAGCCGGTCCTCCGGGACATCGTTCTGGTCGGCGGCGGCCACAGTCATGTCGGTGTGTTGCGGCGGTTTGGCATGAAGCCGGCGCCTGGCATCCGCCTGACGCTGATCTGCCGCGACACCCATACCCCCTATTCCGGGATGCTGCCCGGGTACGTGGCAGGGCATTACGCCTATGACGATGTGCACATCGATCTGCGCCGCCTCGCGGAGTTCGCTGGTGCGCGTTTCCTTCGCACCGAAGCCACCGGGATTGATCGTGCAGGCCAGCAGGTGATTTGCAGCGATCGCCCCGCCATCCCCTATGACCGGCTGTCGATCAATATTGGCTCAACGCCGAAGCTCAGTAACACCGGTGGCGCCGCCGACCATGCGGTCGCCGTCAAACCCATCCACCGCTTCAACGACCGCTGGCTGGCGTTGCTCGAGCGGGTGCGCTCAACGCCCGGGCCGATGCGGATCGCGGTTGTGGGCGGCGGCGCCGGGGGCGTTGAGCTGCTGCTGGCAATGCAGCATCGACTGCGCAGCGAGCTAAAGGCCTTGAAGCAGAACCCGGACCTACTGGCCTTCGCGCTGTTCACGCGCGGCCGCACCGTACTCCCCACCCATGCGCCCCATGTGCAGCGGCGTTTCGCCCGCGTGCTGGGTGAACGCGGCGTGGCCGTTCACTGCAACGCCGAAGTGACGGGTGTCGATGCGACGGGGCTGACCACGGTCGATGGCCAACACCATCACGCCGATGAGGTGGTCTGGGTGACTCGGGCTGGCGGTGCGCCGTGGCTACGGGACACCGGACTCGCACTGGATGACAGTGGCTTCATTCAGGTCACCGATACGCTACAGACGGTGACGGACCCGAACGTCTTTGCGGCCGGCGACATCGCGAGCATGGTCAACCACCCCCGAGAGAAAGCGGGCGTCTTCGCCGTTCGCCAGGGCCGGCCGCTGGCGCGCAACCTGCGCCTGTCGCTGGAGGATCGAGAACCGCAGCAGTATCGACCCCAGCGCCATTGGCTTGCGCTGATCAGCACAGGCGATCAATACGCAGTGGCCTCTCGCGGGCCTTTCGGCGCCGAGGGCGCGGCACTGTGGCGATGGAAGGACTGGATCGACCGCCGCTTCATGGCGCGGTTCAATGAGCTGCCGGCTATGGAAGAACCGGCGCGGCGCGGACCGCGCTCACGCGTGGCACTGGAGGGGGAAGAAGCCAAACAGGCCATCTCCGCGGTCGCCATGCGCTGCGGCGGCTGTGGCGCCAAGGTGGGAGCCTCTACCCTGTCGCGGGCACTCGGCGCCCTGCAGCCCGTGGACCGGGAGGACGTCCTCATTGGGCTCCACGCGCCCGATGATGCCGCGGTTGTGCGCGTCCCGCCCGGCAAGGCCATGGTGCACACCGTCGATTTCTTTCGGGCCTTTATCGATGATCCGTATATCTTTGGCCAGATTGCCGCCAACCATGCCCTTGGCGATATCTTTGCCATGGGCGCCGAGGCACAGACCGCCACCGCCGTCGCCACGGTGCCGCAGGGCCTGGAGTCGAAAGTCGAGGATACGGTTTACCAGATGATGGCTGGGGCGCTCGAGATCCTGAACGACGCGGACTGTGCACTGGTCGGTGGCCACACCGGCGAGGGCCAGGAGCTTGCACTCGGGTTCGCCATCAACGGCCTGATTGACGACCAGGCTGATCACATCATGCGCAAAGGCGGCATGCAGCCCGGCAATGTGTTGATACTCACCAAACCCATCGGCACGGGCACCTTGTTTGCGGCGCATGCCCGTCTTGCGACCCGGGGGCGCTGGATCGACGAGGCGCTTCGCTCGATGCGCCATTCCAATCGTCTCGCAGCCCAGTGCCTGCATCGCCAGGGCGCCACGGCCTGCACGGATCTCACCGGGTTTGGTTTGTTGGGGCACCTGGTAGAAATGACCCGCCCCTCGGAAGTCGACGCCACGCTGACGCTGTCTGCACTGCCCGTGCTTGAGGGGGCGGAGGAGACAGTGGCCGCTGGTATTCTGAGCTCACTACAACCCGCCAACGTGCGGCTGCGCCGCGCCATCCGTCACGCCGAGACCGTCTTGGACCATCCCCGCTATCCGCTGGTCTTCGACCCGCAGACAGCCGGCGGGCTCCTGGCCAGTGTGCCGGCTGAGCAGGCGGATGCCTGCGTGCGTGAACTCAAGGATCTCGGCTATCCGCACACGGCCATCATCGGCCAGGTAGAACCGCAGGGCGATGCCCTCGAACCGGTTCAGCTCAAGCCGTGAGCATGCTCAACGGCGGCATCAATGGCGCGACACAGGGCGGCCTGCTCCGCTGCCGGCGTAAAGCGGGGCGCAAGCGCTCGACAGCGCATCGCCAAATCGGCAAGGAAGTCGGGGTCCGTTTCCGTGCGAGACATCAACGCACACAGCGCGGCGGTGTCCTGGGCTGGATAGAGCCCAGGGTAATGATCCCCAAGCAACCCGGTGTTGCCCGGGATGTCACTCGCCAGCACCGGCAGCCCGGCCACACAAGCCTCCGAGACCACGTTGGCACCGCCTTCCATCACCGAGCTCATCACCATCGCGCGACTGCAGGCATAAAGCCGCCGAATCGCGCCTTGACCGATCTCGCCCACCCATCGATAACGCGGGTTGGCATCAGCCTCAGCCTCAGCGGCCTGCGCCCATTCCGCGGTGTGCGCACGGCCCGCCTGGGTGATGCGAATGCGCGAGTCCGAGGGCAGATCGCGCGCGGCGAGCGCTGCGCGGAGGCTGTCCTTTTCCTCACGCAGGTGACCCACAACGCAGAGCTCGAAGCGATCAGTCAACGGGCCGCGGTAACTGGGCGGCAACGGCGAAGCCGACTGATGGACGGTGTGCAAGATCGGGTGAAACCGGGCGGGGATATCACGATGGACATGATCATGCAGTCCAATGAGCGCATGAGCACGTCCGAGACTGGCCTTGGTGACCGCCGGGTCGCTATGCTGAAAGCGATAAATGTCCGTTCCGGTCAAAACCACCACCCGTGGCCGATCCGGATAGCGCTCGGCAAACGCGGCAATGCTCGGCGCACTGCGCCAGGCATGGAGCGCCAACAGGACATCAAAAACCGGATCACCGACGTCCCAGCGCTCGCGCACGCGCACCCGATGCCCAGCCGCGCGCAGCCGGCTCGCCCAGCGGGTCGCCGTGGCGCGATTGCCGGCCAACGAGCCCGGTGCAGCTGGCGTCACCAGTCCGATCTTCATGAATTACCCCCGAACAGGAGCCCACGATGATTCAGACCCCACCGACTCATCCTGTCGCCTCCGAAAATCTGATTGCCATGCTGGATGACGCCCGTCAACGCACACTGGCATTGACCGGCGATCTGCCGGCAGAACGCCGCATGGGCCCGAAGCTTAGCATCGTCAATCCGCCCCAGTGGGAGATCGGCCATGTCGGGTTTTTCTACGATCACTTCTTCCTGCACCTTCATCAGGGCCTGAGCGACTACCAGATCCCCCATGCGGAGCGCCTGTATGACTCCATGGGCGTCGCTCACGATGACCGCTGGGACCTCGCCCTGCCCACACTAGACGACACCTTGGGCTATCTGTGCCAGATCCGTGACGAAATGGCGGCACGCCTGCCCGAGGGCATGGCCGATGCCGCCACGAGTTATGTCTGGCAGCTCGCGGTTTTTCACGAGGACATGCACGGTGAGGCCTTTACCTACACCCGTCAGACACTCGCTGATCCGGCGCCGGTGATCGACGCCCCAGCGCGCCTGGCGGATGTCGACTCCGGCGCGATTGAGGGCGATGTCGCCATACCCGGCGGCGAGCACACGCTCGGCGCCGACGATGATGTCCCTTTTCGCTTCGACAACGAAAAGACCGCGCACACCATTCAGGTTGCGCCGTTCCGAATTGCCCGCGCCCCGGTGACGCAGGCCGAGTTCGCGGCCTTTGTCGAGGCGGGCGGCTATCGCGATCCGGCCTACTGGTCAGCCGAAGGTTGGGCCTGGCGGGAATCCAGTGAACTGGCGGCACCGGTCTATTGGCGAAGCGGCCCGGGCGGCTGGGAAGTCCGCCATTTTGACGCCTGGTATCCGATGCAACCCAATGCGCCGGTCTCTCATGTCAGTCGGTACGAGGCCGAGGCATTCTGTCGCTGGGCCGGCCGGCGACTGCCCACCGAGGCGGAATGGGAAATGGCCGCGAGTCGCGTACCCAGTGACAACGGTCTCGAACCGGGCAAACGTCACTACCCCTGGGGCAACGCCCCGGGTGACAGCCGCCATGCCAATACCGACGGCTACCGGGTCGGTACGGTCGACGTGGCCGGACTAGCCGAGGGCGACAGTGCCCTTGGCTGCCGTCAGATGCTGGGTAACGTCTGGGAATGGACGGCCTCGCCGTTTGCGCCGTATCCCGGCTTCCAGGCGGACTTGTATGCCGAATACTCCGCGCCCTGGTTTGAGGACGGTCGCAGCGTCCTGCGCGGTGGCAGCTGGGCAACCCGCCGTCGGCATCTCAACATCAACACCCGCAATTTCTTCGCCCCCGGGCGCAACGACCTCATCGCCGGGTTCCGAACCTGCGCGCGCTAATCTATCAAAGACAAGGACCACATCATGCAAACCCTACGCTCCCTTGCGACAGCCATCGTCCTCACGCTGCTGATGACCCTGCCCGCTCAAGCCGAGGTGTTCGTTTTCACCGCGATCCCTGATCAGGATGAAAGCGAGCTCGAAGAGCGCTTCAACGCCATTGGGGCCTACCTTGAAGAGGCTCTCGACGTTGAGGTCCGCTACGTCCCGGTTAAATCCTACGCCGCCGCCGTGACCGCCTTTCGCAACAATCAGGTCCAACTCGCCTGGTTTGGTGGTCTCTCGGGGGTGCAGGCCCGTGCCCGGGTGCCAGATTCGCAGGCGCTGGCCCGCGGGGTTGAAGATGAGGGATTCCGCTCCTATTTCATCGCCCACGAAAGCACAGGGCTGAGCCCCAGTGACACGCTCGGGCCCGCGCTCCGTGACAGGACCTTTACCTTTGGCTCCAAGAGCTCCACATCCGGTCGACTCATGCCGGAGTACCATCTGCGTGATCAGTTAGGGGAAGCCCCTGAAGAAACGTTTGAGCGGGTCGGCTATAGTGGCAACCACAGCCGGACACTGCGTCTGGTGGAGAGTGGCAGCTACGAGGTCGGCGCCATCAATTTCGCTGTCTGGGAGCGGGAACTCGCCGACGGCAACATTGATACCGACTCAGTCCAGGTGATCTGGGAGACACCCGGCTATCTGAACTACCAGTGGAGCATCCGCGGCGATGTCGATGAGCGGTTTGGCGAAGGCTTTACCGACCGGGTTCAGGACGCGCTGCTGGCCATGGACGACCCCGAACTGCTGGAGCGCTTCCCGCGCAGCGGCTTTGTCCCCGTCTCCAACGACGATTATGCGGGGCTCAAAGAAACCGCACAGACCATTGGTCTGATTGACTGATGAGCGCACTTGCCCTCACCGGCGCCCGCGCGGACTACGGCGGGCAGCCGGTGCTTGGTCCACTCGACCTCGACATTAACGCGGGCGAACGCGTGGCCCTCGTGGGGCGCAGTGGCGCTGGCAAGTCCACGCTGCTCGCGTTACTGCACGACCGCACGCGCCGAGATATTGCGCTGATGCCGCAAGACCTTGGCCTGGTCGAAACCCTCAGCGTGTTTCATAACGTGTTTATGGGCCAACTCAGTCACCATTCAGCGGCGTACAACCTCGCCAATCTCATCCGGCCTTTCCGGCGGGAGGTGAAGGGCGTCACGGCTGTGCTTGAGCGCCTCGACATGACTGAAACGCTCTGGGCCCGCACCGGTGAACTCTCGGGTGGACAACGCCAGCGCGTGGCCGTCGCCCGCACCCTTTTTCAAGGCGGCCATGTGCTACTCGCCGATGAGCCCGTTTCAGCCCTGGATGGCCCCCGGGCTGAGCGGGTAATGGAAGCCCTCACAGAGCAGTATGAAACCGCAGTGATCGCCATGCATGATCTGCAACTGGCTCGGCGCTATGCCGACCGACTTGTCGGCATTCGCCATGGCCTGATCGCGATGGATGTCGCTGCCGACGCCGTCGAGACCGAGGCACTTGATGCGCTTTACTGAGCGCAGCCCCCTGGCCTGGACCGCGCTATCGTCTCCAACGGTCCGCACCAGCTTGTGGCTGGTCGCGATCGCGCTGGTTTGCGTGGCGCTCGCGGACTTCGAGATCCGCTCCATTTCCCCCTGGGCGGAGTTGGGCCGTTTCGCCCACGGCCTGATCCAGCCAGATTTCCGCACCCTGGATACGGCGGGCACCGCGCTGCTGCGCACCATCACGTTTGCCTTTACCGGCGTGGGCCTCGCCGCGATCGCGGGGATGGGGCTCGCCCTGGTGTTTCACCACCGCTGGGTCCGTGGTGCCTGCGCGTTTATTCGGGGGATTCATGAGCTCTTCTGGGCCCTGATCTTCTTGCAGTTTTTCGGGCTACACCCACTCACCGGGGTGCTCGCCATCGCGCTGCCTTATGCCGCGGTCTTTGCCCGGGTGTACAGCGAGATCCTTGAGGAAGGCGATGCGCGCCCGGCACGCGCGCTACCGGCGGGCAGTGGGCTGATTTCCACCTTCTGGTATGCCCGGGTCCCCGATGTGTGGCCCCATCTCATGAGCTACACCAGCTACCGGCTGGAATGCGGCATGCGCTCCAGTGCCATCCTTGGCTTTGTGGGCATGCCCACGCTCGGCTTTTATCTGGAAAGCGCCTATGGCGAAGGGTTGTACGGCGAGGTCGGCATGCTGCTCCTGCTCTTCCTCGCGCTGATTGCCAGCCTCCGCCTGTGGGTGCGTCCGCGTCTGGTGCCTTTCTACCTGCTGGCCGCGCCGTTTTTCCTTGGCACGGGGCTGCCCATTGTTTGGGGTAATGCCACCCGGTTTTTCACCGAGGACATCATCCCGGCACCGCTGCGCAGCGGTGAGGGCTTAGCGGGGCTTGGCCCCTGGCTGTGGGATCTGCTGGTCAACCAGGCGCTGCCCGGCATCGGCGCGACGCTCGTACTGACCCAGATTGCGCTGGTGGCGACTGGCGTGCTGGCGCTGATCAGCTTCCCGCTGATCTCGCGGCTTTTCTCGGGGCCCATCACCCGGGGCGGCGGCAACGCGCTGCTTATCATCGGCCGCTCAACGCCCGAGTATCTGCTCGCCTATATCCTGCTGCAGCTCTGGGGGCCCTCCATGCTGCCCGCCGTTGCGGCGCTGGCCATCCACAATGGCGCGATCATCGGTCATCTCATCGGCCGCCAGAGCAACCAGCTCTCGCTGCGGCCTGATGCCGTGGGCGGCTTTAACCGTTATACCCACGAGGTGGTCCCGCGGCTCTACCGGCCCTTCCTCGCGTTCTTGTTCTATCGCTGGGAAATCATCATGCGCGAGACCGCCATCCTCGGGATTCTCGGGATCACCACCCTCGGCTTCTATGTGGATAGCGCAATCCAGGAGCTGCGCTTTGACCGCGCCATGGTCCTGATCCTCATCACCGCCTTGCTGAACATCGCCGTGGACGCCGTCGCCCGGCGCATGCGCCAACACCTGCAACTGCGCACAACACCCACGGCGTCCACGCCGCCCTGACGCTTAGCACACAGGATACGACTATGACTCAAACCCTGAAGGATGACGTCCTCGCGGCCCTGCGTGAGCCGGGTCATCGCATTCCATCGACCTGGTTGTACGACCAGCGCGGCTCGGAGCTCTTTGAGGCCATCACCCGCCTACCGAGCTATTACCCAACCCGCACGGAGATCAGTATTCTCGACGCGCACCTGGCCGATATCGCGGCGGTCGTGCCAACCGACAGCCTTGTCGTGGAGCTTGGCAGCGGCTCAAGCCGCAAAACCGCACCGCTACTGCGTGCGCTTGAGCAGCCGGCCGGCTACGTGCCGCTCGACATCTCCGCGGCGTACCTCGCCGAGGCGGCCGAGACGCTGCGCGCGCAGGTACCGAACCTGCCCGTTCACCCGTGGGTGGCCGACTTTACCACCGCCTTCGACCTGCCCCCTGATCTGCCGGCACACACGGGCCGACTGGGGTTCTTCCCGGGCTCAACCATTGGCAACCTCACCGCCGAAAACGCGCATGCCCTGCTCCGTCACTGCCACACCCTGCTGGGGGATGGGGCACGTTTTCTGCTCGGGATCGATCTCGACAAATCCCCGGAAGTCCTGATTCCCGCCTATGACGACCCCGAGGGGGTGACCGCCGAGTTCAATCGCAACCTGCTCGTGCGGATCAACCGCGAGCTCGACGCCAATTTCGATCTCGCGGCCTTCCGCCACGAAGCGCGGTATTTCGAAGACCCTCCACGCATTGAGATGCATCTGGTCTGCGAGCGGCCTGTGTCCGTCCAGATGGCCGGCGAGTCATTCGAGCTTGAGGCCGGCGAGAGCCTGCACACCGAGACCTCTCACAAGTACAGCATCGCGGGATTCACGGCCCTGGCCGCCGAAGCCGATTGGGTGGTGAGTCACCAGTGGCATGACGCCGAGTCCCGCTTCGCGGTCTTGATGATGCAATCCACCCCTGACTGAACCCATCAGCACTGCGCTCATCATTGGCAGCGGTTACAATCCCCAGTTGGTGTCAAACCCCCATAGGAGCCCTGCGCTGTGAAAGTTGCCTCCTGGAACGTCAACTCCCTGAACGTCCGCCTGCCCCACGTTCTCGATTGGCTCGAAGCCGCTCAGCCGGACATTCTCGGACTGCAGGAAACCAAGCTCACCGACGAGAAGTTTCCGAGCGAGGCGATCCGTGAAGCAGGCTATGAGGTCGCTTATGCTGGGCAGAAAACCTATAACGGCGTTGCCGTGCTCGCCCGCTCGCCACTTAACGACGTCATGACCGACCTTCCGGGGCTGGAAGACCCGCAGCGCCGCGTCCTGGGCGCGACGGTGGATGGCCTGCGGTTTATCAACCTCTACGTCCCCAACGGCAAGGCGGTGGGCAGCGACAAGTACGAATACAAACTGGGCTGGTTGGACAAGCTTCAGGCCTGGCTAGCCGCCGAGCTTGAACGGCATGAGCGGGTGGTGGTGGTTGGCGACTTCAACATCGCCCCGGCGGACGCCGACGTGCACGACCCAGAGGAGTGGCATGAGCAGATTCTGTGTTCGACACCCGAGCGCAAGGCATTGGGCCAGATTCTCGATCTCGGCTTCACCGACAGTTTCCGGGCCTTCGAGCAGCCGGAGCGCGCGTTCTCATGGTGGGATTACCGAATGAATAATTTCAAGCGCAACCGGGGGCTGCGAATCGATTTGATTCTGACCAGCCCGGCCGTTACCGCCGAACTGCGCACCAGCACCATCGAGCGCGATCCCCGCACCTGGGACCGGCCTTCCGATCACACACCGGTTGTCGCCGAATTCGCGCCTGACGGGAGCGGATAAGCCGATGCAGTACAAAGACCTCCGAGACTTCATCAGCCAGCTTGAGGCACGCGGTGAACTCAAGCGGGTCACAGCGCCCGTCGATCCAGCCCTGGAGATGACGGAGATTTGCGACCGCACCCTGCGCCAGGGTGGGCCAGCCATTCTTTTCGAAAACCCGGTAGGGCATGACACACCCGTACTGGGCAATCTCTTCGGCACGCCGGAGCGCGTCGCCCTGGGGATGGGCGCCGAGAACGTCGAAGCCCTGCGTGAGATCGGCGAGCTGCTGGCCTTTTTGAAATCACCTGAACCGCCGAAGGGCATGCGCGAGGCCTGGCAAAACCTGCCGGTCTTTCGAAAAGTGCTCGATATGGCGCCCAAAGTTCGGCGCAGTGCGCCCTGCCAGAAAAACGTGCTTGAAGGCGAGGCCGTCGATCTTGGTCAGCTCCCCATTCAAACCTGCTGGCCAGAGGATGCCGGTCCACTGATTACCTGGGCGCTCGTCATCACCCGCGGCCCGGGGCAAAAACGCCAGAATCTCGGGATCTATCGCCAACAGGTCATCGGGCGCAATCGCGTGATCATGCGCTGGCTCTCCCATCGCGGCGGCGCCCTGGATTTTCGTGACTGGCAGCAGGCTCACCCCGGCGAGCCCTTTCCGATTGCCGTTGCCCTGGGCGCCGACCCCGCGACCCTGCTCGGTGCGGTTACACCGGTCCCCGACAGTCTGTCCGAATACGCCTTCGCCGGGCTACTGCGCGGCAGTCGCACGGAGCTGGTGAATTGTATTGGCTCCGATCTGCAGGTACCCGCGTCAGCGGAAATCGTGCTCGAGGGCCATATCCACCCCGGTGACATGGCCCCGGAAGGCCCATTTGGCGATCACACCGGGTATTACAACGAGGTGGATGACTTTCCGGTATTCACCATTGATCGCATCACCCATCGCGATGACCCGATCTATCACAGCACCTACACCGGCCGTCCGCCTGACGAGCCGGCGGTGCTGGGCGTGGCCCTCAACGAGGTGTTCGTGCCCATCCTGCAGCGGCAGTTTCCCGAGATCCTGGACTTTTACCTGCCCCCCGAAGGCTGCAGTTATCGCATGGCCGTCATTAGCATGAAAAAGCAGTATCCGGGGCATGCCAAGCGCGTCATGATGGGGGTCTGGTCGTTCCTGCGGCAGTTTATGTACACCAAATTCATTATTGTGGTGGACGAGGATGTGAACGCCCGGGCCTGGGAAGATGTCATTTGGGCCATGACCACACGCATGGACCCCGCACGAGACACGGTGACGGTCGAGAACACCCCCATCGACTACCTCGATTTCGCCTCGCCTGTCTCCGGGCTCGGCTCGAAGATGGGGTTTGACGCCACCAGCAAATGGCCCGGAGAAACGGATCGAGAGTGGGGCCGCGCGATCACCATGGATGCGGCCATCAAGGCCCGCGTCGATGAACTCTGGCCCGAGCTGGGCCTCGACAAGGAGACCCGATGAGTTATCAGGTCCGCATCGAAGATACCGACCACGCCTTTAACGTCGACGAGGGCGAAAGCGTCATCGACGCCGCCCTTCGGAGCGGTTTGATGCTGCCCTACAGCTGTCGCAATGGCACGTGTGGCACCTGCAAAGGCGAGCTCGTTGAAGGCGCCATCGCCTATCCCGATGGCCTGCCACCCGCCATCGACGCCAGCGAGGATGCCGCGGGCAAGGCCCTGTTCTGTCAGGCCAGAGCCAGCAGCGACCTCGTCATCCGGGTCCAGGAAGTCCGGGAAGCCGGCGATATTATTCCGCAGCGGCTACCCGCCCGTGTGGAGCAGATCGACGACCTCGCACCGGATGTCCGCCGAATTTTCCTGAAACTGCCCCGCGATAAGCATTTGTCCTTCCTCGCCGGGCAATATCTGGACATCCTGCTCCGCGGCGGCCAACGCCGCAGCTACTCGCTCGGCAACGCACCCCGGGAGGACGGCCTGCTGGAGCTGCACGTGCGCCATCTGCCCGGCGGCGTGTTCTCGGAATACGCCTTCACCACCATGCAGCCCGGTGCTTTGCTGCGCTTTGAAGGGCCACTTGGCAACTTCTTTTTGCGCGAAGACAGCGACCGGCCAATGATTCTGATGGGTGGGGGCACCGGTTTCAGCCCTGTCAAAGGCATTGTGGAGCGCGCCCTGCAGGTCGGCACGACCCGTCCGATGCACATTTACTGGGGTGCACGCGCTGAGCCCGACCTCTACCTGAACCAACTGCCACGCCAGTGGGCCGAGCAGCATGGCGCCATCGATTACACGCCCGTGCTCTCCGAGCCCGCCAGCGACGGTGATTGGGCGGGTGCCACGGGTTTTGTTCACCACCAGGTCCTGGCTGACCATCCGGACCTGAGTGGCTTTGATGTCTACATGAGCGGGCCACCGCCCATGATTCATGCCGCCCGCGATGAATTCACCGCTGCAGGACTGCCAGCTGACCGGCTGTTCTACGATTCATTCGAAGCCGGTGGCGATTAAGCCGCGCTCACGGAGAGAGCCCATGAGACGATTCCACGGCCTGACGGCCCTGCTCCTGGTCGTTGTTCTGACCGGTTGCAGTACCACCACAGATCCCGATGCGACGAATGACCCGGCCGAGGAGTTCAATCGTGGGGTCTATGCCTTTAATGAGGAATTGGACACCTATGTCCTCAAACCCGCCAGCGAAGGCTGGACTCGGGTCACCACCTCAGGCGTGCGACGCGGCGTCGATAATTTCTTCAGCAACCTTCAGGCGCCGGGGTACATTCTCAACGATGCCCTACAGGGCAAGGCGGCGGGTGCAGGCCGTCAATCCGTTCGCTTTGTGATGAACAGCACCGTCGGCGTGCTCGGGATTTTTGACCCGGCCGACGCCTGGCTCGGCTTGGAGCCGCGCCCGGAGGACTTCGGCCAGACACTCGGGGTTTGGGGTGCCAACTCGGGGCCCTACCTCGTACTGCCGCTCTTCGGGCCTTCCAACGGCCGCGATGTCACGCAGTACCCAGTCGCTCACTACACGAACCTCATGACCTACATCGCGCTGGACACGCTCACCATGGGCAGTCTGACTGCCATCAACGTCGTCAACACACGCGCCAGGGCCGATGGAGCCGCGCAACTGCGAGACGACTCTGCCGTCGACCCCTACGTGTTTACACGCTCAGCTTATCGGCAGTATCGACAGGATCAGATCTACGACGGGAACCCGCCGCTTGAAGACGATCCTTACGCCGAGTTCTTTGACGAAATGGACTCGGACAGCAATCAGGCGGAGTAGCCGATCGGCGCCAGCTCGAGCGCCGTCTCATCGACCAGCGGCTGAAGGCGTTCCCGCAGTGGGCTCCGGCGCGGGAAATGCGCCCGCAGAAAAGCCATCTGGTCAGCCAGGATTCGTCGACCCTGCAGATAGACATACTCGGCATGCGTGGGTGTGAACGGCACGGCGAGCAGCTGCATACCCGCTTGCTCGGGTGTCCGGTTGCCCTTGAGATTGTTGCAGCGCTTGCAGGCTGTCACCACGTTGGTCCAGACATCTGCACCACCCCGGCTGATCGGCTTGACGTGATCGCGAGACAGCTCCCGCTCACGGCGAGACTCGCCGCAGTACAGACACAAATGGTCATCACGCCGAAACAATGTGGCATTGTTGAGCGGCGGGACATACGCAGGATTACCCTTGAGCGTGGCTTGCATGGCCCCCACCGTGGCGACAATCGAATTGACCTCGATGACGCTGCGTTGGCCAGACCGGGCGTTGTAGCCCCCGTGAATGCGATAGAGCCCTCGGCCGCAGGTGTAGACCACCTGATCGAGGGTGTAGAGACGAACCGCGTCCTGGTAGGTAATCCACTCAAGTGGCATGCCCGAGACGTCGGTCCGCAGGATGTGGTGCTGAAGCGTCATCACGCTGCTGCCCCTTTTCCCGTGCCGGTGTCACCGCGACAACGTTCTGTCATGATCATCTAATGCCTGACGCTAATGTGCAAGCGTTACGCCCTGATGACGATGGGCTGACTTGACGGTCCCGGGGATGTTTCGCTGCACAGATTCTGTAGAATTACCGGCTCGCCGGTCGAAACAGACCAGTCTACGGACAGGAGACAACCTGATGAGCATCACCATTGCTGTCCCCAAGGAAACGGCCAGCGGCGAGCGCCGCGTTGCGCTCGTGCCCAGCGTGCTCAAGTCACTCGACAAGCTCGGAGTGGACGTGCGCATCCAGCGCGGTGCCGGAGAAGCCGCTGGGTTCACCGACGATCAATACGAAGGGGTCACTTGGGCTGACAAGGCCAATGATCTGTATGACGGCGCGGATGTCATCCTGCGCGTCCAGCCACCCTCAGTCGAAGAGGCCGGCAAGCTGCCCGAGGGCAGTATCGTCATGGGCTTTATGACACCGCACGAGGGCGATAGCCGCATTCGCAACCTGTGCAAACGCAAGGTGACCAGCTTTGCGCTTGAACTGGTCCCCCGCATTACCCGGGCCCAGGGCATCGACGCCCTGTCCTCGCAGGCCAACCTGGGCGGCTATAAATGCGCGCTGCTCGCCGCCCATCTAAGCCCGAAGCTCTTCCCGATGCTCACCACGGCCGCCGGCACGGTGCGCCCCGCGCGTGTCGTGGTCATCGGCGCGGGTGTTGCCGGGCTCCAGGCGATTGCCACGGCCAAGCGGCTTGGCGCCATTGTTGAGGCCTACGATGTCCGTTCGGCCACCAAGGAGCAGGTCGAATCCCTTGGGGGTAAGTTCATCGATACGGGCGTCAGCGCGGAAGGCGAAGGCGGTTATGCCCGTGAGCTCACCGACGAGGAAAAGGCCAAGCAAGCCGAAGTCCTGGCACAGCACATTGCTCAGGCTGATGCCGTGGTCACCACCGCAGCGATCCCCGGCCGCCCGGCGCCGAAGCTTATTGACAAGGCCACAGTCGAGCGCATGAAACCCGGCGCGGTCATTGTGGATATGGCCGCCGAGACAGGCGGCAACTGCGAACTCACCGAGGCCGGCAAGGACGTCGAGCACGGCGGTGTCATCATCGCCGGGCCGAAGAACATTCCCAGCATGGCCGCCACGCATGCCAGCGAGATGTACGCGCGTAACCTCCGTAATCTGCTGGATCTGTTGATCAAGGATGGGGAACTGCACCTCGACTGGGACGATCAGGTGATCGCCGAGAGCTGCCTGACCCATGAGGGCGACGTTCGTCATGCGCCTACCCGTGAGCGCATGGAAGGAGACAAGTAATGGCGATTGAAGGCTTTGTCGCAATCTATATTTTCATGCTGGCGGGCTTCGCCGGCTTCGAGGTGATCAGCCGGGTGCCCGTGATCCTGCATACGCCGCTCATGTCTGGCTCGAACTTCGTTCACGGCATCGTCGTGGTCGGCGCCATGGTGGTCCTCGGGCACGCCGAGAGCACGGCGGAGCAGATCGTCGGCTTTATTGCCGTCATCCTCGCGGCTGGTAATGCCGTCGGCGGTTATGTCGTCACCGAACGGATGCTCGAGATGTTCAAGAGCAAGGATGAGCAGAAGAAGGGGGCGCAGGAATGAATTTCATCGTCCAACTGAGTTATCTCATTGCCGCGGTCCTGTTCATCCTCGGGCTGAAGGCGATGAGCTCGCCGAAAACCGCCCGTCGAGGCATCGTCTGGGCCGGTGTCGGCATGGTGCTCGCCACACTCGTCACCTTCCTGCACCCCGCGGTGCAGGGGCTCACAAACACCATTCTCATCGTCATTGGCATTGCCGTGGCCGGCGGTCTGGCGTGGTGGTCAGGTCGTCGTGTGGCGATGACCGAAATGCCACAGATGGTCGCGCTCTACAATGGCATGGGCGGCGGCGCGGCCGCGGCGATCGCCGGTGTCGAGATGCTGCGGGCACTGCGCATGCTGCCTGAAGGCCTGCAATCACAGGCACAGGCCCTCGCCTCCGATGCGGGGATCAGCATGGCGGCTGCCGAGGCGGCGCTGCGAGCCGAGGGTGCGGGCAGTGCCAACATCGCCAGCGCGCTCGGGGCAGACGTGGCCATACTCGCTATTCTTGGCGCGCTGATCGGCACCGTCGCATTCTCGGGCTCACTCATCGCCTGGGCGAAGCTTGACGGGCGCATGAAGCGTAACAGCCTGGTGCCGGGTCAGAAGTACGTGAACCTCCTGGTGTTCGTGCTGGCCATCGTCTTTGGCATCATGACGTTCTTTACCGACAGCATCTTGGTGGTGACCCTCTTCTTTGCCCTGGGCTTGCTGTTCGGCGTCTTTGTCGCAGTCCCCATTGGCGGCGCGGACATGCCGGTCATCATTTCCCTTTTCAACGCATTGACCGGACTTGCGGTCGGCTTTGAGGGCTATGCCATCGGCAACCCGGCCATGATCATCGCCGGTACCGTGGTGGGTGCCGCAGGCACACTGCTCACCCAGCTCATGGCCAAGGCCATGAACCGCTCCATCACCAACGTCCTGTTCGCCGGCTTCGGTGCCGACACGCAGAGCGCGAGTGAGGCCCTCGAGGGCGAGATGAAAGACGTCAGCGCCGAGGATGCGGGCATCATGATGGCCTATGCCGAGCGCGTCATCATCGTGCCGGGCTACGGCATGGCGGTTGCCCAGGCTCAGCACAAGATGTGGGAGCTCGTTGAGCTGCTGCAGGATCGCGGCGTTGAAGTGAAGTTCGCCATCCACCCGGTGGCAGGGCGTATGCCCGGGCACATGAACGTGCTGCTGGCCGAGGCCGGCGTGCCATACGACATGATCTACGACATGGAAGACATCAACGAAGAGTTCGCGATGACGGACGTTGCCGTGGTGATTGGTGCCAACGACGTGGTCAATCCGGCTGCCCGTGATGATGCCGCCAGCCCGATCTACGGGATGCCGATTCTCAATGTTGATGAGGCGGAGAACGTGCTGGTCATCAAACGCGGGCGTGGCGCCGGCTTCTCCGGTGTCGAGAACGCGCTGTTCGTCGGCGACAACACCCGCATGGTGTTCGGCGATGGTCAGAAGGTGGCCAGCGGCATGGTACAGGCAGTTAAAGGGCTGTAAGTCCGACAGGAGTCAACATGAGCGATCCCGAGAAACAGCAGATCCTCGAGCAGCTCAACCTGGATAGCGATGGGCTGTATCAGGAAGAGAACTTCACCGACCGTCGAGTCGGCAGCATCCAGCGCCTGACCCCCGTCACGCAGGATGGCCAGCCGGATAGCAGCCGTTCGGTGCTGTTCGTTGGCTCCACCCAGGTCATGACACCAGCTGGCGCCCTGCCGCTCAACTTCGAGCTAGAGGTCGCCACACTGGAGGAGGCGCTGGCGGCCTTCCCGGAGGCTGCTCACACGGCGCTTGAGCAGACCATGGAGCAGCTCAAGGAAATGCAGCGTGAACAGGCCTCGCGCATCATGACGCCCGATCAGATGGGCGGTGGCGGCATGCCTGGCGGTGGTGGCGGCGCACCGGGTGGCGGCGTGCCAGGCGGCGGGATTCAGTTGCGCTGAGGTTCAGGTCGGCCAACGGCGCCATTCAGTAATGGCGCCAGAATCTGCTCAAGATCGGCCTCATCCTCGGATGAGGCCGATGCATTTTTGCCGGCCAGATAAACCAAGGCGTTGAGGCGGACGGCCTCTGTCCAGGGCAGCTCAGACAGACCGCTGGCGGCGTAGTCCGCCACCAGCAATTGTTGCTGTAACCGCTCAGCCTCAATCTCCCTGGCCTGCAAATCATGACGCAGCGCATGCGCGTCAGCCTCAATGGCCGGTGCCATGGCGCCGCGAACGCCCCGACGCGCCGCGCGCAGCGGCTCAATCACCGCCTGCTGAAAGTGTTCGGCCCGCGCCAGCGTCGCCTCCATGGCGTTTTTCTCCAACGCCGGGCGACCCGCCGCCGCGAGCCCGATGAGCGCCAGCAACGCGCTCACACCAACGCCTCGGCGGGCCTGGAGCGAGAGGCAGGCCGACGCAACACCCGGCTGGTCATAGAGCGACAAGGTGAACTGCCACACCGCCTCCGCCATTGCCCCAGTCGCCTCTGGATCTGACTCACGCTGCATTGCGCTAGTCTAGCAGTCTGTCCCTTCAGACTTGCGCGTACCTCAACCGAAGCCAACAATCCCCCCCATGGCGCAGACGATACCCGTTGCCGTTTCTGGCCCCTTTCCCCGATCGCTGGACTACCTGCCCCCGGAGACAGACACCCCACCGGTCGTCGGTGCGCGGGTGCGCGTCCCCCTGGGGCGCCGGCAGATGGTCGGTATGGTGACCGGACCACCGCGCGATCCCGGGCTCGCTGGACATCGCCTGCGGCAAATCACCCAGGTCCTTGATCTCCAGCCCCTGCTCGATTCCGAACTGCTCGGGCTGATTAGCTGGAGCGCGCGCTACTATCACCACCCCATTGGCGATTGCATCGCCACCGCACTGCCCGCCCGGCTACGCCAGGGTTATCCCGCCGAGCCAGCCAGCGAGACGCGCTGGCAGCTGACCCCGGCCGGCGACGAGGCGGACATCGAGGCCCTGCGACGCCGTGCACCGCGTCAGGCTGCGCTGCTGGACGCCCTGCGCAGCACGGATGACTTACCGGCCGGCCAGCTCGCCGGGTTGGGCGGGGATGCCCGAGGTGCGCTGCAGCGCTTGGTGGAGCGTGGGTATGCAACAGCCGTGGAACGGGCGGACTACGGGCTGATCACCGGTCGTGGGACGGAGGGGGCACCCGCGTTAAACCCCGAGCAAGCCCAGGCCACCTCCGCCCTCCAGCCCGGTGCTGGCCATCAGGTGACCCTCGTGGACGGCGTGACCGGTAGCGGCAAGACCGAGGTGTATCTCGATGCCATTGCCCGGGCGACGGCGATGGGCCTGCAATCGCTGGTCATTGTGCCGGAAATCGGGTTGACCCCTCAGCTGGTCTCACGGTTTCAGGCCCGGCTCAGTGCAAAGATCGCCGTCCTTCACTCCGGTCTGGCGGATGGCGAACGCCTGAACGCCTGGCTGGCAGCCGGCAGCGGCGCCGCCGATGTCATCATCGGAACGCGCTCCGCCGTGTTCGCTCCGCTTCGCCGGCCCGGACTAATCATTGTTGATGAAGAACACGACGCCTCGCTCAAACAGCAGGAGGGCTTTCGTTATTCCGCTCGGGATCTCGCGGTGATGCGTGCGCACCGCTTGGAATGCCCCATCGCCATGGGGACCGCAACACCCTCACTCGAGAGCCTGGCGAACGCCCGAGCGGGGCGCTACACCCATTACCGCCTGACTGAGCGGGCGGGCAATGCCCGGCCACCGCAACTGCGGCTGCTCGACATGCGCGGCCAGCCCACAACCGAGGGGCTATCGGCGCCATTGCTCAGCACGGTGCGACAGCATCTGGATAACGACGGACAGGTGCTTTTGTTTCTGAATCGCCGCGGCTTTTCCCCCACGCTGATCTGCCATGAATGCGGGTGGCTGGCTGAATGTGATCGGTGTGATGCCCGTTACACCTACCACCGTGGCCGCTCACGGCTGCACTGCCACCACTGTGACCGCGAAACCCCAGTGCCAGCGGTCTGCCCCAGCTGCAACAGCGTGGACCTACGCCCTCTCGGACTGGGCACAGAGCGCATCGAAGGCGCGTTACAGACAGCCCTACCCGATACGCCGATGGTGCGCATCGACCGCGACAGCACCCGGCAGCGCGGCCGGTTTGAGCAGCACATGGCCGCCGCCCAGCGCGGTGAAGCCCAATTGCTGCTCGGCACGCAAATGCTGGCCAAGGGCCATCACCTACCCGCGGTCACGCTGGTCGCGATCATCAATGCAGACCAGGGCCTGTTCGGGGCGGACTTCCGATCACCGGAGCGGCTCGCGCAGCTGGTTATCCAGGTAGCCGGTCGCGCCGGGCGTGCCGAGCGGGCGGGTGAGGTGGTCATCCAGACCCACCAGCCAGAGCACCCGTTACTCCAGACCCTGATTCACGGGGGTTACCCCGCATTCGCCGAGGCTGCGCTCACTGAGCGAGAGGCAGCCGGCCTGCCGCCCGCTCGGGCCATGGCGCTCATCCGTGCCGAGGCACCCGGCCAGACAGCCCCCCTCAACTTTCTGAAGGCCGCAGCAGCCACGCTGCCGACCGACTCATCAGTGGAAGTGCTCGGGCCTTACCCATCGCCGATGGAGCGCCGGGCCGGCCGCTACCGAGCGCAACTCATGCTCCAGGCCAATCAGCGCGGGACGCTTCAGGCGCTGTTAACAGACTGGCTGCCTGGCGTCTCGGCACTCCCCATGGCGCGACGGGTGCGGTGGTCGGTTGATGTCGATCCCGCCGAGATGCTGTAGGTGCTTGAACAGCGTGAGTCAGACCGGATAATGGAGCGTCTTTCGCTATCCGGACACGCCTTCCATCCATGAAAGAAGAACTCGCCGAACTGCTGCGTCAGGGCCTTCAGTCATACTGTTCCGCCAACGGCGCCGACCGTCCGGCTGACCTCGAGGTCCAGATCGAGCGAGGCCGGGGCAGTGACCACGGCGACTACGCCAGCAACCTCGCCATGCGGCTCGCCAAGCCATTCGGTGAGCGGCCCCGTGATCTGGCGCAGGCATTCGTCGAAGGCATGCCCACCCATCCCCATGTCGCCAAGGTGGAAGTGGCAGGTCCGGGGTTCATCAACTTTTTCCTGACCCAGGATGCAGCGGCGGCGGTCATCGCACGCATCCATCACGAGGGCCAGAACTTCGGACGCCGCCAACGCAACGATGCCGAGCGCATTCTGCTGGAGTTTGTCTCTGCCAATCCCACGGGACCGCTGCATGTGGGGCACGGCCGGGGTGCCGCATTCGGTGCCGCGCTAGGCAATCTACTGGAAGCCGCGGGGCAAAGCGTCCATCGGGAGTACTACGTCAACGACGCGGGTCGGCAGATGCACATCCTCACCGCCAGCGTCCTGGTTCGTTATCTCGAGCATCGGGGCGAAACGATCCCCTTTCCGGTCAACGGCTACCGCGGCGACTACATTCACACGATTGCCCGAGACCTCGAGGCAAAACAGGGAGAGCGCTACCGGATCAGCGCCAGCGAGCTGCTGGCGGATCTGCCGGCCGACGCCAATGCCGGTGGTGACAAAGAGCGCTACATCGATGCCCTGATCCATCGCGCCCGCGAGCAATTAGGTGAGACGCGCTATAACGAGGTTCGCCTGGCCGCTGTTCAGGCCATTACAGCCGACATCGCAGAAGACCTGGCGGCGTTTGGCGTGCACTACGATCGCTGGTTCAGCGAAGCGCAGCTGGTCGAGACTGGCGCCGTCGACCGGGCACTGGCACGACTGCGTGAGGCCGGCGCGCTCTATGAGGCGGAGGGCGCCGAGTGGTTCCGCTCAAGCGAGTATGGCGACGAAAAAGACCGGGTGGTGCGCCGGGCGGATGGCCAGGCCACTTACTTTGCCTCGGACATTGCCTACCACCTTGATAAATTCGAACGCGGTTTTCAGCGCGCCATTGATGTTTTCGGGGCAGATCACCACGGGTACATGGCCCGAGTGCGCGCCAGCCTGGCGGCCTTCGATCACGACACCAGTCGGCTTATCTTTCGGCTGGTGCAATTCGCTATCCTCTACCGCGGCCAGGAACGCCTGCAGATGTCGACGCGCTCGGGTGAATTCGTGACCTTACGGGCGCTGCGGGAAGAGGTCGGAAATGACGCCGCGCGGTTTTTCTATGTCATGCGCCGGCCTGAGCAGCACCTGGATTTCGATCTTGATCTGGCCAAGTCCCAGTCCAACGACAACCCGGTCTACTACGTCCAGTACGCGCATGCCCGTATCTGCAGCGTGCTCGGTCAGATGCAGGAGCGCGGGCAGGTGCATGACCTCGAGCGTGGATTAGCGCACGTCAACACGCTTGACGCCGATCACGAACAGGCGCTGATTAACGAGCTGGGTCGCTATCCGGAGTTGATCGACTCGGCGGCGGACACCCATGAGCCTCATCAACTCGCTCAGTATCTGCGCGAACTGGCGGGCGCGTTCCATACCTACTACAACGCCCACACCTTTCTGGTCGAAGACGATCAACTGCGGGACGCCAGGCTCGCCCTGATCACGGCCACGCGACAAGTGATCCGCAACGGACTGGCGATCCTCGGCGTCTCGGCCCCGGAGGCAATGTAGGCCATGGCAGACAAAACGCCGCCTCGAAAGCGGGCATCCAGCGGCGGCCAGGCGCGGCGGCCGAAAAAGCCGGTCAACGCCCGGCGTCTGCTCATGATCGGCTGGGCCAGTGGTCTGGTCATGGGGCTTTTCGTTGCCCTGATGGTGCATCTGGAGCACACCCGGCCAGAGACACCTGACACGGATGCCAAAAACCCCAGCAACGAACCGGCGAGCGCATCAGCCGAAGACGATGGCCCGCGTTTTGAGTTCTACCGCCTGCTGAGTGAGCAGGAGGTGGAAGTGGCGACACAAGAATCCGGCGCCGTGGACAACGCGGGTGCGCTCCCATCCCTGCGTGAACAGGATGGACCAGCGGCTGATCAAGACGCGAGCGACTCCGCACCGGCGGGTGACACCGAGCGCTACCTGTTACAGGCGGGCTCATTCCGCCAGGCGGATGATGCCGATGCATTGCGCGCCAACCTGGCCCTGCTCGGTATCGAGGCCCGTATACAGACGGTTGAATTGCCCGGCGGCGAAACCTGGCATCGCGTGCGCATCGGGCCATTCAGTAGCCTTGAAAACGTCAACACCGTCCGCCAGCGCATGGCGGGCCAGGCCATTGATGCCATCCTGCTGCGCGGAGGCGGCGGTTAAAGACTCTTGCGATTGCCCGTCTCGAACAGCTCGCGCTTGAGGCGGTAAAGCGCCGACATGTCCTCGTCGCCATGCCCCTGCGCCATCAGGCGGTCGTAGTGCTTAAGCGTCATCTCCACGAGCGGCAAGTTGACATCCAGCGACTGCAACAGCCGACGGCATAAATGCAGGTCCTTGTGGTGCAGTGCCATGCGAAAGCCTGGCTCAAAATCGCGGGCCAGTATGCGGGCACCGCGGCGCTCCAGTAGCCGGCTGCCAGCGGCGCCACCCGACAACACCGGCAGGAGCTGTTCAGCATCGAGGCCGCTTGCATCAGCAAAGGCGAGGGCCTCGCTGATGGCCTGGACCATACCCGCCGCGAGCACTTGGTTCACCGCCTTGGCGCGCTGACCATACCCCACAGGCCCCAGGTGCGTGACATGGCTGCCGAAGGCCAGAAGCGCCGGGCGAACCCGCTCGACCGCCGCTTCATCACCACCGGTCATGATCTGCAGGGTGCCGGCCTCAGCCCCCTCGGCACCGCCGGTCACCGGCGCGTCCACAAAGGCAGCCCCCACTGCGGCCACCTGTTCAGCAAGCGCCTCGGCGGTATCCACACCGATGGTGGAGGTATCCACGAGAACATGCCCAGGGCCCAGCGCCGGGCGCAGCGCCTCAGTCACTTCACGCACATCCTCATCCGCACTGACACAAATCAGAATGACCTCACACTGATGCGCAAGGTCCGGGAGATCATTGGCTTGCATGACCCCGAGATCTTCCGCGAGGGAGGCCGCCCGGGCCGGCGTGCGATTCCAGACGCTGGTCAGAAGACCCGCTCTCGACAGGTGCCGGGCCATCGCTGCGCCCATCACTCCCAACCCAACCATACCAACGTTCATGACCTGTTCCTCTTGATCCTGTGGCGCGGGAGTCTAACCCAGGCGGGCGGCCCCATAAAAAACGGGCGCCCGAGGGCGCCCGTTGCGTGCGGGGATGGCGATTCCCCTTACTGCGTCCGGGTAAACTCCGGATACGCCTCGACACCGCACTCCGTGATGTCCAGACCCGTTTCTTCCTCTTCCTCGGTCACACGGATGCCCATGACCGCCTTCAGGATGGTCCAGAGGATCAAGCTGACCACAAAGGTCCAGGCAAAGATCGAGACGATCCCGATGATCTGCGGACCAAAGCTGGCACCGTCGGACCAGAGAGGGACAGCCAGCACACCCCAGATACCCGCCGTACCGTGGGCTGAAATAGCACCCACCGGATCATCCAGCTTCAGCTTGTCGAGACCCACGATGGAGAACACGACCAGCACACCACCGACCGCACCGATCAGGCTTGCCACCAGCAGGCTGGGGACGTTCGGGCCGGCCGTGATAGCCACCAGACCGGCGATACCGCCATTCAGCGCCATCGTCAGATCCGCCTTGCCAAACATGAGCCGAGCGGTGATCAGTGCCGCAACCACACCGCCTGCGGCGGCGAGATTCGTGTTGGCAAAGACGAGTGCCACGGCGTTGGCCGAATCCACATCAGACAGCTTGAGCTCCGAGCCGCCATTGAACCCGAACCAGCCCAGCCACAGGATGAACACACCCAGCGTGGCCAACGGCATGTTGGTGCCCGGGATCGGCTTTACTTCGCCATTCGGGCCGTACTTGCCCTTGCGGGGACCCAGCACGATGACCGCTGCCAGCGCCGCGGCTGCACCGAACATGTGGACGATGCCCGAACCGGCGTAATCAGAGTAGCCGACCTCCGCCAGGAAGCCGCCGCCCCAGCTCCAGAAGCCCTGGATGGGGTAAATCACGCCCGTGAGGATCACCGTGAATAGCAGGAACGCCCAGAGCTTCATCCGCTCGGCTACGGCACCGGAGATGATGGACATCGCCGTTGCCACAAACACGACCTGGAAAAAGAAATCCGAGATGTTGGAGTAATAGGCGTCGCTGCCGCCCGCAATATCCGCTGCGGCGTTATCAGCTGCACCCAGCACCCCGCCAAAGGACGGAATCAGCGCGCTCACGCCCCCGCCATACATGATGTTGTAGCCCATTAGCATGTACATGATGCAGGCAATGGCATACAGAGAGACGTTCTTGGTCAGAATTTCCGTGGTGTTTTTCGAGCGCACGAGGCCCGACTCGAGCATGGTGAACCCCGCCGCCATCCACATGACCAGGGCGCCCGAAATGAGGAAGTAAAAGGTGTCCAGCGCGTAGGCTAGTTCGTTAAATTCTGCAGACATTTTTCAGACTCCCAGTGATTCTTCAGAGTGCGTCTTTATCCGTCTCGCCGGTACGGATGCGAATCGCCTGCTCCACCGGTGAAACGAAAATCTTGCCGTCACCGATCTTGCCGGTGTTGGCGGCCTTGCTGATGGCATCGGCAGCACGCTCGACAAGCTCATCGTCGAGCACGACCTCCACTTTCATCTTGGGGAGGAAATCGACGACGTATTCCGCTCCGCGGTAAAGCTCGGTATGGCCTTTCTGGCGGCCAAACCCCTTGACCTCGGTAACAGTGACGCCCTGAACCCCGATGTCCGAGAGCGATTCCCGGACGTCATCGAGCTTGAACGGCTTGATGATCGCTGTGATTAGCTTCATGGCTGATCTCCCATTGGGGCTTGGAGCGTTGGCTCCAGGCCCGTGGACGGTAAATACCCGCCTTGTCTAATGCAGGGACCGTGCCAGTTCGCAGAGCGACTCGAATCAGTGCAGCGCAAAACCATCCGCACAGTGTTTGTGCGCCAGGCGGGTGAGCTCAGCACCAATACGGTGCAAAAGAACGTTTGGGTTCGCCGACTGACCCCATTAAACTTGGAGACCGATTAACGGAGGACTCGCGCATGCTCGACCCGAAACAATTTGACGAAATGGCGAAGCGATTCGCAGAAGGCCTCCCGGCCGGTGTCCGAGACTTTCAACAGGAAGTCGAGAAAAACGCCCGGGTCGCCCTGCAGAGTGCCTTCAACCACATGGAGCTGGTGACCCGCGAAGAATTCGACGCCCAGGCAAAAGTGCTGGCACGTACCCGGGAGCGGCTGGAAGCGCTCGAGGCGCGTGTGGCCACACTCGAAGGCGGCGAGGCAGGCGCGGAGGACACCCCCAAGAGCGAGTAAACCCTCGCCGGTGACCCAATGACCTGCCATGCAGAAAGGAGCGCGCAGGTTTGTCACTGGCCATGGTTCGGGCGCGTGCCGCCCTGGGTATCGACGCCCCGTCGGTTGACGTCGAGGTTCACCTCGGCGGCGGCCTACCGTCTTTCTCGATCGTGGGGCTACCCAACACGGCCTTGCGGGAAGCGCGGGACCGCGTCCGCGGCGCGTTGACGACCAGCGGTTTCGAATTTCCTCGTCGGCGTATCACCGTCAACCTGTCACCAGCAGACTTGCCAAAAGACGGCGCTCGCTTCGACCTGGCGATTGCGCTCGGCATTCTGGCCGCCTCAGGG
The DNA here is from genome assembly GCF_000319575.2 of Spiribacter salinus M19-40. NCBI lineage: Bacteria > Pseudomonadati > Pseudomonadota > Gammaproteobacteria > Chromatiales > Ectothiorhodospiraceae > Spiribacter > Spiribacter salinus. The sequence goes on along the minus strand of NC_021291.1, from coordinate 245,720 downwards.
CAACTTAAACCAGCCTCACTCCAGGGCGGCGTCTTCAGCGCCGAACTGGCCCTCTCCGGTGCCCTGCGTCCGGTCCCAGGCACGCTACCCGTTGCCGTGCAGTGCACTCAGGCCAGCGAGTGGCTCGTTGTGGCCGCGGACAATGGCGAGGAGGCGGCGTTGGGCGGTGCCCGGGTTTATGCCGCCGCGCACTTGCTCGATGTCTGTGCGCATCTGCGCGCCTCTCCCTCACTGGTCCCTGTGACGGCGCCCTCAACGGGTGCGCAGCGCCCCAACAGCCCTGATCTGGCCGAGGTGCGTGGCCAACATCGAGCCCGCCGCGCACTGGAAATCGCCGCCGCGGGTGGGCACAGCCTGCTGTTCTGCGGCCCACCCGGTAGCGGCAAGAGCATGCTCGCTGCCCGGCTGCCGGGCCTGCTACCCCCGATGACAAACCACGAGGCACTGGAATCAGCGGCCATTCACTCCGTTGCCAAAGGGCGGATCGATGCCACTGCATGGGGTCAGCGCCCGTTTCGTCAGCCCCATCACACCGCCTCGTCCCGCGCACTTACTGGCGGGGGCCGGCCTCCGCGTCCCGGTGAGATTTCCTTGGCGCACCACGGCGTCCTTTTCCTTGACGAGCTCCCGGAATTCCCTCGGGACGCGCTGGAAGCGCTGCGAGAACCCCTGGAGACCGGCGAGATCCACGTCGCCCGTGTCGGCACACAGCTGCGTTTCCCCGCCCGCTTCCAGCTCGTGGCGGCCATGAACCCCTGCCCCTGCGGCTACTTGGGCGAGCAGCACACGGATTGCCGATGCACCCCGAATCAGGTGCGGCAGTACCAGAACCGCATCAGCGGGCCGTTACTCGATCGATTTGATATGCAGGTTGATGTCCCGCGCCTGCCCCCCACCGAACTCGAAGCGTGCGCCCCGGGTGAGTGCACCGCGACGGTCGCAGCACGGGTCGCAACGACCCGACGTCACCAGCAGGACGCCTATGGCAAAGCCGCTGCGGGGCTGGTCGGTGATGAACTGGAGCGACATAGCGCACTGGATCCGCAAGGCCAGTCCGTGCTTCGTCACGCCACAGAGCACTTCGCGCTCTCGGCCCGGGCCTGGCACCGCTGTCGCCGTCTTGCACGAACAATCGCCGATCTGGAGGGCAGCGACACCATCCGCGAACGCCACATTGCGGAGGCCCTTGGCTACCGTAAAACCGTGGGTTGAGCCCGCGGGGTGGCCTGATCGGCCCGATATCTGCAAGGCTATCAGCTGAATACAGGATAGGAGCCTTCGTGCAGGTCACAGTCTTGGGTGGCGGATTGGTTGGCGTAACGACGGCCTGGTATCTGCTCGATGCCGGCCACGAGGTCACGTTAGTTGACCGCGCCACGGAGCTGGCCGCAGAAGCGAGCCACGCCAACGGCGCCATGCTGCACGCCAGTCATACAGAGCCATGGAATACACCCCGGGCGATCGGGCAGTTGCTGCGCTGGATTGGACGGGAAGACTCCCCCCTGCTGCTGCGGCCAAGCGAGATACCCCGTATGGCGCGCTGGGGCCTGGGGTTTTTGCGCTACAGCCAGGCCCATCACCATGCCCGCAATACCCAGGTCAATGCGCGGCTGGCCACCTACAGCCTCCGCCTGATGCGCGAACTCGAGGCGCAGGTACCGCTCGATTTCACCCAAAGCCACGAGGGGATACTCAAAATCTTCCACACGCCGGAGGCGCTCGAGACCGCCAAAGCAGATACGGCGCTCATGGCCGAGGTCGGGGTGCGTCACGAAACGCTCGATGCCGCCGGCCTCGTAACACGGGAGCCCGCTCTCGCCGATATCCGCGAGAGCCTGAGCGGCGGGATTTTCTATCCCGACGACGCCAGCGGGGATGCGCGACTGTTCTGCCAGCGCCTGGGACAGATCGCCGTACAACGGGGACTTGAGCTGCGCCTCGGCGAGACCATTCAGCAGCTCCACTGTGCGCGTGGGCGGCTCACCGAGGTGGAAACCGATCGCTCACGCCTTAAAGCCGATGCCTTTGTCCTGGCCACGGGCGCTGAAGCCCCACAGCTCGCGAAACAGCTTGGCATTCGACTGCCGATCCGGCCGGTGAAGGGCTATTCAGCAACGCTTGATGTCAGCGACCTCGAGGGTGCCCCCCGGCTACCCATTATCGACGATGGCCGCAAAGTGGTGATTACCCGACTGGGCGATCAGCTGCGCATTGCCGGCACCGCCGAGTTCACGGGCTATGACACCACTGTGCGGCCCCGACGAGTGGCGGCTGTCATACGCCAGGGGCTTGCGAATTTCCCGCGCCTCGCCGCGCAGATCGATCCCGCTGAGGCGGACCAATGGGCCTGTCTGCGCCCCATGAGTATGGACGGCCCCCCCATTCTCGGCGAAAGTGGTGTCCCGGGTTGTTATCTGAACACGGGCGCGGGACACCTTGGCTGGACTTTTGCTGCTGGGGCCGGTCGCGTCGTCGCGGATCTGATTGACGGGAAAACACCCGCCATCGCGCTCGAGGGGCTGACCCTTGGGCGCTACGCCTAGCAACAGGAGGGACCAGAGACAACCATGGAGGGCCTGCACAGCATCCTTATCCTCCTGGCGGCTTCGGTTGTGGTGGTGGCCGTTTTCCGGCGACTCTCACTGCCGCCGATCATTGGTTACCTCGTCGTCGGTGTGGCGATCGGACCCAGCGCCCTTGGCCTGATTGAGGAAACGGCGGGCACACACTTGCTGGCCGAGTTTGGTGTGGTCTTTCTCCTGTTCACCATCGGCTTGGAGTTCTCCTTTCCGCAGCTGCATGCCATGCGCTGGGCCGTGGGAGTGCTTGGGTCTCTGCAAGTCACTCTTTCTCTGCTCGTCTTCGGCGCCATCGCCGCATGGTTGACCGGCGACATCGGCGTCGCGCTGGTGCTGGGCGGTGCGCTCGCTTTGTCTTCCACTGCAATCGTCACCAAACAACTGACCGAGCAGCTGGAAATCCACACCCGCCATGGCCGTCGTGCCGTCGGCGTACTGCTCTTTCAGGATCTGGCGGTGGTTCCCCTTCTCATTGCCATACCCATTCTGGCGGGCAGCAGCGATAACTCGCTGGCCAGTGAGCTTGGCCTGGCGCTTTTGAAGGGCATCGCGGTGTTTTCAGTCATGGTCTGGGTGGGGCGCAAAGCCCTGCGCCCCGTCTTCCATGAGGTGGCCGGCGCCCGCTCTAACGAACTGTTCACGTTAACGGTATTACTGATTGCGATCGCTGCCGCCTGGGCGACCCATCTGGCCGGCCTCTCCCTGGCGTTGGGGGCGTTCCTGGCCGGGATCATGCTCGGTGAAACCGAGTATCGGCACCAAATCGATGCCGACATTCGGCCTTTTCGAGACGTCTTACTCGGCTTTTTCTTTATCACGGTCGGCATGGTCATCGATCTCCCGGCGCTCATGACCGGGGCCCATTGGGTGTTACTGATTGCCGTTGGCATGATGGTCTTCAAGGGCCTGCTGATCTACGGCATTGCCCGCACCGTGGATGGGCCACTGGATGCCACGCGCACCGCCGTTATTCTGGCCAATGGCGGAGAGTTTGGCTTTGCGCTGATCGCCCTGTCCCTCAGTGCCGGGCTGATGGACACGGCCACCAGCCAGTACGTGCTGGCCGCGGTGGTCATCAGCATGATCGCCGCGCCTTTGCTGATTCGGCACAACGCCCAGTTAAGCGAGTGGCTCGGCGGCGCTCCCACCAACCCGATCGATCACGCAAGCGCCGCCTCGGATGTGACCCAGCTCGCCAACCCGCTGGATCACCACGTCATCATTTGTGGCTACGGGCGCACCGGTCAGAATATCGCGCGGCTCCTGGATGAGGAGGGGATCGGGTTTGTGGCCCTCGACCTGGATCCGCAGCGTGTCCAGGAAGCCCGAAGCGCTGGTGAGCCGGTCAGTTACGGAGACGTCGAGCGCCGAGAGATCCTGCAGGCGGCCGGGCTGGACCGCGCGCGAATGCTGGTTTTGAGCTTTGACGACCCACAACTCACCATCAAGGTGCTCGAACACACACGCACGGAGCGACCCGATTTGCCGGTTCTTGCCCGCGCCCGGGACGACCGGTGGATCGAGCGCTTTCAGGAAGCCGGCGCCACGGCGGTGGTTCCCGAGGTGCTTGAAGCCAGCCTGATGCTCGCCTCCCACGTTCTGGCACTGCTCGGCGTCCCAATGGCTCGGGTCTACCGCTATGTGCGCGATGTCCGGGGTGACCGTTATCGCCTGCTGCGCGGCTACTTCCACGGAGCTGAGCGGATCGATATGGAGAAATCCGATCGCTTCCGCGAGCAGCTCCATGCCGTCACCTTAAGCGGGAGCGCGCGTGCGATCGGCGAGCGGATTGCCGAGCTGGATCTCGAAAAACGGGGTGTTCGGGTGACCGCCGTGCGACGGGGTGGCATCAGAGGGCCACAACCCGACCCGGACACCGTTCTAAGAGAGGGCGACGTGCTGGTGCTCTACGGAACCCCCGAAGCGTTGGAACACGCCGAGCACACCCTTCTGGGAGGCGGCAAGGCGGCCTGACTCAGGACTCCGGGATTTCGAGACCCGTCTCGTCCTCAATCATGTATTCGATGGCGGCCCGAATTTCTTCTTCGGTAGCGGCACCACCCTGCGCCGGCATGTTGCCGTAGCCTTCTGAGACATGGGTCGTCAGTGTCTCCCAGCCCTTGCCGATGCGCTCACCCCAGCCGTCCTGATCGCCAATACCCGGCGCGTTCTGGAAATTCCCCTGATGACAGGCAATGCAGACGGCTTGGGTTACCTGCTCGCCGCTACGCACTTCCGTGACGCCGCCCTGCGCCTCGGCTTCCGCTTCGCCCGAGGCCACCGCTGGCGCTGGCTCGCCACTCAGGCGCACCGCATAGTCTGGCGCCAGATTGCGTTCCGCGCGCTCCTGAGCCAGCGCCTGCCGCTCGGCATCATCGCCGCCGGAGAAGGTGTTGACGACAATCAGCAATAAAATGGTGACACCGACTAACAGGCCGATCACCAGGGCGAAGTTACGCAGGAAAGTGCTATCCGAATCGGCGCTCACGGCCTGTCCCTCTCATCCGTTTTTTATGGCTACCAAAGTATAGCCAGTTTGTGTTGTGCGTAAAATGGGACTATGACCGCTCAACGCTTGTCGGTACACTCTCGAGTCGACGCGCCCGTAGCTCAGCTGGATAGAGCGTCGGCCTCCGAAGCCGAAGGTCACAGGTTCGACTCCTGTCGGGCGCGCCAATCCCTTTCCCCGTCCACTCTGATATCCTCCGGCGATCACTGAATCATAGACGTGTTCGAGGGGAGGCCGTTTGCCGTGAAAGCGTATTTCGACAGCCGTCAGGATCTGCATCATCCACGCACTTACTTCACGCGTGGGCAAATGCGCGCACCCCAGGAGATCCCCGAGCGCACAGGCCATATCCGATCAGGCCTGGAAGCGTCTGGCGTTGCGATGGCGCCGGTCGCCGATCATGGCATTCGCCCGATCAGCGCCGTCCATGATCTCGGCTACCTCCGGTTTCTGGAGAACTGCCACGCACGCTGGACAAGCATGCCCGATGACTGGGGTGACGAAGTGCTCTCCAATATTTTTGTGCGCTCACCCAATCCACTCCGGGGCATCCTCGCGGAAGCAGCGCGCTATCTGGCGGATGGAAGCTGCCCTGTCGGCGCGCATACCTGGGAAGCGGCTTACTGGTCGGCACAAGGCGCCGTTAACGCGGCCGAGGATATCCTGGCCGGAGAATCCATGAGCTTCGCCCTGTGCCGTCCGCCAGGACACCATGCCCGCGTCGACGCGGCCGGCGGTTTTTGCTACCTCAACAATGCCGCCATTGCCGCAGAGCACCTGCGTCAGCGGTTTGACCGGGTTGTGGTGCTGGATACCGATGTACATCACGGCCAGGGCATTCAAGAGATCTTTTATCAGCGTCAGGATGTGCTCTACCTCTCCATTCACGGAGACCCGACCAATTTCTACCCAGTGGTCAGCGGCTTTGAGGACGAGCGCGGTGAGGGGCAGGGTTTTGGTTACAACATCAACATGCCCTTACCGCATGGCGCTGATGCCACTGACTTCTCTGCCGCGCTCGATCAGGCGCTCGCGGCCATTCGTCTCTTTGCTCCGGATGCCCTGGTCTTCTCGAACGGCTTTGACATCTACCACGAAGACCCGCAGGCCAAGATTGGCGTCGGGGCCGAGGACATACAGCAACTTGGCGCCCGCGTGGCCGGTCTGGATTTACCTACCGTGGTCATTCAGGAAGGCGGTTATCACTACGACAGTCTGGCCAGCAATACGCGGCACCTAATCGCCGGGCTACAACAGCCAGCCTGACAATGCGCGGCAACATTCGTGACTGATGAGCACAGGCGATCATCCTGGAGCGCTATTCCGCCCCTGCCGAGAAATCCCTAGGATTATCGATAGTTCGCAGGGGCAACCCTGCTACCGACTCTCCTCCTCTTGGCCGACGCTAACGTCGGCTTTTTTTTGTCCGGATAACGCGTCAATTACTGAGCTGATTGCCAATGACGCGGGCTGACGCCGTCAACTCCGTGGCCAGTTCTTCAAACATGCCAGGGCGATGCATCACCGGATCTGGTCCAGCCACATTAATGGCCGCCACCACGTCTCCCACCGGATTGCGAACCGGCACCGCAACAGCCGTCGACTCATCCGAGCCACTGGTGTGCCACCCTCGATCCGATTCCTCAGCAATCATGTCGATGAGCTGTGGGAAGGTACTGGGTGATGGCGCTGCATAGCCGTCCAGATTCTGATGGGCATAGAGCATCTTGAGCGTCTGCGTGTCGACACCGCTGAGCAGCGCCCGTCCCATCGCCGTGGTATGACAGGGCAGGCGCGTCCCGACCGGCACGTTAACCGCCACACGTTGCTGAGCGAGCGCCCGGTAGATATACAGCACATCCCGCTCCTCGCGGATGGACAGATGCGAGGACAAGGACGTGCGCGCGCACAGATCACTCACCGGCTCTGCCGCGATTTCCACCAAATCACGGCTTGAGAAATAGCTAAACCCCTGAGCAACCATTCGGCTACCCAGGGCGTAGCGCCCATCGCGGCTCCGCTCCAGATACCCGCCGGCAAGCAACGTCTGCACGAACCGATAAACGGAATGAACGGGCAGTCCCAGCCCCTCCGCAATCTCATTCTGACTCAGCCGGTACTGCTCGCGGCCAAACAACTCAAGAATATCGAGCCCGCGTCGCAGCGCCGGAACCGTATAGTCCTGTTTTGTCATCGCATGCCCCGTTTATCCAGCCGCCGCGCTCGGCTGGCCCTCTTCGTTCACTTTCAACCGATTGCGTGCCAGCAGCCCGATCACCACCGCGCTACAGACCGCCACCACCCAGGGGTTGTTACCAACCAGGGTGAGACCGAGCACGGTGAGCAGATAGACCTCCCAGCGGCGAATCGGCGCGGCGAAGTAACCGATATAGGCTGCCGACAACGCCACAATGCACAGCACACCGCTGAACATCGCCACGCTGAACTCCACCCAGCTGAAATCGAGGAATAGCAGGCTCGGCGCGTACATAAACATCAACGGCACCAGCGCCTTACCCATCGACAATCGGAATGCCGTCACCCCAGTCGGCATCGGGTCGGAGCCTGATATACCCGCACCGGCATACGCGGCCAGCGCCACCGGCGGTGTCACGTCCGCCAGCACGCCGTAGTAGAAAACAAAGAAATGGGCGGCGAGCAACGCGATACCAAATTCATCAAGGGCGGGCGCCACAATGGAGGCGAGGATGATATAGGTCGGCGTGGTTGGAATACCGGCGCCCATCAGAATGCAGGCAACCGCCACCAGCAACAGCGCCGAGAACAGGATGAGGCCCGACTCACTGAACAGACCAAACGGTAACAGGGGCGCCAGCCAGCTCCCGGTCGCGTGGGCCATCTCCACAATCGCGCCCGAGAATTTAAAACCCAGCCCCGTCAGCGTGGTCACGCCCAGCAGAAAACCCACGCAGGCACAGGCCGCGGTGATGGCGATGGACTGCTTCGCGCCCTCCTCAAGGCTCGTCGTCAGCCGCCGAGGCGTCAGTACACTCGTGTTATCGAGCCGGGTAAACCCAAGAGGCCGCAGAACCAGAGGAATGTAGGAGCACACAACCGTCAGGATGATGCCCCAGAAAGCCGCCAAAAACGGCGTAAACCGCATCATCAAGAGGGTCACCATGACAACGATGGGAATGACCTGATGCCAGCGGCTCGCCATGACATCCAGAAACCGCGGCCGATCCGCGGCCGGTATACCCGCTAGCCCCCGTCTGCGCGCCTCGAAATGCACCATGCACAGGGTGGCCAGGTAATGGAACGCTGCCGGAATCACGGCAATAAGAATGAGCTCGTTGTAGGGGATGCCGAGCATCTCCGACATCACAAAGGCCGACGCCCCCATGATCGGCGGCGTGATTTGACCACCACAAGACGCCGCGGCCTCAGTCGCCGCCGAAAACTTACTGCCGAAGCCATAGCGCTTCATCATCGGAATAGTGAACGCACCCGTCGTCACCGTATTGGCGATCGGCGAGCCGGAAATCATGCCGAAGAAACCGGATGAGACCACCGAGACCTTCGCAGGCCCACCGGAGTAGCGACCTGCCAGCACCGTGGCCAGATCAATGAACAACTGCCCGAGCCCGGATGCCTGAGCAAGCACTCCGAACAGGACGAAGTGGTAGACGTAGGTCGCTGCCACACCCACCGCGACGCCGTAGATGCCCTCCGTTCCCAGGTAGAGGTGCCCGATCAAGCGCAGCACGTCGTATCCCCGGTGGGCCAGGGCATCCGGCAGATATTGCCCCAGGGTGGCGTAGAGCAGGGCCATGAGACCGATCAGGGGCAGGGCCTCACCCATGGTCCGGCGGGCGCCTTCCACCACCATCAAAATGGCAATGCCGCCCATCAGATAATCAATCGGCAGCGGAAACCCGACGTTGGTGACAAAAATCCGCTCAAAGAAAATCAGGATATAGGCGGAAAACCCGGCACCCAGCAAGGCCAATGGCCAGTCCAGCAGCCCAATGCGGTCACCCTGGCCACCCAGGAACCGAAAAGGCAGCGCACTCAAGGCAATCAGGCCCGCGAAGGCGTACGAGGCCAGTGTGAGGCCCATCCCGATCTGACCGGAAAGTGCACTGACCAGCTGATAAGTAAAAATCAGATAAAAAGCGGCAAAAATGACGCCGAAACCCACACTCGCCCCACGACGTATCGGGCGAGCACGCGGGAAGAGCAAAAAGAGCAGCCCCATGGTGAAGGCCATATGGACCGAGCGATGCGAGACCTCATTCAGCAGCCCGAAACCGGCCGTGTAGATGTGGAATACGCTGAGCGCAATACAAATGGCCGCGACGAAAAAGCGCAGCGGCCCACGTAACTGCCTGAAACCACTCTCGCGATCGTATTCGCGAATCAGGGTATCGGTATCGGAAGTGGCGTGCTCCGTCATGGCTTACCTGTTGCTTTTACAGTCGCCGACCGGCTCGATACGCAGCGCCCGGTCAGGCCAGTTCGTCAAATCGATGCGACGCCCATCGGCCCGCAACGTGTTATCGAAATCCGGGTGCGCCCGAATGATGAGCTTGGATATCGGCCGACGCATATGGGCCACGAACCCGGTGTCGGTATGCTCCAGCCGGCTTAAACCAGGTTCATCCTCCATCGAAGGCAAGCCCTGCCCATGGGTGACGAAATGCTCAGCGGTCTGCACCAGTTGCCGTTCAGACCCCTCACCCTCGAGGGTGTACACATCTTCCACAGGCGTTTGTGAGACCGAATGAATAAACGTCAACGAGAAAGCCCGATCGGATAGCGGCAGACAATCCAGTCGCTCACTGGTCCGAGCCTCTCTGACCTCGAGGCCCAGAGAGTGGGCCGGTGCGGTGAAAGCCAAGGCCATCACCGCACCCAGCACCGGGAACGCTTTAGTCAATGACGCCTTGCTCGCGGTAGAACCGTTCTGCACCGGGATGGAGCGGAATGGTTACCGACTCGAGGGCCGTTTCAAGGCTGATCTCGCGGCCCTTCACATGCACTTGGGCGAGGGTCTCGACGTTGTCGTACAGCGCCTTGGTCACGTTGTAGGCCATCTCATCCGAGACACCGGCATGCGTCGCCCAAATGGCGCGCACGGCGAGCGTCTGGACAGGCTCGTCGACACCCCGATAGGTCTCTGCTGGCATTTCCACCGAGGTGTACTGCGGCTGACGCTCCAGAAGGGCATCCACCTCAGGACCCGCCAGCGGCACGATATTCACATCATGACTGTTGGCAAGCTCGGTGATCGATGAGGTTGGCGTACCGGCGGTGATCAATGACGCACCCAGATTGCCATCAGCAATCTTGCCGGCGGCCTGTGAAAAGGAGGAGTAATCCTCATCGATGTCATCGCGGCTCAGGCCATGCACATCCAGCAGATCTGTCAGCAACTGATACTGCCCGGAACCCGGTGAGCCAGAACTGACGGACTGACCCGCCAGATCTTCCACCGACTGGATGTCGGGCTGGGCGACCAGCTGAACGGTTTCCGGATACAAAGCGCCGAGGGCCCGGAGGTTTTTCTGCGCCTTGTCTTCAAACTGATTCTCACCGCTGTAGGCTGCACCCAGGATGTCGGCCGCCACGAAGGCCGACTCAATCGCCTCACGACCCAGCAGTCCGGCATTCGCTACCGATGCGTTGCCTGTCTCGGCCGTTGCGGAAATGCGTGCGCCTTTGAGTTCGGCGTTATTCGAAATCACCTGCGCAAGCATCCCACCCAGCGGATAATAAGTGCCGCCGGTGCCGCCAGTGGCGATACCGAAGAACACGCGTTGCTGAGCCATCGCCGTGCCCGCGGCAACGCTCAACCCCAGCAGCGCAACGGCTGCGATCTGTGTCACTTTTGTTTTCATCATCTTCTCCTTCAAAGGATCGGCTACTGATTGGTCGGACTCGGGCCTATGCACCCAGAACCTGACTGGCCAGCACGGCAGCCGAACGTGCGGTCATCTGTTTTGAATCAAATGTTGGGTTCAACTCGACAATATCGACCAGTCGCAACCCGCCGGGACAATGCCGGGCGGCGTCGACGATGTGGTCAATCAATGCTTCAACAACAGGCATCGGCACACCACGTTCAGCGGGTGCGCTGACGCCAGGCGCCTGATCGCGGGGTAGCACGTCAAGATCGATACTGAGGTGCACGACCTCACTGGCGGCGACGAACTGGTCGATCTGGTCCTGGACTGTTGCGCTCAGCCCAGTCTGCAGGGCGACATCTGACACCCACTCGGCACCGATCTGTGATGCCCGATCAAAAAGCGCGTCACTGTTGGATTCGGCTGCGAGACCCAGCACCAGATACTGCCACTGCCCCGTTGGCGTATCCGCATGGATCTGGCTAAACGCCGTGCCGGAGTTACCCCCCGTGGCGTAGGGATCGCGGAGGTCGAAATGCGCATCGATGTTGATCACGCCGACCACTTGATCGCCGACATGCCGGCGCAATCCACAATGACTGCCGTATGTGGCCTCATGCCCGCCCCCTACCACCAGCAGGCGATCCACCGCGTCTAGCTGCTCAGCGACCGCCTCGGCTAGCCTCTCCTGAGCCCCCTCCAGGGAATTCAAGACTGGGGTAATGTCGCCGTGATCCGGTATGGACTTCCCCATCGAGGCGAGGGCTTCACGAAACGCGCCAGGGCCGGCATGCGCACCAACGCGCCCGCCGTTACGGCGAACGCCGATATCACAGGCGAACCCCAGTAAACCAGCAGACGCGGGAGCGGAAGCAGTGCACACGCAGGGAGTGTGAGAATTCAAAAGGCCGCCCAAGTTTAATTACATTTGCACTGAGGCTATGCAAAAGTGTTTAAACGGTCAATGCGTTTCAAATTTGTGCACATACGCACAAATCTTGCGCAAAAAATATGCTCGGCCAGTTAGTCGAACCAGGACTGCAAGCGCGGAAGAAAGCGAGAAAGCTCTCCCGACATGATCGAGAAATCCGCGTCAAATCGCTCCGCCGCCGACTCCGCCTCGCGCTCATCGGCATCAGACTGAACCAGATCGGTGAACTTCAGGCGTTTGATCGACAGGTCAGCATCCAGCACCGCGTTGATCCGGCCATCCCAATCCACGGCCAGACGGCGTATTCGCTTGCCGGCCCGCACCAGGCCACGGATTTCGTCGCTGCGCAGATCCTGGCGCTTACAGCGGACTTCAGCCCCCTCGCTGCGAGGGTCTTCAAAAACCGCCTGCTCACCGGGCTCAAGATCACTGGGAAAATGATCTCGTGCGAGCCACTCGGTCATCACCTGACCGGGTGCGCTGTCCGTTTGCAGCGGACGAATCGGCAACGTGCCCAGTAGCGCACGCAGGTCATCGGTCAGCAGCTCGCCCTCGCGCCAGGTGGTGGCATCAACCACCAGCCATCGCGCCTCGAGATCGATATAGGCATAACAGCGCTTCGAGCGCGTGAAGGCCCGAGGCAATAGATCGAGGGTCACTTCTTCTTTCAGTCGGGCTTTCTCCCGCCGGCCGAGGGGCCGACCCATGGCGTCTTCCCGCTCCGAGACCCGCTCCTCCACCGTCTCACGGACAACCGCAGGCGGAAGGACCCGGCTCTCGGTCTGCAGGCAGATCATCATCCGCGGCCCCGCCACATGCACGAGCGGTTCACCACCAGGCAACGGCGGCACCCAGCCGCGGGATTCGGGATCATGCCCGCCCACCGGCTGAAAGGCGCCAGTCTGCAGGCGCTCTTCAAGCTGCTCGGCGTCGATGCGAAACGCATCCGCGAGCTGATAAACGCAGAGATTCCGAAACCACATGAGGCGTTCTATTCCGTTGAGTGAAGGGCGGCCCGGGCCGCCGTGGCACGTCTGGCGGCATCGTCACGATCCGATCCAAACGCCGTGATATGGCCCATTTTGCGACCGGCGCTCGCCTCGGCCTTGCCATACAGATGAAGATTGACTGCCGGATCGGCCAGGGCCGCCCCCCAGGCTGGCTCGCCGCCAGCCCAGTGATCACCGAGGAGGTTCACCATCGCCACAGGCTGAAGCCGCCGAGTATCGCCGAGGGGCAGCCCGCAAACCGCACGCAGCTGCTGATCGAACTGGCTGCTGGCACACCCCTCGATGGTGAGATGCCCGGAATTGTGTGGGCGGGGCGCCAACTCATTCACTAGAAGCGCTCCATCGCGGGTCAAAAAGAGTTCGATGCACAGCACACCGACCACATCCAGCGCACTCAGCACCGTCTCGGCAATGTCCCGCGCGGCTTTTGCCTGCTCGGGCGCCAACGGCATATCCACAATGGAAACATCGAGGATGTGATCCACATGACGGTTCTCAATGAGCCCGTAATCGACCACAGCGCCATCCAGACCGCGCGCAGCCACCACAGAGAGCTCGGCGGCGAAGTCGACAAACCCCTCCAGCACGGCGGGCACGCCCCCGATTGCCTCCCAGGCATCTGCTGGATCCGTATCGCGATCAACCCGCGTCTGACCTTTGCCGTCATAACCAAAGCCAGCCGTCTTGAGAATGGCCGGCGTGCCAATGCGATCGATGGCGCCCGCCAGCTGCGCCTGGGTATCGACCACCTCGAACGGCGCCGTCGGGAGGCCAGCCGCCGCCAATGCCTCTTTTTCCCGTCGACGATTCTGGGTGATGTGCAGGACCTGCCCCCGTGGGCGCACGGGCGCGTGCTGTGCCGCGGCGTCTGTCGCGGCAGAGGCGACGTTTTCGAACTCGAAGGTGACGACATCGACCTGGCGAGCGAAATCGGCGATCGCATCGAGGTCGTCGTAATCAGCGACAACCTCCCGATCGGCTAATTGCCCCGTTGGCGTATCCGAGCCTGGTGAGAGTGTGTGGATGCGATAACCCATGCGTCGCGCGGACTGCGCAAGCATTCGGCCAAGCTGACCGCTACCCAGAATGCCGAGGGTCGAGCCGGGAAGGATCGGCTCGCTCAAGGCAATTCGTCCTCAATCACCTTATTCGCCTGGGCTTCGCGAAAGGCGGCCAGCCGCTCGGCAAGCGCCGCGTCATCGGCTGCCAGCATGGCAATAGCAAAGAGCGCGGCATTGCGAGCGCCCGCATCTCCGATCGCAAACGTGGCGACCGGAACACCACCAGGCATTTGCACGATCGACAGCAACGAATCGAGCCCCTTGAGTGCACGGCTTTGCACTGGCACGCCGAGCACCGGAACCGTTGTCTGGGCGGCGACCATGCCCGGCAAGTGGGCGGCACCCCCCGCCCCGGCAATAATCGCCCGTAACCCCCGTTCTCGCGCTGTCGCCGCATAGTCATTCATGCGCTCAGGCGTGCGGTGGGCCGACACAATCCGCGTCTCATGCGGCACACCGAAATCCTTTAGAACGGTGTCGGCATGCGCCATGGTCTCCCAGTCCGAGCGGCTACCCATGATCACGCCGACCTGGGGGGCCGCATCAACCATCGGATTTCTCCCGCACGTAACGACCCGGCGCATCCTCAATCGCTTTTAGCTTGCCTTCACCCGGCTGCCGCGCAGGCACCTCGCCGCCGCGCTTGGGTGTCAGCCACTCCACCCAGTCCAGCCACCAGGAGCCCTCATGCTGCGTGGCACCCTCCAGCCAGGCCTCCGGGTCCTTGGGGCCGCGGGTATTGCGCCAGAAGCCGTACTTCTGCTTTTCCGGCGGATTAATCACACCGGCAATGTGGCCGGAGCCGCCCAATACAAACCGCGTCTCGCCGCCCAACAGCTTTGTGCCCGCATAGCAGGCATGCCAAGGCGCGATATGGTCCTCGCGGGCCGAGACGAAATACGCCGGCACCTCGACTTTGCCAAGGTCGATGGGCACCCCATCCAACGTAATCCCACCGGGCTCACGCAGCTTGTTCTCGAGGTACATGTTGCGCAGATAAAAGGCATGCATCCGCGCTGGCATGTTCGTCGAATCCTGGTTCCAGTACAGCAGATCAAAGGGGAACGGATCCTCGCCCTTGAGGTAGTTGTTCACAAAGAACGACCAGATCAAATCGTTGGAGCGCAGACTCGACATGGTCGAGGCCATCTGATTGCCCGCCAGGTATCCCCGCTCGTTCATCTGTTTCTCAAGGGTGTGGAGCTGGTCTTCGTCGATAAAGATCTCGAGCTCCCCCGGGCTTTCGAAGTCCAGCAGTGTGGTCAGGAACGTGGCGCTGTTGACCCCGGTCTCGCCTCGCTCAGCCATCCACGCCAGCGTAGAAGCCAGCAGCGTGCCCCCGAGGCAGTAACCGATCACATTGACGTCACGCTCGCCGATGACCTGCTCCACAGCATCCAGTGCCGCGACAGGCCCCTCTTTCATGTAGTCCTCAAACTGCTTTTCGGCGAGTGCCGCATCCGGGTTACACCAGGAGATCACAAAGACCGTGAAGCCCTGCTCTACCAGCCATTTGATCAACGAGTTCTTAGGCCTGAGATCAAGGATGTAGTACTTATTAATCCAGGGCGGCACAAACAGCAGAGGACGTCGCGCGACCTGCTCGGTCGCGGGCGCGTACTGGATCAGCTGCATCAGCTCGTTTTGATAAATCACCTTCCCGGGGGTGACCGCCAGGTCCTTACCCACCTCGAAGGCATCAGGGTGCGTCTGGCGAATCTTGAGCGTGCCATTGCCGCGCTCCAGATCCTCCAGCAGCTTGTTCAGTCCGTCGAGCAGATTCTGGCCCCGCGTCTCGACGGTGCGCTCGAGCACCTCGGGGTTCGTGGCCAGGAAATTCGACGGCGACATCGCGCTCACGAACTGCCGGGTGTAGAAGTCGACCTTGCGATGCGTTTTGTCATCCAACCCGTCAACATTGTCCACCGTGCGATGCAGATAATCCGCGGTCAGCAGATATGACTGCTTAACAAAGTCAAAAAACGGGTTGTCCTCCCAGCCCTCATGGGCAAACCGCTTGTCACGCCGATCCGGCTCGCGCGTCGGTTCGCTCTCGACGCCCATCATTCGCAGCGTTGAGTTTTGCATGAGCGACATGTAGTCCTGCCAGAAAGACATCTGCGCCTGCACGAGCTGGACCGGATCGGCCATGAGCCGGGCGTAGAGGTCCTGAAAGAGCTTGCTCATGTGCAGCGCATCGTCCATGGAGACCTGCTGACCGGCCTCCTGCCTGCCCAGAAAATCTTTTACAAGCTGTTGACTGCGGCCGGCGATCTCCGAGAGTGAGCGGCTGAGCTCATTAGGATCAATGGCCGTGGCTCCGCTATCCTTTTCTTCAGTCATGATGGCTATCGCCTCCAGACGCAGGTGGAATAAAGATCATACGGCACTGCGACAAACGCTCACAAACACCTGGTGAAATCCCGGTTGTCGACGCTTCCTCGGCAATGGCAACGGCCAGCCGCGAGCTTGCCACCCGGCTTGGTCTACCGCTGATCAGCGCACCACCCCAATCCGGACTGTGGCTGCAATGGACAACGTCAGGCCTTGCGCTGCAGGCGGGCGCCACCCGTCCCCAAAGGCTGATCGTGGATTTCGCCGCCGGCGCGCAGGGCCATCGCGCGGCTCAACTCGGCCATCGCCGGGAGCTTGTCGCCCGGGCCTGTGGCGTTGGTGGCGGGCGCGATGGCTCGATCGTGGACGCCACGGCCGGGCTGGGGCGGGACGGATTCGTGCTCGCGGCCCTCGGGGCGCGCGTCACCATGCTCGAGCGCTCACCTATCCTGGGCGAACTACTCGCCGATGGACTACAGCGTGCCCATCAGGCAGGCCATGCTGAGATCGTCGAGCGCATCAGCCTCATCACCACGGAGGCGGCTGAATGGCTGCCTCTGCAATCTGCCGAGACACCACCGCGGGTGGTCTATCTCGACCCGATGTATGCCGAGACCCAACGTCGCGCTGCGGCCGGCAAAGCGCTCGCGATGCTGCAAAAACTCCTGGAACCCGATGACGACGCCGACGCGCTGCTGGACGTCGCGCACACCGTCGCCACCGAACGGGTTGTGGTCAAGCGGCACCGCAAAGCCGCACCGCTTGGGGCCAACGCACCTGACTACACACTAACCGGCCGCAGCACCCGCTTTGACGTCTATCGGGTCAGCGCGGCACCGCCGGTTGGTAACGAGGAATCGTAACCGAGGCCTCAAGGGCAAGCATGGCCGACCAGGGATCGTTGGCCCGTGCCGGCGCCTGCAGATCGCCGTCGGTCACCAGACGCAGGCGCAGATCGCTGAAGCCCGCCCGGGCAAGACGGGTCGCCGCACCCGCCTGAGCCGTCGGGTCGATCTCGCCGGCAATCTGGGCGAGCAACGTCCCGCCTGGGCCACTCTCCGGCTCGAACTCGGCCAGCCGCAGGCTACGCAGGCGTTCTCCAAAATGATCGCGCAACACCGGCCAGACGCCCTGCAAACGCTGACGATGTGCCCCATTGGGTCGCGGCGTCGCCGGCATCGCGCGACGCAGGGCGAGGTCCAGCAGCACATCCGGCGGCGGACCGGCCTGAGCGACCTCAGCCGGGGAGCGCTCTCCCAGCCCGGGATGGGGCGTGGCCCACCAGCGCCGAGCGGCTTGCTCGCCGGCCACATCACTCTGAATTAACCGATCGAGGAAATGCGCATCACAGCTCACCCGATGCGTGCCAGCCACCTGGCGGCGCAGACCCGAATGCCCGCACGTCTCGCAGGTCACCGCGGCCGCATCGCGGGCACGAGCAATCGCCGCCGTCATCCGCTCGCGAACACCATCGAACCGAATCTCCAGCGCGCCCTGCAAAGCGCGCATCCGCCGCCAGCGAAAGCCACCCCGCTCGGCCGCGGGGACCTGATGCTCAACGTCGGCAAAGAGTTGATTTAAGAGGGCATGCCAGCCCACCGGGATATCGATCTCAACGGGATCATCATCGGGGCGCTGGCCCCGGCGCTGGAACTGCCACGCGTGTTTCAGCTGAGCCGCTGCGAGAAAGGCGCGATGCTTGTGTTCTTCGTCGTGGGTCACCATGGCGATATTGTGCGCACAGCTGGCCCAGAAACAAAAAGCCCGCGGTCGCAAGCGACCACGGGCTTCGAACGGCGTGTTATGCCGTTACCAGGAGCGGCGCGGGCCACCCCCACCGCCGGCGGGTTTGCGATCCTGCGCTTCATTGATGCGCAGTGTGCGTCCCCCCATCTCGGTGCCATTGAGGGCCTCGATGGCGGCGTCCGCCTCGGCAGGCTCCATGCGAACGAAGCCAAAGCCGCGAGGACGACCGGTTTCCCGATCAGAGATCATGCGAACTTCCTTGACTTCACCATGCTCGGCGAACAGGTCGCGAATCTCGTCCTCGGAAGCGGAAAAGGGCAGATTGCCCACGTAAATCGATTTCATCACTAAGTCTCATCAACACGCTGCCGGCGTTTGTATCGCGCGGCAGGTCTAACATCGCAGAGGGCCATGGCCCTCCTTCGGACGGCCCGAACATCGGGCTGCCGGGTCACGCCGCGCGCAGCGGCACTGACCTGAGGTTGACCATACGGCAGACCGACTCCCCGCGCAATGGCCATCTCTATCGGGTAGTCTCGATGGGCATCCGCCGCTCAGGCGATACGTGACTGATCGCCCTTCTGGCCGTATCGCCGTGACAGGGCTTCTTGAACCGCCGGGTGGACGAACCGGCTCACATCGCCACCCAGGCCCGCTACCTCGCGCACCAGACTCGATGAAATATAGGAATACTGCTCAGCCGGGGTCAGAAAAACCGTTTCCACGCGCGGCACCAGCTGGCGGTTCATGCTCGCCAGCTGAAACTCGTATTCGAAGTCGGAGACGGCTCGCAGGCCTCGCAGAATCACGCGGGCACCCTGCGACTCGACAAAGTCGACCAGCAGGCTCTCAAACGCCATCACCTCGACATTGCTGTAGGGCTTTAGCACATGCCTTGCCATGCCGACGCGCTCATCCAGGTCAAACGCCGGGTGCTTGCTGGGACTTGGATAACCGGCGACCGCCACAATCAGCCGATCGAATAGACGCGCTGCGCGCTCCACCAGATCACTGTGGCCATTGGTCAGAGGATCGAATGTCCCCGGATAGACTGCCGTTACCGCCATACCCCCTCCTTCGTTGCACTGCAACATCGTAGAGGCTGTTGATGGAGGATGCCACCCCTGGCAATCAGGTGACCAGCCCTAAGCCGTTGCGAGCAGCCCGTACCAGACCGCGCCGCTGCGCTTCTCCCGCCACACCGCCCAATCCGGCGGCAACACGCCTGGGTCAGGGCGCTCACGCGATTCAACGTACACGAGGGCCTCAGGCGAGAGCCAATCCCCAAGCGCCAGGCGCTCCAGCACCGGCGCCAACAACGCCTGGTCGAAAGGCGGATCCAGAAACACCAGATCAAACGGCCGCGCCTGCCCTGCGAGATACTGCCGCGCGTCAGCCACGATGACCTCGGCCCGCTCGGTCGCGTCCAAATCACCCAGGCGCTCGCGTAAAGCCATGGCAGGCTGGCGAGCCCGCTCCACAAAGACCGCTTCAACGGCCCCACGGGACAGCGCTTCGATACCCAGTGCGCCCGTGCCAGCAAACAAATCCAGCACACGCGAGCCGGCGACCTGCCATTGCAGCCAGTTGAACAACGTCTCCCGGTTGCGGTCGGCGGTGGGGCGCAGCCCAGACGCCCCCTGAACCGCGAGACGCCGGCCACCCCAGACGCCGCCAATAATCCTGAGCTGCCCGGCCAAACGCTCAGTCCACGCCGTTGATGACGGCTTCCGGGCCAACCAGCACCGTGATCATGTGCTCAGGGTCGAGCTGGCTTTGCAAGGCCGCCTGCACGGTCTGCCGGTCCATGGCTTCAATGCGCTCCATGAACTGCTGGAGATAATCGTGGGGCAGATCATGAAACCCGATACTCGAGACATAACCCAGCAAATCGCGGTTGCTATCGAGCTGCAGAGGGAAGCTCCCCGTGATGTTGCGCCGCGAGGCCTCCATGCGCTCCTCGCTTGGCCCCTCATCCCGAAGCTCGGCGAAGCTGCCGCGCAAAACCTCCAGGGCCTCGCCAAGCGCTTCGTTGCGCACCTGCGTCGCCATTTGAAAACGGCCTCGCTGCGCCCCCGTGCTCAACCGCGAGGAGCTGCTATAAGACAACCCGCGGTCCTCGCGCATCCGCTCAGCCAGTATCGAGGTCAAACCGCTCCCACCGAGCATGTGGTTACCCATGTAAAGCGGGTAGTACGCTTCATCGCCGCGGCGAACGGACGGCTGACCCACCATGACGTGGGTCTGACCTGCCTCAAACGGCACCCGAACGGTCTGCGGGCCATCAGGCAGCTCGACTTCAGGCAATGGCGGTAACGCCTCACCGGCTGGCAATGCCTGGGATAACTGCTCAGCAATCGCCTCGGCACGCGCCCGCGTCAGATCCCCCACAACGGTCAGCACGGCGTTGTTCGCCGTGTAATGACGCGTGTGAAAGTCAACGATGGCCTGTCGATCCAGGACCTCAACCGACGCTGTGGTGCCACTGGGAGGCGAAGCATACGGGTGGTCCCCGTATATGGCGCGGGTAAACGCCCGCTCAGCCTGATCGGCCGCTGATGATTTTGCCTGCTGGAGGCCGAGCAACATTTGCCGGCGCACACGCTCGAGGGCGTCTGCCGGGAAACTGGCCCCCTGCATAACCGCTGCCAGCTCTTCAATCACCGGCTCCAGCCGCGCCGGGTCACTCAGACCCCGCAAACTGAACTCACCCGTGTCCCGTCCGCTGTTTGTGGACACCCGCGCCCCATAGCGTTCGAACGAGCGGGCTATTTCACCGGCATCCTGTGCCTCAGTTCCCTCGAGCAGCAGCTCGCTGGTCAGTCGTGCGAGACCCGGATGGTCGCCATCCCGCGCACTGCCGGCATCGAAGACCACCCGCAGATCGACAATCGGCAGCTCATGGCGCTCGACAAACAGCACCTTTGTGCCCGATTCGGTGTGCCACTGCTGTATGTCCGCTTCCATTGCGCCCCCTGCGCCGCTGATGAGTATCAGGCCTAACATGACGATCCAGCGCTTCATGATCAGGCTTCCTCGTCGTCGGGCAGCATGACGCCAACCGTCAGCTGCTCGGCACGCAGGAATCGTTGCGCGGCGGCCTGCACGTCTTCAGCCGTGAGTGACTGGATACGCGCCTCAAATTCACCCAGCTGTTGCCAGCCGGCGCCCGTCGTCTCGAGCATGCCCAGCTGCATCGCCTGATAGAACACCGAATCCAGTTCGAACAGATGGTCAGCAAGTAGCTGGCTGCGCGCCCGCTCAAGCTCTTCGGCTTGAACCGGCTCGTCCTTCAGGCGCTGGACCTGCTCACGCAGCGCCGCCTCGACCGCTTCGACATCGCCATCGCCGGGCACGCCGTACAACGTGAACTCCCCATCCAGACGCACCATCGGGTTGTAGCCCGCCCCGGCGGCCGCCGCAACGTCACTATCCCGCACGACCGACTGCGGTAAACGCGCCCCCTCACCGCCATCGAGCAGGTTGGCGAGCATCAGCAAAGCATACGGGTCATTCTCCGACTCCGCTGTCGCGAACGAGGGCACGTTATAGCCCAGCCGCAGCTGCGGGACCCGGGCCTGTGTATCCCGATAGACCAGCCGTCGCTCGCCAGGCGGGTCGAGCCGCTCAGCGTCGCTAACCGCCGGCACCGCACGTGCCGGAATCGATCCGAAATGCTCCCGGGCCAGGGCATGCACCGCCTCCGGATCAACGTCGCCCGCGACCACCAGTGTGGCGTTGGCCGGGTTATACCACTGCTCGTACCAGCCCTCGAGCTGGTCAACCTGCATTCCGCGAACATCATCGGCCCAGCCGATAATCGGATGGGCATAGCCGTTGGTGACATTGGCGACGGCGGCATAGCGCTCGCCAAAACGTCCCTCTGGGCGATCCTCGCTGCGCAACCGGCGCTCTTCCAGGACCACTTCGCGCTCGGTGGAAAGGGCGTCCTCAGTGATCTGGAGGTTGGCCATCCGATCGGCCTCCAGCTCGAGCGCGATGGGCAGTCGGTCAGCGGCCAGCACCTCGAAGTAGGCGGTAAAGTCCCGTCCCGTGAAGGCATTCTCGCGGCCACCCTCACGGGAAATGATCTCGGAGAACCGGCCTTCCGGGACCGCCTCAGTCCCCTTGAACATCATGTGCTCAAACAGATGGGAAATCCCGGTCTGACCCCGGCCCTCGTAGCTCGAGCCGACGCGGTACCAGACCTGCGAGACGACAACCGGCGCCCGATGATCCTCGCGCACCAGGACCTGCATGCCGTTATCGAGGGTAAACTCGCTCACCTCCGATTGTGTCTGGGCGGCCGCTGGCACAGCCATCAAAGCCGGGATCAAGGCGAAAAAAGCGTTTCGCGTGGTCATGCTCGGTTCTCTCCGATTGCGCGGTGATAGAATAACGATACTTTGTTCGGTGATAACCCAAGAGAGTTCCATGCTGCCATTTCGCCGTAAACGTGAAACCAGCGAAGCACCCCCTGCCGGCCTGCTGCAAAAGCTTCGCTCGGGGCTGAAACGCACCGGCAGCGGGCTTGGCACCCTCTTTCTGGGGCGCAAGCAGATTGATGACGCGCTCCTCGAAGAGCTGGAGACGATGCTGCTCATGGCCGACGTCGGGGTTGAGGCGACGACCCAGATCATTGAGGACCTCACAGCCCGGCTCAAGCGCAACGAACTCACGGATCTCGACGCCCTGCAAACGGCCTTGCGCGAGGACATGCTGGCCATCCTTCAGCCCGCTGAATCACCGCTCACCATCGTCGAGCAGGACGCGCCCGTGGTCATTCTGGTGGTGGGCGTCAACGGCGCCGGCAAAACCACCACCATCGGCAAGCTGGCGGCGCGGCTGCGCAGCGAGGGCCAACGGGTCATTCTGGCCGCTGGCGACACCTTCCGGGCGGCCGCTGTCGAGCAATTGCAAACCTGGGGCGAGCGCACCGAAACCCCCGTAATTAGCCAGCCAACCGGGGCAGACAGCGCGTCCGTTGTGTACGACGCCCACCAGGCAGCCACAGCGCGGGGCGCCGATGTGCTCATCGCCGACACGGCGGGGCGTCTGCACACCCAGGGCAACCTGATGGAGGAGCTGCGCAAAATCCACCGGGTGCTCGGCAAACAGGATGACACCTCACCGCACGAGGTCCTGCTGGTGCTCGATGCCGGTAACGGACAAAACGCACTCGCACAGGCCGAACAGTTTCAGCAGGCCGTGAACGTCACCGGCATCGCCCTCACCAAGCTCGACGGGACGGCCAAGGGCGGCGTGATCTTTGCGATGGCTCAGCGCTTCGGTATCCCCGTGCGCTTTATTGGCATCGGTGAGGGCGTGGAAGATTTGCGCCCGTTCGATGCCGAGGCCTTCGTGGACGCGCTGCTCAGCCAGGCGCAAACCGACGCCGATGAGACATGATCCGATTCGATGAGGTGAGCAAACGCTACCCGGGCGGCAACGAGGCACTGCGTGGCCTGGCCGTGCACATCGCCCAGGGGGAAATGGCATTTATTACCGGAGCCAGCGGCGCGGGCAAAAGCACCTTCCTGCGCATGATTCCCCTCCTTGAGCGACCGAGCCAGGGCAGCGTCGTCATCGATGGGGTTAACCTGGCGCGCCTTCCAAAACGGCGCGTGCCCTACCTGCGCCGCCGCATTGGCATCATCTTTCAGGACCATCGCCTGCTCCATGACCGCAGCGTATTCGACAACGTCGCGCTGCCGCTCGTGATCGCCGGACGAGCCCATCAGGATATTCGCCGCCGGGTTCGCGCGGCACTCGACAAAGTGGGTTTGCTGCACAAAGAGCGCGCAGAGCCAGTCACCTTGTCTGGCGGCGAGCAGCAGCGCGTGGGGATTGCCCGGGCCGTGGTGACCCGGCCGCCCGTGCTGCTAGCCGACGAACCCACCGGCAACCTCGACCCCACGCTCTCAGAGGAGATCATGCGGCTTTTTGAGCAGTTCAATCAAGTTGGCGTCACCACCGTTATCGCCAGCCATGATTTACCGCTCATCGAGCGTCTCGGCCACCGACGCATCCACCTGGTAGAGGGACGCGCGGCATGAAACTGCCCGCCGCACTTCGCAGCTGGGCCGAACAGCATGCCCGGGTCGCGATCGGATCACTCGGACAGATCCGGCGACGCCCGAGCGGCAGCCTGATGACGATGGCGGTCATTGGCGTCTCCCTGGCGCTACCCGCTGTATTCCTGCTGGCCATTAATAACCTGCAAAACGCCACGGCCGGCTGGGATGGCACGCCGCGGATATCGGTCTTCCTGGAGCAGGGCGCATCGGCTGAGGCCCAAACCCGACTGCGGGACCAGGCCGCGGGGCTTGAGGACGTGGCCGCCGTCGAACTGATTACTCCCGAGGCCGGGCTGCAGTCTTTCGAACAGCACTCGGACATGGGCGAAACGCTTGCACTGCTCGATGAAAACCCGCTCCCCGCGGCCCTGGAGATTCGCTTGGACGAGGGCACCCGTAGCGAAGATGCCGAACAACTCGTCACATCACTCGGCGGCCTTGAAGGCGTTACCGAAACCCGGCTTGATCGTGCCTGGCTTCAGCGCCTGGAGGCGATCATGGCACTCGCCGGGCGCGGGGTCGCTCTGATCGCACTGCTGTTGGCACTGACGGTCATCCTTGTGGTGGGCAATACCATTCGCCTGGACATTGGCAACCGGCGCTCGGAAATCGAAATCACCAAACTCATTGGGGGAACGGATGCGTTCGTTCGCCGACCCTTTTTGTATACCGGGCTTTGGTACGGCTTTGCCGGCGGGCTCATGGCGGCCCTGCTGCTCATTATCGCGGTACAAATCATTGGCGGACCCGCCGGACACCTTGCCGAGCTCTATGGCAGTGGCTTCCAGCCCGAGGGGCCAGGGCTGCTGGGAACACTGCGGCTAATCGTGATCGGCACCGCGCTCGGTCTGCTGGGGGCATGGATCGCCGTTGGCCGACATCTCTCGCAGATCGAGCCTGAAGGCTGAACTCCCGGGTGCCTTAACACTCTAAATGGGCGTGATAAACTTTTGCGGATGAATGAGCTGGAGCCGCCGATGCAATCCGACAATGCCCTCGTGAGTGCGGATTTCAACAAACTGCCGCTGCGTGCCGGCAGCGAGGAGCATTATATCCAGGCAGTGAATGCCATCCCCGCGCTGAGCGCAGAGGATGAGCACGAGCTGGCCGTGCGCTATCACCAGAGCAATGACCTTGAGGCAGCGCGCTGGCTGGTGTTGGCTCATCTGCGCTTTGTGGTGCACGTCGCGCGGGGTTACTCCGGATACGGGCTGCCGCTTGCCGATCTGATCCAGGAGGGCAATATCGGCTTGATGAAGGCGGTCAAGCGCTTCGACCCGGAAGTCGGCGTGCGCCTGGTGTCGTTCGCCGTTCACTGGATTCGCGCTGAAATCCATGAATACATTTTGCGCAACTGGCGCATCGTTAAAGTTGCCACGACAAAAGCGCAACGCAAGCTGTTCTTCAATCTCCGCGGCTCCAAAAAGCGGCTTGGCTGGCTCAACCGCCAGGAAGTCGAGGCGGTTGCGAGTGACCTTGGCGTCAAGCCCGAAACCGTCCTCGAGATGGAGTCACGGCTGTCTGGCCAGGACGTGGGCTTTGATCCCGGCCCGGAGGCCGACGACGAAGAGGCCACACCCCGAGCGCCCGCCGCCTATCTGGAAGACACGCGCCTTGACCCGGCTCAGACGCTGGAGAGCGAGGACTGGGAACAATGGCAAGAGAGCAGTCTGCATGCGGCGCTTGACGGCCTTGACCCCCGCAGCCGAGAGATTCTGACGCGGCGCTGGCTCACCGAGCCCAAGGCGACGCTGCATACTCTGGCAGACGAGTTCCAGATTTCCGCCGAGCGCATCCGTCAGCTAGAGAAAAATGCGCTGAAGCGCCTGCGCGAGAACCTGGCTGACTCCACGCTGGAAGCTACAACAGGCCTCGCTCCAGAAAACTAACCGGGCGCCCTTCACCAACCACGAAGTGGTCCATCACGGCGATATCCACCGTGCCCAGTGCCTCAGCCAGGCGCTCGGTCATCATCTCATCCGCCCGACTCGGCTCAGTGACGCCAGATGGATGATTGTGCGCCAGAATGACTGAGGCGGCATTCAGATCCAGAGCGCGACGCACAACCTCACGGGGATAGACACTCGCCGCATCCAGCGTGCCGCGAAACAGCTCTTCGAACGCAATCACGCGATGATGCTTATCAAGGAAGAGACAGGCGAACACCTCATGACGCAAATGACGAAGTCGCGCGGTGAGGTAGTGGCGTGTTGCCTCAGGGCCCGCCAGCGTGTCACCCGCCGACAAGCGCGCCTGAAGGTGGCGCCGGCTCATCTCCAGTACAGCCTGAAGCTGGACATATTTCGCCGGCCCCAACCCATGATGGGCCGAAAAGGCCTGTGCGCTGGCCTCGAGGATTGGGCGCAGCCCCCCGAAAGCCGCCAGCAGGTCGCGGGATAAATCGACTGCCGTGCGCCCACGTACGCCGGTCCGCAAAAAGATGGCCAGCAATTCGGCATCGGACAGCGCGGCACTGCCTTTTTCCAGCAACTTCTCCCGCGGTCGCTCGTTCACCGGCCAGTCGTTAATCCTCATATCCTGCCTCACGCTGTAGTTTTCACGGCCACCGCAACAGTGTAAGTTCCCGGCTTTGGGCCAACCTGCGAACCCGTTCGCCATGTCACTGTTTGCTAAGCGCATCGTCCTTGGAGTGAGCGGCGGCATTGCCGCCTACAAGGCACCTGATCTGGTGCGTCGCCTGCGCGATGCCAGCGCCGAAGTGCGCGTGGTGCTCACCCAGGGCGCCCAGGCCTTCATCACGCCGCTGACGTTCCAGGCGGTCTCGCACCAACCGGTTCACACCGACCTGCTCGACCCTGAGGCCGAGGCCGGTATGGGCCACCTCGAGCTGGCCCGCTGGGCAGACCAGATTGTGATCGCACCTGCCAGCGCGGACCTGCTTGCCAAACTGGCCCACGGCCACGCGAATGACCTGCTCACCACGTTATGCCTGGCGACCGAGGCACCGATCACCCTGTGCCCGGCCATGAATCACATCATGTGGCAGGCGCCAGCCACCGAGGCGAATATCCACACACTCGAGACGCGCGGTGTGCGCCTCCTCGGTCCCATCGAAGGGCCGCTTGCCGAGGGTGAGTCGGGCCCGGGCCGGTTAATGGAGCCGCTGGATATTGTGGCGGCGCTCAACGGCGCCGCCGGGGCAGTGCCATCAATCGCTGCGCTGAGTGACAAGCGGGTTCTTATCACGGCCGGGCCAACGCGCGAGCCAATCGATCCTGTCCGCTTTCTTGCCAATCGCAGCAGCGGCCGAATGGGTTTTGCCATCGCCGAGGCCGCAGCCCGAGCCGGCGCGCAGGTCACATTAGTGACGGGACCCAGCCAGCTCACCGCACCCCGCGGCGTCACCCGGGTGGATGTTGAAACCGCCGAGCAGATGCACCGCGAGGTGCTCGCCCGCGCGGCCCAAGCGGATCTTTTCATTGCCGCGGCAGCGGTGGCTGATTACCGGGTTGCCGCGCCCGCCGATCAAAAGGTCAAAAAGACCGAGACCGCCCAGCATCTTGAGCTGGTGCCCAACCCCGACATCCTGCGAGACGTGGCGGCATTAAGCGACGGGCCATTCACCGTTGGCTTTGCAGCCGAGACCCAAGCCATAGTGGATAACGCGCGACGCAAACTCACCGACAAGGGCCTGGATTTGATCGCGGCCAACGCGGTCGGCGAGCAGCAGGGCTTTGATGTCAGCGACAACACCCTTCAGGTTCTCTGGTCAGATGGACAAGCAACACTCGGGCCAGCGCCGAAAACCCAAATCGCCAGTGAGCTGATTGAACTGATCGGAGCCCGACTCGATGCAACAGGTTGAACTGCGCATTCTCGACCCACGCCTCGGCACGGAGTTTCCGATGCCGGACTACGCAACGGACGGCTCAGCGGGCGTCGATCTGCGGGCCTGTTTGAAAGCCCCGGAAATCCTGACCCCCGGGTCCACCACGCTGATCCCCTCGGGAATGGCTGTCCATATCGGCGACAGCGGCTATGCAGCCGTGGTCCTGCCTCGCTCGGGCCTCGGCCACAAACACGGCATTGTCCTGGGCAATCTGGTTGGTTTGATCGACTCGGACTACCAGGGAGAGATCTTCATCTCCTGCTGGAACCGCAGCGAGACGGCGTTTTCCATTGAACCCGGGGAGCGTATTGCCCAGCTGGTCTTTATGCCCGTGGCCCGGCCGGCCTTCGCCCGCGTCGAGGCTTTCGCTGAATCCGAGCGGGGCAGTGGCGGTTTTGGCCACACGGGAAAACACTAGCTTGGCAAGGAACGCGTGATGCGCCGGATCGATCCATCCATTCTTCGCACCTACGATATCCGCGGCCTGGTTGACCAGGAGCTCACCCCGGACACCGTGCGCGCCCTCGGCCAGGCCATTGGCAGTGTCGCTGCTGATGCCGACCAGGACACGGTGGTGGTCGGCTATGATGGCCGCGAATCCAGCCCCCGACTGGCGATGGCCCTGCGCGAAGGGCTCATGGCGGCTGGGCGTAACGTGATCGATATCGGCCAGGTGGCGACCCCCGTCATGTATTTCGCCACTCACTACTTGGGCACTGGCACGGGCATTGCCGTCACCGGCAGCCACAACCCGTCCGACTATAACGGCCTGAAGACCCTGATCGCGGGCCGCTCCCTCTGGGGCGAGGGCATCCAGGCGCTCGGAGAGCGCATCCACCATCATCAGCTGGTCCACGGGGAAGGCAGCGAGCGCCAGCAGGACGTCCTCGGCGCCTATCAATCGCGCATCACCGACGAAATCACGCTATCCCGCCGGCTGCGCGCGGTGGTGGACTGCGGTAACGGGGTGGCAGGCGCCGTCGCGCCCGGGGTGCTGACCGCCCTGGGCGCCGAGATTATTCCGCTTTACTGCGAGGTTGATGGACGCTTCCCCCATCATCACCCAGACCCGACGGTACCGGAGAACCTCGACGACCTGATTGCGGCCGTGGCCGAGCACCAGGCTGACATCGGGCTGGCCTTTGATGGCGATGGCGATCGGCTTGGCGTGGTAGATGACCAGGGACATGTCATCTGGGCCGACCGCCAGATGATGCTGTACGCCCGCGCCATCCTCGAAGAACGGCCAGACGCGCAGATCGTCTTTGATGTCAAATGCACCGGGCAGCTCGCGGAGTTTATCCGCGCAGCCGGTGGTGAGCCGATCATGTGGAAGACCGGTCATTCGCTGATCAAGGAAAAGCTCCGGGAGACGGGCGCGCCGCTCGCTGGCGAGATGAGCGGGCATCTTTTCTTTAATGACCGGTGGTATGGCTTCGATGATGCCATTTATGCCGCGGCTCGATTGCTCGAGATCCTCGCTGGTCAGACACAAACCGCCAGCGAGGTCTTCCAGGCTCTGCCTGAACCCGTCAGCACCCCGGAGATCCGTCTGGACCTGGCCGAAGGCGAACCCCATCGCCTGATCAATGCCCTGATGGCGGAGACAAGCGGTTTTGATGACGCGACCGTCACTACCCTTGATGGGCTGCGCGTGGACTTTAGTGACGGCTGGGGCCTGGTCCGTGCATCGAACACCCAACCGTGTCTGGTGATGCGTTTCGAAGGCCAGGACCAAGCGGCGCTTGAGCG
Source organism: Spiribacter salinus M19-40 (assembly GCF_000319575.2). NCBI lineage: Bacteria > Pseudomonadati > Pseudomonadota > Gammaproteobacteria > Chromatiales > Ectothiorhodospiraceae > Spiribacter > Spiribacter salinus. The sequence goes on along the minus strand of NC_021291.1, from coordinate 216,004 downwards.
CATTCAGGCCCGGTTCAACCGACTCATTCAGGCGGCTGGAGAGGTTTGTGGGGTCGTAATTTGACCCGGATCAAGGGTAGCTCGGGTTTCGCTACCCAGCGCTGAACCATCGCTCTAATCTCGATGACAACAACATCGTTTGAGGAGCCTGAGCCATGAAATCCGCCCGCCCAATCACTGCAGCCATCGCGCTCTCCCTTGGCAGCGGCGTTGCCCTTGCCGATGACGGCATGCTCGAGCGCGCCCAGATGCTGTTCGAGCCGATTCCGGAATCCGCCGCCGACCTCATCAGCGAGCGGAACCCGATCACCCCGGAAAAAGTGGAACTCGGCGAGATGCTGTTCTTCGACCCCCGGTTGTCGGCCAGTCAGACCATCAGCTGCAACACCTGCCACAACGTGGGCATGGGGGGCGATGACAACATCCCCAGCTCGGTGGGCCATGACTGGCAGCGCGGGCCGCGTAACTCGCCAACGATCTTCAACGCGGTCTTTAACGTCGCCCAGTTCTGGGATGGTCGCGCGGAAGACCTCACCGAGCAGGCAAAAGGCCCGATTCAGGCCGGCGTTGAGATGAACAACACGCCGTCCAACCTAGAGGCCACGCTGAACAGCATCGATGAGTACGTGCAGGCGTTCGAATCCGCCTTCCCGGACTCGGACAATGCCGTGAGCTTCGATAACACGGCGGCAGCGCTTGAGGTCTACCAGGCCACCCTTATCACGCCGGATGCCCCGTTTGATCAGTACCTGAAAGGGGATGAGACGGCGCTGACCGACCAGCAGATGGCCGGGCTGGATGCCTTCATGAACAAGGGCTGCGTCGCCTGTCATAACGGCGTCAACGTAGGTGGCCAGGGCTACTACCCGTTTGGCGTGGTCAATCGCCCTGGGGCTGACATCATGCCGGAGTCTGATCGGGGCCGGGCGCAGGTCACGGAAACGGCCCAGGATGAGTACGTCTTCCGGTCCCCGTCACTGCGCAACGTCGAATTGACCGCGCCTTACTTCCACTCCGGCAACGTCTGGAGCCTGAAAGAAGCGGTCGCCGTCATGAACGATGCCCAGCTCAACAGCCTGCTGACGGACGAGGACGTGGAAAACGTCACGGCATTCCTTCGCAGCCTCACGGGTAAGCAGCCCGAAGTGGTCTACCCGGAACTGCCGCTGCGCTCGGATTCCACGCCGCTGCCGGACATTCCGGACTACCCGCGCGGGAGCGGCGAGGGCTAACCCCGCCGCCACCAGGCTTGCGCCCTGCTCCCCGGGGCGCGACCATAAGACCGCACTCTCGGGTGCGGTCTTTTTATTTGAGAACAATGACAACGATGAGCACTGACGCTACACCACCTGACCAGGTCGCCCACGTCCTTACGGAGGCTCTGCCTTACATCCGCCGCTTCCATGGCCAGACCGTGGTGGTGAAGTACGGCGGCAATGCCATGGTGGATGACGAACTCAAGCGCGGTTTTGCGCGAGATGTGGTGCTCATGAAACTGGTGGGCATCAACCCGGTGATCGTCCACGGTGGTGGCCCGCAGATCGGCGAGCTACTCGAGCGGATTGGCAAGAAAAGCGAGTTCGTCCAGGGCATGCGCGTAACCGATGCCGAGACGATGGATGTCGTGGAAATGGTCCTCGGCGGCCTGGTGAATAAAGAAATCGTCAGCCTGATCAACACCCACGGCGGCCGGGCCGTGGGGCTGAGTGGCAAGGACGGCGGGCTCATACGCGCCCAGCGCCTGACCCTCACCCGTCCCGGGCCGGCCGAACAAGCCCCGGAGATCCTCGATATCGGCCATGTGGGGGAGGTGACTGGCATTGACCCCGCCCTGATGGCGCTGCTCGACGGGGCCGACTTCATCCCGGTCATCGCCCCGATAGGCGTGGACGAAGCCGGCGTGTCGTACAACATCAACGCCGATCTGGTGGCCGGTCATCTGGCCCGGACCCTGCAGGCCGAAAAGCTCATCCTGATGACCAACACCGCCGGCATCCTGGATGACGATGGCCAGCTGCTGACAGGCCTGGATGCCGAGCGCGTGCGTGACCTGATCGCGGATGGGACCATCCATGGCGGGATGCTCCCCAAAGTCGACTGCGCGCTCGACGCCGTCAGCCACGGCGTCGGCGCCACCACCATCATTGACGGCCGCGTCTCCCACGCCCTGCTGCTCGAGCTGTTCACCGACAGCGGTGTCGGGACCCTGATTCACGGCGCTGACGCCAGGGTCTCCTAAACGCCGTACTCGGCCCGGTAGTGCGCCATGGCCGCCAGCTGATCCTCACGGCCAGGGCGATCAGCCAGATAGCCCATGAGCGTGTCGAGGGTGAGAATGGCGGTCACCGGCACGCCATGCCGAGCCGCGACCTCCTCGGTGGCGGACTGCTCAGCCTGACCCCGCTCCTGACGGTCGAGAGCGACCAGCACCCCGGCAAGCGTCGCGCCTGCGGCCTCGATCAAGTCCACGCTTTCCGCCACGGACGTCCCGGCAGAGATCACGTCATCCACCACAAGCACGCGGCCCGACAAGGGGGCACCGACCACCGTCCCGCCCTCGCCGTGGTCCTTTTCTTCTTTGCGGTTAAAGGCCCAGGGGCAGTCCCGTTGATGCTCTCGGGCCAGTGCGGATGCGGTCGCTGCCACCAGCGGAATGCCCTTGTAGGCCGGGCCGAAGAGCATATCGAATGCCGGTGCAGCCTCTACGGCCCGGCGTGCGTACGCCGAGCCGAGGCGAGCGAGGGCCTCGCCTGTATTAAAAAGCCCGGTATTAAAGAAATAAGGGCTCTGACGGCCTGACTTCAGCTGAAAATCGCCGAATCGCAGCACATCGCGCTCCAGGGCGAAATCAATCAGGTCGCGCTGATAGTCCTGCATGGGCTTATCCCGTGTTGCGCATGCCGGCGGCAATGCCATTGATACAGATCATGAGCGCCTCGCGCAGATCCTCCTCATGACCGTGGCGCACACGATCCAGTAACTCAACCTGAATCAGGTTCAGTGGATCCACATAGGGATTGCGCACACCCACCGAGCGCTGGACGACCGGTGCCTCGTCCAGGGGGTTGTCATGACCACTCACCGTCAACACGGTTTGGCGCGTCTCGGCATGACGATCACGCAGACCGGCACCCAGCGGGCGCAGCGCCTCGGGGACCAGCCGGTTGTCGTACCAGGCTGCCACCGCCGGATCACTCTTGGCGAGCACCATTTCAATCATGTCGACGAACGCGCGAAAGAACGGCCAGTGCTGATACATCCGCTGGAGCTCGGCCTCGTGGCCATTTTCCAGCGCCACCCGTAGCGCCTCCCCAATCCCCAGCCAGGCCGGCAGCAACAGCCGGGTCTGCGTCCAGGCAAAAATCCAGGGGATCGCGCGCAAGCTCTCCACGCCCACAGTGGGTTTGCGCCGAGCGGGCCGACTCCCGATGGCCAGGTGACTGATCTCATGCTCTGGCGTGGCATGCCGGAAATAGTCAATGAATTCCGGCGTCTCCCGGACCAGTGTGCGGTAGACCTCGCAGGAGGTCTCAGCAAGCTGATCCATGAGCGCCCGCCAATTGGCTTCAGGCGGCTGGGGCGGCGCCAGCGTGGCCTCGGCAACCGCGGTGGTGTAGAGCTCAAGATTACGCTCAGCAATGCCGCGCAGGCCGAATTTCGCCTGAATCACCTCGCCCTGCTCAGTGACCCGCAAGCGCCCGTCTACCGACCCCGGTGGCTGGGAGAGAATAGCCGCATGCGTCGGGCCACCACCTCGACCAATAGAGCCACCGCGGCCGTGGAAGAGAATGAGCCGGATGCCCTGCTCACGCGCCGTGGCCACGAGCTGCTCCTGGGTCTGATACAGCGCCCAGGCCGCGGTCAGATGACTGGCGTCCTTCGCGGAGTCAGAATAGCCAATCATCACCTCCTGAAAGCCATCAATATGCTGGCGGTACCAAGGGATAGCCAGCAGCTGTTCCAGGCAGGTCTGAGCACCCTGCAGATCGGTAAGCGTCTCGAAAAGCGGGACTACCCGGAGCGGGGAGACCACACCGACTTCCTTTTGCAGCAGCTTCACCGCCAGGATGTCGGAGGGCTTCGAGGCCATGGAGATCACATAGGCACCCAACGAGTCAGCGCCCATTTCCGCGATCACACGCAGTGTTTCGAGGACCTCGGCGACCTCATCGCTCGGTTCAAAATCCCTGGGGATTAACGGCCGGCGGCTATCAATCTCCCGAATCAGGAACCGTTGGCGCTCCTCCTCACTCCAGGCCTCGTAGCTGCCGATGCCAAGCGCCTGGGTCAGCGCGTCGAGCACCTCGGTATGTCGAGTCGATTCCTGGCGAATATCCACCCGCATCAGCGTCAGCCCAAAAACGGACAAACGCCGTAGCAGATCTTTAAGGCGGCCTTCGGCCACGACGGCGGCCCCGCTCTCGTGCAACGAGCGATAACAAACCATCAACGGTTCACGAAGCTCATCAGCGCGCCAGTAGATCAGCCCCTCGGCCGGGCGGCGGCCAGCGAGCCGCGCCTCGATCCAGTGACGGGTGGCCAATAGCCGGTCACGTACGGCCTTGAGCGCAGTCCGATAGGGCTCCCAGGCGTCACCCACCCAATCGCGCAGCTCGTCGCTCGCGCACTGCAGCGAGAGCTCCTCGACCAGTTCACCCACCTCACGCTCATACAGCTCAACGGCCTTCCAGCGATTAAGCAGGCAGACCTCACGGGTTACCGCTGAGGTGACTCGCGGGTTCCCGTCGCGATCGCCGCCCATCCAGGAGCCAAAATGAATCGGCGCGGCATTCAGCGGCAATGACTTACCCGTCTGGCGCTGCAGCATCCGATCGAGTCGCCGCAAATAGTGCGGCACCACATCCCATAGCGTTTGCTCGATGACCGCCATGCCCCAGCGTGCCTCATCCTGGGGAGCTGGACGCCGGCGGCGGATTTCATCGGTCTCCCAGGCCGCCGTGATCTCCCGCTTGAGGGCCTGGTGCACCTCTTCGATCTCTTCTGGCGTTGGATCGACCCGGTCGCCCTCGTCGAGCAGTCCTGCAATGTGGTTGTACTTTTGCAGCATCGAGCGGCGCATCACCTCTGTCGGGTGCGCGGTCAGCACCAGCTCGATATCAAGGTGAGCGATGGTGTTGTACAAGTCGTCCGGCTCAGTGTCCGGCAGCATGCGCTTGAAGAATTCTTCGAGAGAACCCCGCAATGGCCCGGTGTCCGGATCACGCACCCAGGCCCGGCTGCGGCGCACCCGGTGGTGCTGCTCAGCAATATTGGCCAGGTTCAGAAATTGTGAGAACGCCCGCACCACCGGCACGATCATCTCATCGGGAAGCTCCCCCAGGCGCTTTTCCAGGGCTTCAGCGGCCGCGCCATCGCCCGCGCGCGCATCTTTCGCGAGCCCACGCACCTCCTCGATCGTCTCGTAGACGGTCTCGCCCGCCTGCTCATGGATGGTGCTACCCAGCAATCCACCGAGCTGCCGAATATCTTCGCGCAATGGGGCATCGCTGCGATTCTCGCTCATCCCCGTTCTCCCTTGGCCCGGGCTCCCCGAAACAGGGCATTCTGGCCAATGGGCGACAGGGGTTCAAGAAAGGCCAAACGACTTGCCGGCACGCAGCGCATCGACGACCATGCGGCGATGACTGAGCAACCCCCTGTTAAAAGCTGGCGTGACGCGCTCGCCGTCTACCGGCGGCCCAGCGTTGTGACCATGCTCTTTCTCGGTTTTTCGGCAGGCCTGCCCTTTATGCTCGTATTCGCCACGCTCAGCGCGTGGTTGCGGGAGATGGACGTCAGCCGCACTGCCATTGGCTTTTTCAGCTGGGTCGGCATCACCTACTCGATTAAGTTTGTCTGGTCGCCCGTGGTGGACCGGCTCCCGCTTCCAGGGCTTACGCGCTGGCTTGGCCGCCGGCGGGCCTGGATCTTGCTCGGGCAACTCGGTGTCGCCCTGGGACTGTTTGGGATGGCGCTGGTCGATCCGCGTGCCGCCCTGCTCCCCGTGGCGCTGCTTGCCTTGCTGGTGGCCTTTTCTTCCGCCACGCAGGATGTCGCTATTGATGCCTTTCGCATCGAATCGGATGTGGAGGCCTTCCAGGGCGCGCTCGCCGCGGCCTACCAGATGGGATACCGACTGGCGATCCTCGCCTCTTACACCGGCGCTTTGTACCTGGCCGAACTGGCCTCCTGGCGGACAGCTTACTTGGTCATGGCCGGCTTAATGGGCGTTGGCATGCTAACCGTCCTGTTGCGCCCCGAACCCGCGACGGGCATCGACCGCATCACCGCCGCGCGCGAGGAACGCGCTATTGCCTTTATTGAGCGCAACCCGCAACTGCCGCGGTGGCTTCAACAAACCGGCGCCTGGTTGATTGGTGCAGTGGTCTGCCCCCTGGTGGACTTCCTGGGGCGCTACGGCTGGTTTGCCATGGTGGTGCTGGGTGTAGTCGCAAGCTTCCGGATTTCCGATATCGCCATGGCCAGTATGGCCAACCCCCTGTACATCGATTTGGGTTACAGCAAAGCGGTAATTGCGAACATCAGTGGCGCCTACGGGCTGGCCATGACGATGCTCGGCGCCGTGCTGGGCGGTGCCCTGGCCGCACGCTACGGTTTGATGCGTCCACTGCTCGCGGGTGCCGTGTTAGCCGCCACAACGAACCTGTTATTTGCCTGGATGGCCGGACAGGGCGGCGCAACCTGGGCCCTCGTGCTTACGATCAGTGCCGACAACCTGTCCGGTGGTCTCGCCGGATCGGTCTTCATCGCCTGGCTCTCCAGCCTGACCAACACCGCCTACACGGCCACCCAGTATGCGCTGTTCAGCTCACTCATGACGCTGCCCGGCAAGTTCCTCAGTGGGTTTGGCGGCATCGTCGTCGATGCCCTTGGCTATCCGGTGTTCTTCACCCTTGCCGCGGCACTTGGCCTGCCCGCCGTTGTCCTGATTATGGTCATGATGAAACATAACCGTCATCCCCTACCGGTGGACGCTGCCACCAGTGCGGATAGACAATAGGGCGATACCGTTGAGGAGTTCGTTATGAGTGATGCCCGTCACTGTCGTTTATTGATCCTTGGCTCCGGACCGGCCGGCTACACCGCCGCGGTTTACGCCGCTCGCGCTAACCTTGAACCCGTTCTGGTCACTGGCCTCGAAATGGGCGGCCAGCTGACCACCACCACCGATGTGGATAACTGGCCCGGGGATGTGTCCGGCCTCCAGGGCCCAGAGCTCATGGAGCGGATGCGCCAGCATGCCGAGCGTTTTGGCACCGACATTGTCTTTGACCATATTCACACCGCTGAACTCACCGAGCGGCCGTTCCGGTTGGAAGGGGACAGTGGCGTTTACACCGCCGATTCGCTGATCATCTCCACCGGCGCTTCAGCGATGTATCTCGGGCTCGACTCTGAAACCCAGTTTGCCGGCAAGGGTGTTTCGGCCTGCGCCACCTGCGACGGATTCTTTTATCGCAATCAGGATGTAGCGGTCGTCGGCGGCGGCAACACGGCGCTTGAAGAGGCGCTTTATCTGTCAAATATCGCCCGCCACGTCACGGTAGTCCACCGGCGCGATGCCTTCCGGGGCGAGAAGATCCTGCAGGCGCAGGTGCTCCAGCGCGCCGAGAGCGGCAATATCAGCATTCGCTGGAATGCCACGCTGGACGAAGTCCTCGGTGATGAAACCGGCGTCACCGGCGCACGGCTGAAGAGCACCGTGGATGGCAGCACCGACGATATCGACCTGGCGGGGGTGTTCATCGCCATCGGTCACCGGCCCAATACGGAGCTGTTCAAGGGTCAGCTGGACATGGCGGGCGGCTACATCCGGGTCCATAGCGGCCTCGATGGCAATGCCACCGCGACCAGCGTGCCTGGCGTCTTCGCCGCGGGCGATGTCATGGATCATGTCTACCGCCAGGCCATCACCTCGGCTGGCACCGGCTGCATGGCCGCATTGGATGCCGAGAAATATCTCGATGCCCTGGCGGTTGAGTCCACACCAGTAGCCGAGCCTGCTGAAGCTTCCGGATAAAAGGTCAGAACGCATGAGCGAAACCGCACAGACACCCAGCCATCTCGCCCTCTACGAGCACGAGCTCTGCGGCTTCTGTCAGATGGTGCGCCGCTCAACGCAGGATCTTGGCGTGGAAGTCGAGTCGCGCAACATTCTGCGTGAGCCCGGCCGTCGGGAGGAGCTGATCGAAGGGGGCGGGAAGGGCATGGTGCCGTGCCTGCGGATCGAGTACCCGGACGGCCGCGTGGAGTGGCTCTACGAATCCAGCGACATCATCGATTATCTCAAGTCCATCGACGCATCGTAGTCGATGGTGAGCGGGGCGTGATCGGAGAACCGATCCGCTCGGTGAATGTGGGCATCCACGGCCCGCGCCGCAATGCCCGGCGTGGCCACCTGATAGTCAATGCGCCACCCCGTGTTGTTGACCCAGGCCTGGCCACGAAATGACCACCAGGTGTACTCATCCGGCGCGTCGTTCACCTCACGAAACACATCAACGAACCCCGCCTCGCCGAACAACCGATCCATCCACTCGCGCTCGTGGGGCAGGAAGCCCGAGTTCTTTTGATTAGAGCGCCAGTTCTTCAGATCCCGCCAGGTATGCGCAATATTCCAGTCGCCGCAGATGATGTATTCACGGCCGTCGTTGGCCATGGCCTTTAGCCGCTCGAGCAGAGGCTCCATAAAGGCATCCTTCACCCCCTGGCGGTGCTCGCCAGAGCTGCCCGACGGCATGTAGAAGGACACGACGCTCAGCTGGCCGAAGCGGGCCTCAAGCCAGCGGCCCTCGCGGTCGATCTCGGGCATGCCAAGGCCATACCCATAGTGATCCGGCGCCTGGCGACTGTAGACCGCCACGCCGCTATAGCCCTTTTTCTCGGCGTCAGCAAAGGCCGTGTGATAGCCCTCGGGAAAGTAGGGCCCGCCCTCAAGCTGCGCCTGCTGGGCCTTCGTCTCCTGGATGCATAAAACATCCGGTTGCTCGGCCTCCAGCCACTCGAAAAAGCCCTTGCGTTGGGCAGAGCGGATGCCGTTCAAGTTGGCGGTCATGATGCGGATTGTCATGGCGCGTAGGATATCGACAAAGTCTGCTACTCGTTAATCCACGAAACCTCAAACGCCGAGCACCCGCAGTGACTGATAGACCGGGCCGTGCTCAGTCTCGGCGAAATACGCCTCAATATGAAAAATCCGCGCCAGATGCTCGGCGGTGAGCACCTGCGCCGGTGTGCCATCCGCCACCACCCGCCGCTCACCCAGCAAGATCAGCCGTGAACAGTGTCGCGCGGCCAGGCCCAGATCGTGGATCGACAGCATCACCGATCGTCCCGCCGCAGCGAGCCCCGCGAAGGTCTCCATGGTGGTGATCTGATGAGCGGGATCGAGCCCGGCAATGGGCTCGTCCGCCATGACCAGCGGCGTGTCCTGCGCCAGGGCCCGGGCGATCAGGGCGCGTGTTCGCTCGCCGGCGGAGAGTTGCGTCGCCGGGCGCTGCTCGAAGCCCGCCAACCCCACCTGATCGATCGCCTCGGCCACCGCCGCCTGATCTGATGGATGGATGGGCGCCCGTGCGCCACGGTGGGGCAGGCGGCCGAGCATCACCAGGTCCTGGACCTGGATCGGCCAAGCCACGCCGCGCTCCTGGGGCATCCAGGCGACGGCCTGCGCGCGTTGCTGATCAGACAGCGCCCCCAGTGAGCTATAGCCCCCGGCATCGATCAGCCCGAGCGCCGCGCGCATCAGCGTCGTCTTGCCGGCACCATTGGGACCAATCAACCCGACCAGCTCGCCTTCGCCGATGGCAAACGACGCATCGGTGATCACCGAGCGATGCCCCAGATCGACAGATAAGTCCTTGAGTTCAAGCAGGCTCATGCGAGCTCTCGGCGTGTCTGATAAATCAGGTGCAAGAACAACGGCGCCCCGATCAGCGCCGTCACCACACCGAGCTTGAGATCCGCCTGCGGCAGGATGACGCGAACGAGGATATCGGCGAGGAGGACCATCGTTGCGCCACCCAACGCACTGGCCAATAGGAGCCGCCCCGGCATCGCGCCCACCAGGGGCCGCAGCAGATGCGGCACGACGAGCCCCACAAACCCGATCGTACCCGCAACGGCCGTGCTCGCCCCGACCACCAGCGCCGTGCCCAGAATGAGCTGCAGCCGCACACGGGCCAACCGCATCCCCAATGACTCCGCCGCGTCTTCGCCCAGCGTCATCGCATCCAGCGGCCGCCCGAGGGTAATCAGCATCAGCGCCCCCACCAACACAAACGGCAGCGCCAGCACGACGTGTTCCATGGAGCGATCGGCCAGCGAGCCCATCATCCAGAAGACGATCTCACTGGTGGCAAACGGGTTCGGAGAGAGGTTAAGCGCCAGCGACACCAACGCACTCGCCAACGCCGAGATGGCGATCCCCGCGAGAATGAGACTGAGCGATCCGCCCTTCGCGCCAGCCAGCAGCGTGATCAACACCACCCCAATGACCGCACCGGTGAGCGCTGCCAGGGGCAGGCCCAGCGGGAAGCTGGCCGCCAGCCCGGTTTGTATGGCGAGCACCGCACCCAGCGCGGCCGATCCGGAGACACCCAGCAACCCCGGCTCCGCCAGTGGGTTGCGCAGATACCCCTGCATCGCGGCGCCCGAGAGCCCCAGGCTGCCACCGACCAGCACAGCCAGAATGGCACGGGGCAGGCGGATTTCCTGCATGACCAGGCCCAGAGGCGTGTCCGGATTGCCAAAGAGGGCCTGCAAACTCGGCCCAACACCGATGGAAGCCGGTCCCACGGTCAGCGAGGCCAGGAAAAGCCCCACCACAAGCACCACCAGTCCGGCCATCAACCGTCTCATCGGGTTCCGATCAGCCGCCCGCGCAGCGAGCCGATGCGGTCAATCGCTGCCAGTACCCGCGGCGTCCCGCAGATCCAGTCACGGTTGGTGAGCCCGCGGTGCGTGCCGAATTGCGCGGCCTCATCCAGGGCCGGATGCTGAAGGATCGCCTCTGAGCGGCTATTCCCGCGATGTCGGCTGCCGGTAATGACAAGCTCTGGGCCAGCCAGCACGAGCTGCTCGAGGGGCAGGTGTGCACCCGCCTGAATCTCGAAGTCACTGGCAAGATTGGCAAAACCAGCCGCCTTGACGATGTCGCCAACTAACGTGTCCTCACCGCGGGTATATCCGTTCGGGAAATAAAGCGCGGCCGTTGGGGGATCAATAGGGGGTTCCGAGAGCATGGCCAGTTGGCCGTCAAACGCCTCCACGAGGGCTTCAGCCTGATCCGTACGCCCCAGCACCTCGCCCATGCGCCGGATATTGGCGCGCACGTCAGCGATTGATGTTGCCGGCTCAAATACCTCGACCGGAATATCGAGCCTCCGCAGCATCGAGACCATCTGCGTGGCGCTGAATCGACCGGCGATCACCAGATCCGGCTCGAGCAGATGGATCTCCTCGGCCCGACCGTGATTAACGGGATATTGCGCCGCCTCATCCGCCATCGCGGAACTCGACGAATCCTGCGATAGCGCGGAGACCGAAACCAGCTGATCCTCACCGGCCACCAGCATGGCGAGCTGATCCGTGCAGACATTCACGGAGACGACCCGCTGCGGCGCCTCGTCAGCCGTCTGCGCAAACGCGAGCGCCGGCCACAGAACCGCCGCCAGCGCCCACACCAGCCACCGCGCTACCACGAGGCACTCAACCCGACAAATCCGGCCCGACCACGGGTCGCGTAGCCCCACACCTCGCTATATTCCTCATCAAATGCATTGGTCATGCGCGCGGTGAGCTCCACGTTAGACGTGATCGGCTGCGTCGCTGCGAAATTCATGACCGTGAAGTCGGGGAGGCGCGCACCCGTCTTTCCATCCACCCAGAACTGATCATCGTAGAGGCCGCGGACATGGCGAAGATCGGCAGACAGTTGCGTTGACGATCCTTGTGGCTGCCACGTTGCGCCCAGCCCGAGCTCATTACGTGGCCGGCGGATCACCGTATCGCCATCTGAATCCTCGGCATCGAGGTAGGTGTAACTGCCCCGCAGTTTGAGGGACGCCGTGGGGGATGCCGATGCACTTAGCTCAATGCCGCGGCGATCACTGTCGCCCGCGCGGTTTTCGTAGTCATACGGCCCGGGGAATGGCGTATCTGAAAAAATCTCGTCGGTCAGGCGTTCTTGAAAATACGTGACGTCAATCACTCCATTGATTGCGGCCACCGGCATTTCTAGCCCAACGTCAAACCCCTGATTTTCCTCTGGCTGAAGGTCAGCATTCAGGGCTGTATCACCACCCCCCGTGAACTCAAAAAACGTCGGATTCACCACCGCTGCGCCAGCGGATGCATGAAGCCGCCAGCTGTTGTCCAGAAAATAGCTACTCGCAATATTCCAGCTCGTCGCATCGGAGAACACCTCGTTGTCATCGTAGCGAACCCCTGCCTGGACGCTGAGCGCCTCTGACAACCAGCCGTTGTACTCCAGGCCGATGCTATCGCTTTCCCGATCCTGAACCTCACCGGAGTCAGCGTCTTCCTTGCGCTCGACGAGTAAGCTGACGCGCTGTTCAGTACTGTCCACAGAACGCTGATCTGCCGCATATTGCAGCCGGTAGGACACGATCTTAGTCACACTGTCCGATACGGTGTCATTTTGATTTGTTGTCCGATCCACTCGTAAACGATGCGCTAACGTCTCATCCAAATTGCGGTATTCAAGGTGCGCGCTACCCGCCCTTTCCTTGGCCGCCGTTGATTTGCTCGCGTCATCCACGACATACCCAGCTTCCGTCTCGGCAGCAAAATCATTGTCATCGAAGCGGTAGTGCGCATCGGCAAAGCGAAAGCTAAACCCGGCGGTGACCTGATCAGAGATCTGGGTCTGCCCTTTCGTTGTCACTGACTGCCAGCGCGTGGTGTCCTTCTCACCCCCACTGCCACTGTAATCGAATCCGTCATCTTTGAGATTGGAAACACTGAGTGAGAACTCGCTGTGCTCGTCGCCGTAGGTGAGATAGGCATTTTCTCGATCACCGTCACCAAACTCGACCGATCCGCCATAGACAAGGCCCTCCCCTGCCTCAGTGGTGATGATATTGATCACGCCTGACGACGCGTCGGTACCAAATGGCACCGCCTGAGGCCCGCGCAGCACCTCGATGCGCTCGATGTACCCGGTATCCAGCCCGCGGAAGTAGTACTCGCTGTCGCCAGCAGCCGCGCGGACGCCGTTGATGAGCACCAGGGTGTGATTACCCTCACCTCCGCGGATGCGCACCTGCCGATTGCTCGGCGCATCGCCATTGATCGAAACCCCCGGCTGCGCCTCGAGCGCATCCTGGACCGTGGCGTAGCCACGATCCTCAATCTGCTCGCGGGTGATGATGGTGTTGGACCGTCCGAATTCATCGGCAGAGACCGGGGAGATGCCCCCCGAGACGATAATCGGATCGAGCTCAGTGGTGCTCTCGCTGGATTGGGCGTACAGGTTCGTGGAAACGCCGGCTGCGACTGCCAGCGCCGTCAGGGTGATTACCTTGTTCATTGTTCTAGAGGCCTTTCTCATGCAGCGGGGGTGTTCCCGCCGACAGACACACGGGGTCTGCGAAGGCCCTCATCAGACAGCCCACCGCAGACCGGCGACTGTCACCTCTGCGGTAGTGCCGCTTCCCTGGCGCGCCCCGCACCGGAAATGGGTGATCGCTTTGGCAGGTCTCCTGGCTTGCGGGTCAACGCTCGGCCCCACCTTCCCATCGCCGTCGCGACAGTGGCATATCGGGACTTCGCTCACCGCTTACAGTTGCGGGGGCAGCCGCAGCTCTACACTGCGTTCCCTTTTCATCCGATGCCGTGGCATCAGAACCAAAGTAATGAAAAGTCTGCATTGGATCGGACGCGGGTTCAAGGTGAAGTGACCCGTTCCAGAATCAGATCAAATACCGCGTGGCCCTTGCGCACACCCCGGCGCTCGAATCGGGTGCCAGGCCGGTCGCCGGCATCGGGGGCAAAGCCCCCGTGCGGGTTATGCAGGCGAGGCTCCGCCTCAGTGAGCTCAAGCATCCACTCGGCGTATTCCGCCCAGTCCGTCGCCATGTGCAGGAAACCGCCCGGCTGCAGTCGATCGGCCACGGTGGCCAGCCAGGGCGCCTGGACCATACGGCGCTTGTGGTGACGCTTTTTGGGCCAGGGGTCGGGAAAGAAGAGCTGCAACCCTGCCAATGAGGCGGTCGGGATGCCCTCCTTTAACAGCTCGCTCGCATCCGCGAGCAATACCTTTAGGTTGCCAATGCCCCCGGATTCGATTCGTCGCAGCAGCCGCCCAGTGCCCGCGCGGTACACCTCGACCCCCAGATAATGGCGCGCCGGATGCGCCGCGGCGATCTCGGCCAAAGCCTCACCGTCGCCGTAGCCGATGTCCAGAACCAACGGAGCCGACTGGGCAAAGAGCCCGTCGACATCCAGCGAACCGCCTGTCCATTCGACGCCAAACTGCGGGTAGAGCTCGTCGAGCGCCCGCTGCTGGCCGGCGGTCAGCCGGCCCTCGCGGCGAACAAAGCTGCGAATCGGGCGATCGGCTGCCGCACTCACGAGCCGGTTTGCCAGAAAGTGCCCTCCAGCGGAGAGCTCGCGGAAGCGAAGCGGCGCATGGGCATACGCCCAGCGAGGAACGCCTCACGCCCGGCCTCGATGCCCTTTCGCATAGCCTGCGCCATCAACACCGGTTTTTTCGCCGCGGCAATGGCTGTATTCATTAGCACGCCATCGCAACCCAGCTCCATGGCAACGGCAGCGTCCGAAGCAGTGCCAACGCCGGCATCCACAATGATCGGCACGGTGGCATTCTCGATGATAGTCATCAGGTTGTAGCGATTCTGCACGCCAAGACCCGACCCAATCGGCGAGGCCAGCGGCATGACCGCGACACACCCCATTTCTTCAAGGCGCTTCGCAGCGATGGGATCGTCGCTGGTATAGACCATGACCTCGAAGCCGTCATCGACCAGACGCTCGGCCGCCGCCAGCGTGGCCGGCACATCGGGGTAGAGTGTTTTTTCGTCGCCCAGCACCTCAAGCTTCACCAGGTTGTGCCCGTCCAGTAGCTCCCGGGCCAGGCGACAGACCCGCACCGCGTCGTCAGCGGTGTAGCAGCCGGCGGTATTGGGCAAAATCGTGAACTCGCTTGGCGGGATCACGTCCAGCAGATTCTCTTCATCCGCGCGCTGGCCGATGTTTGTGCGCCGAATGGCCACCGTAACGATCTCCGCGCCGCTGGCCCGAATCGCCTCACCGGTCTCAGCCATGTCTTGGTACTTGCCCGTCCCCACCAAGAGGCGTGAGTGAAACTCGCGACCGGCAATCGTCAGGGTGTCTTGCACGTTCATAAAGCCTCTGTTGGATCAGCCCCCGCCAATCGCGCGAATGACCTCGACCCGATCACCGGCCTGGAGGGGCGTGGTCGCGTATTCGCTTCGCGGGACCACCGCCTCGTTGACCTCAACCGCCAGGCGCTGATCGGCCATGCCCAACTCATCCAGCAGTGTTTTTACCGTGGCGGCTGCCGGTACCGGATGGACCTGGCCATTCACAACGAGGGTGTTGTTGCTCGCGTCTGTCGTCATACGCACAGTATATCGCAGACCAACGGGGCGGCGGGGTCATCGGGGCTTGCCCGTTGCGCACAAACCCGCATACTAAGGGTCGTCTGATGCGGCTGTAGCTCAATGGTAGAGCGTTGCCCTCCCAAGGCAATGATGCCGGTTCGATCCCGGTCAGCCGCTCCAACGATTCAGCTGTCGGGTTTCAGGATCACCTGATCGGACTCCGCACTGGCCAGCCGGTAAGGCACCGCACTGCAGGCAAAGCGCTGGATGATCCGCTGCGCCTCTTGTTTGGCCTCACGCGCTGGCCCGGTGATTACAATCTCGTTGCCCCGATATTCAACTCGACAGTTATGGCGCATGGTCGCTGCCATTCCCGGGCCCCCGATGACATTTTGGTGCACTGCGAAAGCGCGGATTGTGACGCTGAGATTACCGGGAGTAAACCCCCTGGTTCATCAGGACCTGAGGGCGGATCAAGGCATGCAGCCGGCGCCCAATTTCAAGGCGTAGCGCCGCGGAAGCCTGCGCGTGGACCTGCGCCCACAAGACCGCGCCGTTGCCCGCCTGGAGTTCAACGCGTGTCACACCGCTCCCCACGGGCACCAGCCCCCTGACCACCACCGGCAAGGTATTGACCAGACCGCAAGCCGTTGGTGGCTCATCCACCAGCACGACATCCCGGGCGGTGACGCGTAAACGCACCTCGGCGCCGCGGGGTAACGGCAAGGCCTCGACCCGCAAGCGACCCGCCTCAGTCGCCAAGGTGGTCAACCCCCAGTCATGATCCCGCGCTGCAACCCGGGCATCCCAAACCACCATCGGCGCAATATCCCCCAGCGCCGGCCAGTACGCCGGATCGGAAAAGAGCGTCCCGACCGGCCCCTGCGTCAACAATTGCCCGTCATCCATTAGCAGAACGCGATCTGCCAGCTCCATCACCTCGTAGCGCGCATGCGTGACGTACAGCACGGGAATATCAAAGCGCTCGGGGATCGCACGGATCAGGGGCATAATGCGACGCCGCCGAGCGTAGTCGAGCGCGGCGAGCGGTTCATCGAGCAACAGCAGACGAGGCCCAGCCAGCAGTGCGCGCCCCAGGGCCACGCGCTGCGCCTCACCCCCGGACAACCCCGCGGGCGCCCGATCAAGTAACGGCGCCAGAGCAAGCGCGTCCGTCACCTCCTCGTGCGATGGCCCCTCACCACGACGGCGGTGCAGACCATAATCCAGGTTTTCCGCCACGCTCAGATGCTGGAAAAGCCGCGTGTCCTGAAACACCAGGCCTGCCCCGCGACGATGAGCGGGCAGCATCAACCCCGGCTTCAGCCACGGCGTGTCCTCATAACGAACTTCACCCTGACACCCCGACTCAAGACCAGCAAGACAGCGCAGCAGCGTTGTCTTGCCGCAGCCGGAGTGGCCAAACAGCGCCGTGATGCCTGGATGGATCTCTCCAGTCGCCGCCAGGGTGAACCCCTGGCGCTTCAGGGTCAGCGAGAAATCGAGCAGCGGCGCCGTCATCCGATCAAACCTGGCCGGGCGCGGCGGTTGAGGGCGTAAACCAGCACCAGCACCACAAACGAGAAAATCAGCAACCCGGCCGAAAGCAGATGCGCAGCAGGGTAATTGAGCGTCTCGACATGCTCATAAATGGCGATGCCCACCACTCGCGTTTCCCCGGGAATACTGCCACCCACCATCAGCACCGCCCCGAATTCCCCCAGGGTATGCGCAAACCCCAGCACAATGGCCGTTAGAAATCCCCGCCCCGCGAGCGGACAGGCGATGGTGAGGAACGCATCCAGCGGCCGGGCACCGAGGGTCGCGGCCACCTCCATCGGCCCGGCCCCCACGGCCCGAAACGCATCCCGCAAGGGCTGAACAACGAAAGGCAGCGAATACAGCACTGAGGCAATCACCAACCCGGTGAAGCTGAACGTCAGCGTCTCACCAGTCACCTGCAGCCATGGCCCGCCAATGGGGCCGCGCGGCCCCAACAGAATAAGCAGATAAAAGCCCAGCACCGTGGGTGGCAACACCAGCGGCAACGCGACCAATGCATCAATCGGCACCCGCAGCCGATGCCGCGTGGTGGCAAGCCACCAGGCCAGCGGGGTCCCCAAGGCAAGCAGCACAACCACGGTCACGCTGGCCAGCTGGATACTGAGCCAGACCGGCGTGAGGTTCATGAGTCCGCCCGGGGCGATGTGTAACCGAAGCGCTTTAACACATCGGCCGCGTCCGAACTGCGCAGGAATGCCAGGAATGCCTGCCCGGCCTGGGGGTGACGGGCCTGCTCAAGCAAGACGGCGTCCTGGTCAATCGGGTCATGCAGGCGTGCCGGCACGCGCTGCCACTCGCCTTCAGGCTGCCCGCTCATGTGTGCGTATGACGCGGCCACCAGGGCATGAGAGGCATTACCGGTGGCGAGATACTGCAAAGCCTGGCCCACATTGGCACCTTCAATGATTTGCGGGCGCAGCGCCGACCACTGCCCGGTCGCCTCCAGCGCCTGCCGCGCAGCCAACCCGTAGGGCGCGAGCCGCGGGTTGGCAATGGCGAGGCGGTGAACGTCAGGCGCGGTCAGCCCACTCAGCCCTGACTCAGGCATAGCCTCGTCAGGCCCCGCCCACAGCACCAGCCCACCGCTGGCATAGGTAAAGCGCGACGCCGCCACCGCCAGGCCCTCGTCAATCAACCGGGCTGGCCGCGCTTGGTCGGCCGCCAGGAACACGTCAAATGGTGCACCATTGGCGATTTGCGCGTAATGATGACCTGTCGCCCCCGCACTGATGCGGGTTTCAATCTGCTCAGCGGCCTCAAAGCGCGCGGCCAGCACTTCAAGCGGCGCCAGAAAATTCGACGCCACCGCAATGCGCACTTCATCGGCCAGCCCGACTGTCGGCAACAGCCAGAAAACCAGCCCCAATGCCCAGCGCGGCATGAATCCCGCTCCCGCATACCCTTGTTGACCTGATGCTCCAATGCCTGACGGCAGGCGTCAAATCCGATCAGGCATCGCACTCGCAGCGCCGTGAGCAAACGATGCAGTCTGACCGCATTCATGTTTTCCTTGGGGCTTCGTTGCTGGAGGACAGACGCAATGCGGCGCTTGTTAATCGTACTGGGCCTTTTCTTCGGGCTGGTGATTGGCATCATTGTGCTTGGGCTAGCGCTGATCGACCCCAATGACTATCGCGACGACATCGCCGGTACGGTTGAACAGCAAACAGGCCGTGACTTTGAGTTAAGGGGCGACATTGGCTGGCGCCTGTTCCCGCGTTTGGCCCTGGATTTGGGGGCATTTCGGCTGGGCAGTGGTGATGGCTTTGATGACACCCCCCTGATCAAAGCGGACGGCCTGCAGTTAGGCATGGCCGTCCTGCCGTTGCTGCGCGGCGAGTTCGAACTGGATACCGCCAGGCTCCAGGCGCCTCAGGTCAACTTACTGCGCAATGCCGAAGGCACCGCCAACTGGCAGAACCTCACCGGGGCGGATACTAACGAGCAGACGAGTGATGGCAGCGGAAACGGGGCCGCAGGGGCACCCGGCTGGCTGGCTGGACTCAGCCTTGGTGGTATCGAGCTCACCGATGGCCAGCTGCGCTTTGACGATGCCGGGGCCGACCAGCACGTGGAGGCCGAGGCGATCTCGCTCTCCCTGGGGGCTTTGCGCCTCGGCGAGGCCACTTCGTTTGATGCCTTCGCGCAGGTCGATCACAACGGAAAGCAATGGGATACCGCGCTGGCGGGTGAGCTGACCGTGTCGGCTGACGGCCGCGTTGCGCTCCGCGGCACCGAGTTAACGGCCAATGATCTGGCGATCGAGGGCCTGGATGCCGACCTGGTGGCCAGCGAGTCCGGCTGGCGCCTTCACCCGCTAACCGCCGAGTTCAGCGAGGGGGCCTACCAGGGTGATGTGGAAATAGACACGGCAACCACCGCCCGCCCCGTGCGCTTTGATGAGTCACTCACCGGCGCGCAGATCGGGCCGGTGATCGCCGCCTTGTCCGGCATCCAGCGCCTGACCGGCGAGGCCAACCTGAGTGCCACCGGGCAGATGGCCCTTGGCGCTGATACATCGCCACTCACCACCCTTAATGCCGAGACCCAGTTCGCCATTCGAGACGGCGCGATTCGCGGGATCAACATCGCCCGGAGCATTCGCCGTGCCCTCGCGCGACTGGAAGGTGAATCGCCAGCGCCAGAAGCCGACACCCCTTCAACCGATTTCACCAGCCTCTCAGGCAGCGCCACCATCCGCGATGGCGTGGCGCGCACAGAGGATATTGCACTCGACTCGCCGCTATTGCGGGTGCGCGGCCGCGGCAGCAGCGACCTGGCCGCCCAGACGCTGGACCTGGCGCTGCGGGTGAGCATTGTCGACAGCCTGGAAGGCCAGGGCGGCGCGGAGCTTGATGCCCTCAAGGATGTCCCTATTCCATTGCGGATCACCGGCTCGTGGACTGCCCCCCGGATCTCCGTTGATCTGGCCAAGGCCGTTCAGGAAAGCCAGAGCGAACAGCTCCAGGAGCGGCTTAACGAAGAGGTGGACAAGCTACGAGATCGCGTGGAGGGCTTGTTCAACTGATGGCGACCGCCGGTCCGTCAGACTTTGCAGCAACGGTTCTTGGCTGGTTTGACCGCCATGGCCGCCATGACCTGCCCTGGCAGCATCCGGCCACGCCCTACCGGGTCTGGATTTCCGAGGTCATGCTGCAGCAAACGCAGGTCAGCACCGTGATCCCCTATTTCGAGCGGTTCATGGCGCGCTTTCCCTGCGTGGAGACATTGGCTGGCGCGTCACTCGACGAGGTGCTTGCCTACTGGGCCGGACTGGGCTACTACGCCCGCGCACGGAACCTGCATCGCTGCGCCCAGTTACTCATGGAGGCGCACCATGGCGTCTTCCCCGATGCCATCGAATCCGTCGAGGCCCTGCCCGGCATTGGACGCTCAACGGCCGGCGCGATTCTGTCGCTATCCCGTGGGGCGCGTCATCCCATCCTGGACGGCAACGTCAAACGGGTGCTCGCCCGTTATCACGCCATTCCGGGCTGGCCAGGGCGCGCAGCAGTCTTGAAAACCCTCTGGGCACACAGCGAGGCCGTCACGCCACACACGCGGCCAGCTGCATTCAACCAGGCGATGATGGATCTGGGCGCCACGATCTGCACCCGCCGGCCGATTTGTGCTCAATGCCCGTTACGAGCCGGCTGCCAGGCCTACGCACAAGGCGATCCACAAGCCTACCCCGAGCCCAAACCCAAACGCGCCAAACCCCACCGCGATACCCGCATGCTTATCATCAACGGTGAGGCCGGTACACTGCTCGTGCGCCGGCCCACTCGCGGCATCTGGGGTGGCCTGTGGTGCCTGCCCGAGTGTGATCTGAGCGCCGACCCCAGCGTTTGGGCGCGAGAGCATCTGGGCCTTGAGATCACGCCACAGGCCCCAGGCCCGACACTGCGCCATGAATTCACCCACTACAGCCTGACCATTCATCCACTGCCCGCCCAGCTGACAGCCGCTCCCGCGGTACAGGCCGCCGAGCACCTCTGGTATAACCCGACAACAGCGCATCAAAGCGGGGTACCTGCCCCGGTCCAACGACTGCTGAATCGACAGGAGCGCGAAGCATGAGCAGCGATACCGTCTACGACGTCAAAACCGGCCGCGAGGGCCCACGCCTCAAACGCCAGCCCTATCCAGGCGAACTGGGTGAGCGGATCTACGCGCACGTCAGTCAGGAGGGCTGGCAGATGTGGCTCGGCCATCAAACGATGCTAATTAACGAATACCGGTTGTCGCCCATGGACCCCAAGGCGCGGCAATTCCTTGAACAGGAAATGGAGAAATTCTTTTTTGGAGAGGGATCGGCACCACCCCCCGACTTTCAGCCGGAGGAGTGACGCCCGACGCGTGCGAGTCGCTCGGCAAGTTTTCGCGCCGCCGAGGGCGCT
Source organism: Spiribacter salinus M19-40 (assembly GCF_000319575.2). Taxonomy (NCBI): domain Bacteria; kingdom Pseudomonadati; phylum Pseudomonadota; class Gammaproteobacteria; order Chromatiales; family Ectothiorhodospiraceae; genus Spiribacter; species Spiribacter salinus. Next base: position 194,412 of record NC_021291.1, on the reverse strand, counting down.
GCTTCAGTTGTGCTCTCCGGCTGGCTGCGGCCATCCTGAACGCGCGCCCATAGCTCATTGACCACACGCTTTAACGCGTCATCACAAGCGGGCAGGTCAAGGCAGTGATCGACCCCGGATTTCAACGCGGTCTTGCGTAGATCCGACAGACCCGGCGGCACCAGCGCAACAATGCCCGCATCAAGGGCTGCATCAAAGCCTTGGATAAACGCGAGCTTGCTCTGAGGATCACTGGATAGGTCAACGACCAACAGGTCGAGTTGTGAGAGATAAGGTGACCCGCGTAACTCACCGATGCTTGAGAGCACCCACAGAGATTCCGCCTGGCCCTGAAAAGCAACCCGAAACTCTCGCCGTGCGACGGCCCCACCAAGCACCGCAGCCATCCTGGGCAGCCTTGTGCCTGCGCCTTCCGTCATGAACCAAAACCCCAAATACGTCAACCGGCCCATGTTCGCGCCGGGTTGACACAGAAGTTATCCCCTCAAGACGGTATTTTCGCGTAGTGAGCGCGATGGCGGGCAGCAATGGCCATCAGGGCAGCACCACTGCAGCGCAGCTTCACAGCAATCATCTTGCGATGGGTGGCCACCGTTGTTGCAGAACGGCTCAGTCGCTTGGCGATACCCCGATTGGTCAGGCCCTCACCAAGCAAATTAAAGACCTCAAGCTCCCGAGGGGTCAGGCGCTCAATTAAGGCCGCTTCGTCCTCCACGTTCGGCACGTAGGCACGGACCAGCCGACGCACATGGTCATTAACCGCACCATACGCATCCGCCTTACTAATCACCGCGGCAATATTATCTTTGAGCTCTCCCGGCACCACAAAATCCTCAGCATGCGCTGACAGGATAATAGCGGTTGCGTCCGGGCGGTCAGAGACCAGCGCTCGCAGCACATCAAGCCCACTCCCATCCGGCAGTGCCAGATCCAGAATCAGCAACGCCGGCCGGTGCCTTGCGCAGACCGCCTTGCCGTCCTCGGCTGTGTATGCCCGCGCCATTAGCTCGAGGCCCGAGACATCAATCAGTGACCGCGCCAGCATCTCGGAGAACATCCGCTCGTCCTCAACAATGACCGCACCCAGACTCTCTGTTCCGTCCATCATCCCCGTTTTATCTCCCTGATAAGAAAATGCATCGTTGTGCCCTGCCCAAGGGCGGTCTCCACCACCAGTGCCGCGCCCGTTCGATCGACGACACCCTGCACCATGTAGAGCCCGTAACCATGACCATCGTGATGTTCTTTTGTAGTGAACATCGGTCGAAACAGTCGACCCAGTGCCTCAGGTTCTATTCCGGCGCCTTGATCGGTGATCGCAATATCAACAACCGACCCGCTTAACGGTGTACCAATCCTGACCGCCCCTTCGGGCAGCCGATCGCGGTGCTGGGTAGTCAACCGCAACACCCCACCTCGCGGCATGGCATCCCGCGCATTAGAGGCCAGATTGAAAAGCGCGGAAATCAGAAACCCCCGGTGCGTATAAGCGAGCAGCCCAGGCTCGGTTGCTAGCTCCAGGCGAATGTTGGTGGGTAGCGTTGACTCCAGCATCGACGCAACCTCGTCGACGACGGTCTCGATGCAGACATCCGCCAGCGGCGGCGGCTCCTTACCACCCAGCGCCATCAAACCCGATGTCGTAATCCGAGCCTGATTCAGCGCTGTCTCCATGCGCTTTAGCGCCTCAGCACCCACCTTCTGACGCCGTCTAACCTGGTCAATGATCTGTCCATAACCCAACTGAAGCACGCCGATGATGTTATTGGCGTCGTGTGCGACCCCGCGTGCGAAATGCTCGATCGTTCCCGCCCGCGCGTCATCCAGACGCGCTGCTTGCAAGCGCCGCTCGGCCCACCGCGAGGCGACCTCATCTGCCAGTTGCTTACGAGCCTCAAAGGCTTCTTTATCGGCCTGTTCCTTTTTCAGCATCATAAACGTCGGCCCCTGAACGAACGCGATAAAAATCGCCGCCATAAAGAACAGTCCGTTAGGAATACTGGAGCCGATGAACGGATAGGGCCCGAGGTAATCGGAAGCCGTGTGTGTCTGGAGGATGAAGAGAAATCGAGCGGCGAAGGCCACACCCAGCGCCGCATGGGAAAAACGCAACACATTCAAAAGCCGCGTCGTCTGAAACTGAACAGCCGAGAGGATAATCACCGCAAGTAGCTGACTCAGCGATACCACCCCGGCAATGATCAAGACCCGAGCATGAAGCGGCGCAAGAATCGGCGGGCTAGCCGCCACATTGAACAGCACCACACTGCCAAGAAACCACAACGCGACGACACGCAGCATCCGCGGACGCTGCGTGTAGACCGCCAAAGCGCAGAGCATGCAGGCCACGCCGCCAAGCATGATGGTATTGCCGACCTGGATGCTGACAACACTCGGGATCTGGCCACGCAACAACAGAAGCAGAACGCCACCGCCACCCATCAGAAACCCAGCTGACCAAAGACGAGTCGCCAGATCGCCGGCATTACCGGCGACCAGCACGACAGCGCCAAAGGCCATCGTGCCCAGCGACAGCATCAGAACCAGCGTTCCGGCATCAACAAAATCGGCCAATGGTCTACCTTCTGCGGGACTGAGGGTTACGGGACTACTGTACTTCAGCTAGTCCGCAAAGATCGCACACCTATGCGAAACCCCGAATACCCTAAGCTGGGTACAGCGCCGCCAAACGCCCGCGATGCCTTGACCCGAACCCCGGCATCGGGTTGAATACAGCGCTTGGCGGCCAGGTAGCTCAGTTGGTAGAGCAGGCGACTGAAAATCGCCGTGTCGGGAGTTCAAATCTCTCCCTGGCCACCATTTTCTAGTACTCCTCGCCGGCTCCCGATTATCCCCAACAGGCGGTATGGCGGTGTCACTTGGTCCATGGTGAAGTACTGTCGACGTACGGCAACGCTCAATGACCTCCATGAACGAGAGTGAACCCGGTGCACTGACTGTCGGTGATGGGGTGGTGGTGAAGCTGGCCAGCCAGCTCGTCGTCCCTGGTGACATCGAACTGGAAGGCGAGATCGTTGGCGATGTTCAGTGCAAGGACATCCACATCGGCCCCAACGGCAAGCTAACCGGCAGCCTGTCGGCGGCTCGGCTGGTGGTCGAAGGCGAGATTTCAAGCGAAGTCGCCGCAGAGTCAGTGATACTGAGAGAGTCCAGCCGCGCCGTTGGTATCATCGAGTACGGGTCAATCCAGATAGAGGCTGGCGCGCAAATCGAAGCGAAGCTCACCGAAGCTTCCTCTGCGCCTGTTCCCGATGCCATTTCGCACTAACAGACGTGCGAACGACTGGCTCAAACAGATTCGCGCCAATCTGTCGGATGAGCGCGCCAGCGAGATCATCGTACCCACCGATGAGGGCAGCGTTCACATTCGCGTGAGCGGTGAGGAAGTGGATCGCTTCCTTGCAAAGCAGAAAAAACACCTGAAATGGCAAGCCCGCTTTTACCAATCCATGGTCGTCGCGCTGGTCTGTGGACTCGGCGTCGTCATCCTCGATGTCTTTCATCGGGAAATTGAAGAAATTGTTGCGAGTGATCAATACGCCAGCATTGAGGCGGAACGCGACTCCATGGAGCGGGCGCTGGCGCTCTACACGGAGTTCACGCGCGATATTGTCGCCGAGCATCATGGCGAGCTGTCGACCCGACTTGGCGAGCTCGGCACCAACACCCCAACCGTTGTCCGGGCGGGCGCCGCGACCACCGGCACTGGTGGTCTCGCCTCTCGCACCGAAGGGGTCGGACAAGTCCTTGGGCAACACGTCGATTCCCGCACAGCGAAAAATCTGCATGAGATCGCCCGGGTCGAGGAGTTCTTTAACCGCTTACCGGGCGCAGACCCGCTCAAGGGCAGCCATCTGACCTCCGGCTTCGGAATGCGCGAGCACCCCCTGACCGGACACGTCGTCCCCCATCGCGGAATTGACCTGGTGTCCTGGGAGCAACCCACCGTGCTCGCTGCCGGCGCAGGGGAGGTAACCTTCGCTGGCGAGCAGGGCAAATCGGGGAAGATGGTCACCCTAAACCATGGCTCAGCGATCGAGTCGTTCTATCTGCATCTGGACAGCATTGCCGTTGAAAAAGGGCAATACGTTGAGGCGGGCGATGCGCTTGGCGTCATGGGCGACACCGGTGAAACGGATGGCGCGCACTTGCACTACGAGGTGCGAGTTGCCGGTAGGCACCTTGACCCGAAAGATGTGTTTGAGGTGATCAGCCGTGTCGACTAGCGCCCCGAACCGGCCGTCCTTGATGGGGCGAATTCGTGGCCTCGCGCGGCCACGCAGCGACAAAGCGGTGATTCCGGAAACAACCACTGCATCAGGGCAACTCCTTGCCCCGGAGCGGTCCTCCCTGGTCAGCACGGGTGCGGTTATCCAGGGTGATATTGCCTCACCCGGTACCGTTCACATCAACGGCACACTCAACGGCAACGTCCGCGCGCGCAAAATGGTGATTGGCCGAACGGGTTCACTCACCGGCAACTGCCGCGCCCAGGATGTCGCCATCGCGGGAGAAATGGCCGGCGAGTTGCTCTGTGGCGATCTGCGCATTTCCGAGACGGGGCGTATCGACGGCACAATCAATTGCGGGCGCATGAGTGCAGGCACGGGTGCGCGCATTGATGCGGTAACTCAGACAAACGGTCAGGACGACCTCCCGGAGATCTCCTTGATCCAGGGCACGGCCGCTAGCTGAACCTGTTGATCAGCGCCGCCCACTGCGGCTTGACCGATGGCACCAGCCACCGATCGATCGCGGGTGAGGCAGGGGGATTCACAAGCCACGTCGCTATACGCTCGATGAACGCCTCAATATCCCCCGGCGGGTATCGATACGTCGCGGCGAACTGCTCGGGGTAGACGAGCGCATCCGGCACCAGCGGGATCGCACCAGCACTCACCGCCTCCAGCATCCCAATGCCCTGAAACTCGTGAAGCGCTGTGCTCACGGCAATCCCGGACTGGGCGAGCAAGGCCTCATACGTCGCCCGATCAACGCGCCCGTTCGCCACAATCCGGGAGGGAAACTGCTCAGCCAGCTCTGTCAGAGGCGCCGGTGGTGTGGCTGGCCTGGCACCCAGCAGCGCCAAACGAAACATCACGCCCTGTTCGGCCAGCCGATGCATAGCGGCTGCAAAAAACGCCGGTGCCTTGTCATATTCCCAGCGATGGTTCCAGACAATGAGCCGAGGGTCCCGCGGCGAGGCCTCAGGCGATATGACAGGCTCTACCGGCACGGGCAGCACCTGTATCCGGGGCTCAAGGCGCGCACGAAGACCGCCGGGTACCGCATCGGGCATACGCTGCAGCAGCTCATCCACCCCAGTCAGGAAGCTTTGGGCATTCCAGCGTGAGTTAAAGACGATCTGATCGGCCGCCAGCGCGCCGTAAAGCTGCACCAGCTGGGGCTCCACTGACGGCGTCTGCTGCGGGCCAACCGGATAGGCGAACTGGTTTTCGTGAAAATAATAGATATTGGGGACGCGGGCGAGGGCAGGACATAGGCCGCGCAGCGTGGCCAGATCCACCATGGAGGTCGCGATGATGCCATCAATGTCTCGACTCGCCGCCTCAATTTCACCCAGCCAGGACAGCGGGTTGCCACGAATACGCCATTTGAAATGTCGACCCGGCAGCGTCAGCACCCGCCAATCGATGGCCGGAAAGGCACGCGGCAGCCACGCTGCCCAGTAGGCATGGCTGTCTGCCTGATAGGCGGAGAGCAACAACCAGCGTGATCGACGAGACGATGACATCGTCACTCCGCGCAGCGAATTCAGGGCAAAGTGTAAAGGATCGCGCCAGTCACACCGTCCGTGTCATGCTTCGCCGCGATGCAAAACCTGCTTCCACTGCTTGGCATTTTCGCGGTTTTCTCTCCAGCCCTGCTGCTGCCCGGGCCGGATTTTGTCGCGGTTGTGCGCAATACGGTGGCGCGCGGCCCACGGGCCGGCATCCTCACCGCACTGGGTGTCAGCCTTGGCATTACGGCCTACGCCGGCCTGAGTGCAGCGGGGCTCTCGATCCTGTTTGCCCGCCTGGAATGGCTTGAGGTGATCGTCCGGCTGGCTGGCGCCGGATTTTTATCTTTTCTGGGGATCGGCCTGCTCCGGACACCGGCGCCCGGGTTCGATCACAGCACCCCCGAGCAAACCACTGAGCGCCCCGGGGGCCGCGAGCGCAATCCCGTCTTGCTGGGATTAATCGTCAATCTCACCAACCCGAAGGCGATCATTTTCTTTGCCAGCATCTTCGGCACCGCGATTCGCCCCCAGACACCCCCGTGGGTGCTTACCGTGGCCGTGACGCTCGTGGGAGTATGCGGCCTGGTGTGGTTCTCCACGGTGAGCCTGCTGACCGCGTCCACGGGCATGCTGGTCAGCCTCCAGCGCCATCAACACTGGATTGAGCGCCTGGCCGGTCTCGCGTTTCTCGGGTTTGCACTGGTGATGGCCATTGACCTCGCCATCGCAGCTGAGGCCCGATTGCGCTAACCCGCCTCGGTGACGGTGAGTTCATCCAGCATCCGCGCCTGCCAGCTGAGCAGGGGCGGCACCAAATTGAAGGTGTTCAGATGAAACCCGGCCAAAGGCACCTCGCCCGTTACCTCGAATAACGGCAGCAGGTTTTTAACCAGTGCGTCTGGCACATACGCGCCCCCCAGCATCTGATCGGTCATCCCCTGGTTACGGCGCAGCACGCGCAGCGAGGTCCCGATGCCGATGCGCAGCGATATCGACAAGAGCTGCTTGGGGTCCATCACCCCAGGCAAACCGATATACACCGGCAAATGCGTCCCGCCTGCAGCGATCTCCCCCAGCCAGGTGCGAATGCGCGCCGGGTCAAAGCAGATCTGGGTGACCAGGTAGTCACCAAACTCGCGCTTTGCCGCCAGCGCAGTGGCCAGGGCGTCATCGCTAATAATGGCGTGGCCTTCCGGGTAGGCGGGCAGACCAATGATTGATGGCCGCTGGGGCGCGTTGGCCATTCGCTCCAGTAGCGGCGCCGCGCCATCAAAATCGCCGGCTGGCTTGGCAGCATCGCCACCCACCACAAACACCTCATTCATGCCCGCTTGCGCCAGCTGATCAAGCAAACGGTCAAGATGCGCCTGGTCGCGTACGAGGCGCGCGGCAATATGCGGGATGGGCCGGTGGCCCAGGCCGGCTAGCGCCTGCGCGGCGTCCAACGTGCGCTCAAGCCCGTGCTTGGGTGAGCAGGTGACGTTGATCACCGAGCCGACCGGCAAATGCCCCGCCGCATCCAGCATCCCGCGAATCGGAATGAGCTCGAAGCGCGGCGTGGCCAGCGCCTCATAGCCTGTCGTCGTCGCCATGGTGTGTCTCTCCGATCTGCGGACTGGCGTCGCTGTTGGTCATGAGGCTAACGGCGGATGAGCCATATCGGCGCCCTGCAGGCGACGGGCAGTTGCCCGAGTACGCCACCACCGAGACGCGTGTCGCCATCGCGCAATTGCACGTCGCCGAGGCAATAGCCTCATAGGGGGCCTGCACTACCGTGCAAATCATGCAGCACTATTCCGTATTCAGCCTTGCCCGACATGCCTTGAGCGGCCACCGGGACTGGAAACCGGCCTGGCGTGACGCCGAGCCGCGCCGCCGCTATCAGGTGATTATTGTCGGCGGCGGCGGGCACGGATTGGCCACTGCGTATTACCTGGCCAAGGTCCACGGCATTCGTGACATCGCCGTGCTCGAAAAGGGCTGGATCGGTGGCGGCAACACCGGGCGCAACACCACCATTGTGCGCTCCAACTATCTCTGGGATGCCTCCGCGGCGCTGTACGACAAATCGCTGCAACTATGGGAAGGCCTGTCCCAGGACATTAACTACAACGTCATGTTCAGCCAGCGCGGGGTGCTCAACCTCGGCCATACCCTGCAGGACATGCGCGATATCCGGCGCCGCGTGAATGCCAATCGGCTCAATGGTGTTGACGGCGAAGTCCTCGACACCGCCGGTGTAAAGCGCCTGGTCCCGTTCATCAATACCTCCCCCACCAGCCGGTATCCCGTCATGGGCGCATCGTGGCAGCCACGAGCAGGTATCGCCCGGCATGACGCTGTGGCCTGGGGTTTCGCGAGAGCGGCCGATGCCCTCGGGGTTGATATCATCGAGAACTGCGAGGTCACCGGCGTGCGCCAGGAAAACGGCGCCGTGACCGGTGTTGACACCAACCGCGGGCCGATCGATGCCGACCGCGTCGGTGTCGTGGTTGCCGGTCATGCCGGTGTGCTCGCCGATATGGCCGGCTTCCGGCTACCGATTGAGAGCCACCCCCTGCAGGCGCTGGTCTCCGAACCGCTCAAGCCCGTCCTCGACACGGTGGTGATGTCGAACGCCGTGCACGTGTACGTCAGCCAGTCGGACAAGGGCGAGCTGGTCATTGGCGCCGGTATCGACGGGTACACGGGCTATGGTCAGCGCGGAAGCTTCCAGACCATGGAGCATTTCCTCTCCGCACTGATTGAGCTCTACCCCATCTTCAGCCGCCTGCGCATGCTGCGGCACTGGGGCGGCATCGTCGACACCTCGCCAGATGCCAGCCCCATCATTAGCAAAACGCCGGTGGATGGGCTCTTTTTTAACGTCGGCTGGGGAACGGGTGGCTTTAAGGCGACGCCTGGCTCCGGTTGGGTCTTTGCGCACACGCTGGCGACCGGCGAACCCCATCCCATCAATGCACCGTTCTCGCTTGAGCGCTTCCACACGGGCGCACTGGTCGATGAGCACGGTGCCGCAGCGGTAGCGCACTGACATGTTATGGATTCATTGCCCCTGGTGCGGCCCCCGAGACGAGAGCGAGTTCAGCTTTGGTGGCGAGGCGGATATCGTCCGGCCGCCAGCGCCGGCGCAGACTGACGATGCCGCCTGGGGTGACTACCTGTTCTACCGCACCAACCCCAAGGGCTGGCATCGCGAGCAATGGCTGCATACCCATGGCTGCCGACGGTGGTTCAAGGCCGAGCGCCATACGGTGAGCTATGACATCCGCCAGACCTGGCCCATGGACGCCGAGCCCGAGGAAAACCGATGAGGAATCGACTGGACCAGGGCGGGCTCATCGATCGCGGTCAGCCCCTGACATTCCGGTTCAACGGCCGTCAGCTCACGGGCTATGCCGGCGATACGCTGGCCTCGGCGCTGCTTGCCAATGACGTGCACTTTGTCAGCCGCAGCATCAAGCTCCGCCGCCCGCGTGGCCTCATGGGGCAAGGGCCGGAGGAGCCCAATGCGCTACTCCAGCTCGGCCGGGGGGCAGCGATGCTGGCAGACCAGCGAGCCACTCAGGTCATGCTCACCGACGGGATGGAGGCACGCAGCATCAATGGCACCCCCAGCCTGCGCTTTGACCTGATCTCAGCGCTGGGCCTGGGCAGCAAGCTGATGCCCGTGGGCTTTTACTACAAAACGTTCATGGGGCCGAAGGGCTGGTGGGAGCGCTATGAACGCCTGATCCGTCCGATCGCCGGAATGGGGCTTGTCCCCGAAGGCCCGGACCCGGATCGCTATGAAAAGCGCGACCTGCACTGTGGCGTGCTCATTGCAGGCGGCGGCCCCGCTGGGCTGGCCGCCGCTGTGCGCCTGGGGCAGGCCGGTGTTGATGTGGTGCTCGCCCATCAGGACAGCCGCTTCGGTGGCAGTCTACTCGCCAGCCGGGCCATGCTGGATGGGCAGCCCGCCAGCGACTGGGTCGCTACCCAGGTTGCCACCCTCAGCGCCCTGCCAAACGTGCGTCTACTGCCCTCAACTACGGTGTTTGGCCATTATGACCAGCACTTTCTCGGTGCGGTTGAGCGGGTAACCGAGCAACAACCCGACGCGCCGATTCGCGAGCGCTTCTGGAAAATCCGCTGCCAGCAACTCATCCTGGCCGCCGGGGCCATTGAGCGGCCCATCGCCTTCCCGAATAACGACCGCCCGGGGATTATGACCGCATCCGCCGTGCGGACCTATCTGAACCGCTACGCCGTCTGCCCCGGACGCAACGCCGTTGTGTTCACCAACAATGACTCGGCCTACGCCACCGCGCTCGCCCTTGCGGATGCCGGTGCCAAGGTCACGGTGGCGGACAGCCGGCCCACACCGAGCGACGCCGCTGAAACGGCACGGGCAGCGGGGATTAGCGTGCGGCCGGGGCAGCTCGTGTGTGGAACGCAGGGCCGCCAACGGATCGCGAAGGTCACCTTGCGCCCGGCGCATGATGTCGCCGCCGGTCAGGATACCCTGCCTTGTGACCTGTTGGCCGTGTCGGGCGGCTGGAACCCGTCGGTTCATCTGCACTCCCATGCCCGCGGCCAACTGACCTGGCGAGAGGACCTGGCAAGCTTTGTCCCGGCCGATGATCTCAGCAACGTCACCAGCATCGGCGCGATGGCGGGGACTTTCGGAATCGGTGCAGCGGTGGCGGAGGGCTACGCGGCAGCCGATGACATACTCACCACGCGCCAGGGCGGGGCGACGCCCGCAGCGCCAGCGGATGGGCCAGACATCGAGGGCGAGGAGCCCGGCCCACTCAACCTGAAACCCCTGTGGCGCGTCCATGGCACGGGGCCCGCCTTTGTCGACATGCAAAACGACGTCAAGGCCAGTGATGTGGAACTGGCGCTGCGCGAGGGGTATCGCTCCATCGAGCACGTCAAGCGCTACAGTGTGCTTGGCTTTGGCACCGATCAGGGCAAGCTTGGCAATATCCTGGGCCTTGGAATCGTCGGCGAGCTCACCGGACTCCATCCAGCCGAGATCGGCACCACCACCTATCGACCCGCCTGGACGCCGGTCACCTTCGGGGCACTGGTCGGACAGGACACGGGCGAGCTGTTCGAGCCCATCCGGCGCACGCCCCTGCACAACTGGCACGTTCAGGCGGGTGCCGTTTTCGAGGATGTCGGGCAGTGGAAGCGGGCACGCTATTACCCGCGCCCGGGTGAAGACATGGACGCGGCCGTGGCGCGGGAGTGCCTGGCGACCCGAGACGGCGTTGGGGTACTGGACTATTCCACCCTCGGAAAGATCGACATCCAGGGGCCCGATGCGGTGACGCTGCTCGAGCGGGTCTACACCAACAACTGGCAGAAACTGGCCATCGGGCGCTGCCGTTACGGCTTAATGCTCGATGAGAACGGCATGGTGCTGGACGACGGCGTCACCGCCCGCCTCGGAGACACGCATTACCTGATGTACACCAGCACCGGCGGGGCGGCCCGAGTAATGGGCTGGCTCGAGCAATGGCTACAGACCGAATGGCCGGATCTGGATGTGCATCTGACCTCGGTCACCGATGCCTGGGCGACTCTCTCGCTGGCCGGGCCGAAGAGCCGGGCATTGCTGGACGCGCTGGGCACCGATATTGACCTGTCGGCTGAGGCCATGGCGTTCATGAGCGTTCGCACCGGCACGGTATGCGGCATTCCTGCGCGGGTTCAGCGCGTGAGCTTTACCGGTGAGCTCAGTTTTGAGGTGAGCGTCTCCGCGGACTATGCACCCGGGCTCTGGCAACAGGTCATGCGCGTGGGCAAGGCCTATGGCGCCACGCCATATGGCACCGAGGCCATGCACGTCCTGCGCGCGGAGAAGGGCTTTATCATCGTCGGGCAGGATACGGACGGCTCCATTAGCCCACTGGATCTGGGCATGGGTGGGCTGGTGAGCGAACGCAAGGACTGCCTGGGTCGTCGCTCGCTTGCGCGCAGCGAGCTCCAGCGCGCCGATCGGCCGAACTGGGTTGGCCTGAAGCCGCTTGACCCCACCGCGGTGGTACCCGAAGGCGCCCAACTGGTGGGGGAGCCAGGCACCCCGACCAGTACCGCCATGCAGGGCTGGGTAACGTCCAGCTACCAGGCACCGCGTCTTGGCCATGCGTTTGCCCTCGGGTTCGTCAACGCCGGCCGGGCCCGGACAGGAGAAGTGCTCCATGCCTGGGACGTCGACGCGGGCCGCATTCCGCTCGAGATTGTTAGCCCGATTCAGTACGACCCCGAAGGAGCGCGGCAGAATGTCTGATCTCAAGCCAGAGGGCGCGCTGGACGGACGCACGCTCAAGGAGAGTGGCATCCAGGTTACCGCCGGACCACGCACCCCCCGTTTCAATGTCCGCGGTCAAAGCAGGGCTGTGTCTGCTGTTCTCGAGCCCCTCCTGGGCGTGACGGCGCCCACGACCCCCAACACGGTGCATCGGGGCGAAAAAGGCCGAATCGACTGGTTAGGCCCAGACGAGTGGCTGGTTGCGCCCGCACCGGACAGTGGGCCATCGGCCGACGCCCTGCACGCCGCCGCAGGCGCTCAGGGCATCGCCTTGGTTGAAGTCAGCGACGGGCTCGTCACCATTCATCTAAGCGGGCCGCGGGCACCCGAACTCCTGCGTGCCGGCATGCCCTACGACCTCCGCGCGCTCGTCGAAGGCACCTGCGCTCAGACCCGTCTGGCACAAGCCAGCGTGATCATTGCTCGGGAGGCCGACGCGCGCTGGCAGCTACTGGTGCGTCGAAGCATGGCCGATTATGTGTGGCGCTGGCTGGACGCGGCGCTGCTGCGCTTAACACCAAACCCGGTCTAAAAGTCGGTACCGGCCGCCGGCGTTATCGCGGGCGGCCCAGCGCTGAGCCTGTCCCGGCGCGCACGACGCTCGGCACTGGGGGAGTGCCCATGGCGATCGTGGTAGCACTTGGTGAAATGAGGCGGCGAGACAAATCCACACGCCATGGCGATATCCGTAATCGGCATATCCGTCTGCAGCAGCAGCTGCCGGGCCCGAATCAGGCGCAGCTCAAGGTAATACCGGGTGGGCGTACACCCCAGGTAGCGCCGAAACAACCGCTCCAGCTGGCGGCGCGAGGTGGCGGCATGCGCGGCGAGCTCATCCAGCGACAGCGGCTCATGAATATTCGCCTCCATCAGCGTGACCACTTCGACCAGCTTGGGCTGGCTCGTGCCCAGACGCACGCGCAAGGGCACGCGCTGACGCTCACTGAACTCACGAATGCGCTCGTGGAGAAACTCCTCGGAGATGGCCTCGGCCAGCTCAATGCCTTGTTGGCGCGTGATGAGATTGAGCATCATATCGAGCGGTGCCACCCCACCCGACGAGGTGTAGCGATCCCGATCGAGCACGAACAACTCTGAGGCGAACACGGTGCCGGGAAACTGCAGCGTCTCGTAGATCCCGGAAATATGCTCCCAGTGCAGGGTGCAGCGATACCCTTCCATCACGCCGGCCTGAGCCAGCAAAAACCCGCCGGTACAAACCGCTCCCAGGGCGGTATGGCGACGCGCTAAACGCCGCAGCCAGCCCAGCAGCTCGCGGCTGGATTGCTGCTCGATATCCACACCGCCGCACACAATGACCAGGTCGACCGGTGGCTCGCTGCCAGCGGCGGCATCGACCGCGGTCCGCACTTGATTGCTGGCACTGACCGGCCGGCCATCCAGCGAGACCAGTAGGGTCTCGTAGAGGGTGCGATCACTGAGCTGATTCGCCATCCGCAGCGGCTCGATCGCCGAGGAGAACGCCAGCTGTGAGTAGCCGGGAACCATCAGAAAGGCAACGCGGTAAGGCCCCTGCTCCTCGGACATTGTGCTGCTCACACTCTTCGGTGGATAACTCATTCTGGATGCTCTGGCGCGCACGCGCTAGGCGCTTTTCCCATTGCGACATCGCGTGTCCCTCAGGCGGCATAAAAACAGCGCATACTCAATAACTTGTCGCTACGGCCCTTTTGCGCGGCGCTTTTTGAAAACCGACACCGGGATCGGCTTCCCATACTCCGGGCCACAACCGAAATAACAACAGCCCCGAGGAGTGTCCCGCCCATGGCTACGCCAACCGCCGAGACGATGCGTCCCGCACCGCTGCCGAGTGATCTCGAGATCGCCCGGCAGGCTGACCTCAAACCCATTAGCGAAGTAGCAGCCCGCATGGGCCTTGGGCCAGGTATTGTCGAACCGTATGGCCACCATGTCGGCAAAATTCCCCTGGAAGCCATTGAGTCGCTTGCCACGCGGCCGAAGGGGAAATACGTCGTGGTCTCGGCCATTACGCCAACGCCGCTCGGCGAAGGAAAAACCACCACCTCGGTGGGCCTCGCTCAGGGCTTTCATCATATTGGCCGGACGGCGACGGTCGCGCTGCGCCAACCCTCCATGGGGCCCACATTTGGTATCAAAGGCGGTGCGGCGGGTGGCGGCTGGAGTCAGGTTGTTCCCATGGAGCGCATCAACCTGCACATGACCGGTGATATCCACGCGGTTTCGGCCGCTCATAACCTGCTCGCCGCCATGGTGGATAACCACCTCTATCAGGGCAATGCCGCCAACCTGGATCCCTACCAGGTTGCCTGGCGCCGAGTGGTCGATATCAACGACCGGGGGCTACGCCAGATCATCACGGGTATTGGCGGTAAGGCCAACGGCCTGCCACGGGAGACCGGCTTTGACATTACCGCCGCCTCAGAGGTGATGGCCGTACTGGCGCTGGCCGACTCGCTGGACGACCTCCGCCGGCGCCTCGGCCGGGTTGTGGTGGGCTGGACACCCGGTGGCGAACCCGTCACGGCCGAGGATATCGGCTGCGCTGGCGCCATGGCCGTGATGCTCAAGGAGGCCATGAAGCCCAATCTCATGCAGACGCTCGAGAACACGCCCGTGCTCGTACATGCCGGGCCCTTCGGCAACATTGCCCATGGCAACAGCTCCATCGTGGCAGATCGCATCGGCATCCACGGCGGTGACTTCCTGGTCACCGAGGCGGGCTTTGGCGCAGACATGGGCGCCGAGCGCTTTTTCAACATCAAATGCCGCACCTCGGGCATGACGCCGGATGCTGCCGTGCTGGTGGCGACCGTGCGCGGGCTCAAGGTGCACTCCGGCCGGCATCGGGTGGTCGCCGGCAAACCTTTGCCGGAGAGCATGCTCACCGAGAATCCCGAGGACGTTGCCATCGGCGCGGCCAATCTGCGCAAACAGATCGAGAACATGCGCATGCACGGGGTACCGGTCGTCGTGGCAATCAACGCCTTCCCCACGGACTACGCAAGCGAGCACGCCGTGATCGCCGAAGTGGCCGAGTCCATGGGCGCACGTGTTGAAACCTGCACGCACGTCAAGGATGGCGGTGCAGGCGCGGCCGATCTGGCCCGTGCCGTGGAAGAGGCCGCCAACGAAGGCAGCCAGTTTGCGCCGCTCTACCCGGCGGACATGCCGCTATCCGATAAGATCGAATGCTTGGCAACGAAGGTCTATGGCGCGGATGGCATCGACTGCTCCGCCCAGGCCCGTCGTCAACTCGCCGCATTTACCGACAATGGCTATGGCCATTTGCCGGTATGCATCGCAAAGACCCATCTCTCGCTGTCCTCCGACCCGGCGCTTCACGGTGCGCCGACCGGCTGGCGGATGCCGGTTCGGGAGGCACGGCTCTCCGCTGGCGCGGGCTTTGTCTACGCCCTGGCCGGTGACATGCGCACCATGCCCGGGCTTGGATCGCATCCAGCAGCCGAGTCGATTGACCTCAACGAAATGGGTGAAATCGAAGGCCTCTTCTGATCTGTCGTGAGATCGTGGAAAATTGATTCTATAAGCGGATCAGGCAGGAGAGGGTGACATGCGGCTGCTGACGGAACTGGCGTCCATTCAGGCGCAGGAAGGTGCGCTGGACGATGAGACGCTCCGGGCCTTTGCCGAGCGACATCATGTCCCGCTCTACCAGCTTGAGGGCCTGCGGAGTTTCTACCCGGTCTTCCGCGAAGTCCCGGGTGCGCGCCATCGGGTGCAGATCTGCCGCGATGGCCCATGCCGGCTAAAGGGCGAAACTCGGGCCCAAGCGCTTGCCGCGGCACTGGACGAGCGTGCGGACGTCGACGTGGAGACCGTCTCGTGTATCGGTCAGTGCGACTGCGCGCCCGCGCTCGCCGTTGACGATCATCACCACGGGCCGCTGCCCGATGTGGAGACGCTGACCACCTGGCTCGAGGGGAGCGGTGCCCTGCCCAGCCGGCCCACGGGTCTGACCACGCCACTGCCAACCGATCCCTATGCCGACGCCGACGCACACTACGGGGCGAGCCGTCATTGGCTGACCCAGCCCCCGGAAACCGTGATTGACGCGATTGAGACCGCTGGCTTGCAGGGCCTGGGTGGGGCCGCCTTCCCGACGGCGCGAAAATGGCGCTTCACCCGGCAAGCTGAGGGCAACCCGCGTACCGTCATCTGCAACGCCGACGAAAGCGAGCCCGGCACGTTCAAAGACCGGCTGTTGCTCGAGCAGGCGCCGCATCTGGTGATCGAGGGCATGCTCATGGGCGCGGCCGTTATCGAGGCCGATCACGGCATCATTTATTTGCGCCATGAGTACGAGACGGGGCGGCGTGCGCTGGAAACGGCGCTTGAGGCCGCCCGCGCACGCGGTATTCTCGGCCCCGACGCCCGCGGACCCGGCCTGGCATTTGATATTGAGCTGTTTGTCTCCCCTGGGGGTTACATCCTTGGCGAGGAAACAGCACTGCTCGAAGCCCTTGAGGGCCGGCGCGGCGAGCCGCGCCACAAGCCGCCCTTTCCGGTCACAGCGGGCCTGCATGGCGGCCCGACACTGATCAACAACGTCGAGACCCTGGCGGCCGTCAGCAGTATCCTGGCCCATGGGCCGGACTGGTGGCTGGCCCAGGGTCGCGGCGACTATGCCGGGCTGAAATATGTCAGCGTCTCCGGCGATGTCGCCGAACCCCAGGTGCTCTGCCTGCCTTGGGGAACGACCGTTGCCGAGGCCATTAACCAGTGCGGTGGCATGGCAGAGGGGCGCTCGCTAATGGCCTTCTCGCCAGGCGGCGCCTCAACACCCTTCCTGCCGGCAGCGGCCGCCGAAACGCCCATGGCCTTCGAGACATTGCGGGAGGCCGGCAGCGGGCTGGGCACTGGCGCGCTGTTTATTGTGGGGACGGGCCGCAACCTGGCCGAGGTGGTGATTGCTCAGGCGCGCTTCTTTCGCAACGAGTCCTGTGGCAAATGCGTGCCGTGTCGAACAGGATCCACCAAGGGCGTGGCGATGGCGACGGAAGCGGCCCGCCAAAGTGGCGCAGACATCACCCCGGCGCTCCAGCAGTTACACCAGACACTGATGCGCACCTCCATTTGCGGCCTGGGACAGGTCGCCCTGCTGCCCATCCTGGACGCGCTCGAACGCTTCCCCGACGAGCCCTCACTGCAGGCCCTGCGAGGCGCTGAATCATGAGCGAAGTCACCCTGACCATCGACGGACAGCGGGTCACTGTCCCCGCTGGCACGACGATCTGGGATGCCGCGGCCCTGGCCGGTATCGATATCCCGGTCCTCTGCCATGACCCTCGGCTCGAACCGGTGGGGGTGTGTCGCGTTTGCGCGGTGGATGTCGGCGAGCGAACACTCCCGGCCGCTTGCGTTCGAAAAGCCGAAGACGGCATGGACGTCCGCACGCAAACCGACGAGATTCAGGCGCACCGGCGCGTACTCACAGAATTGCTGCTGGCCGACCAACCCCCTGTCAGCCGTCGCGAGGCAACGACTGGTGACGATGGACTGTATGCCCTCGCCCGCAAGGTCGAGGTCGGTGACATCCCGTGGCCAGACGATAGCGCCCGCGCTGCCCGTGGCCAGGACACAAGCTCACCGGTGATTGCCGTTGACCACCAGGCCTGCATTCTCTGCGACCGCTGTGTTCGCGCCTGTGACGAGGTGCAGCACAACGATGTCATCACCCGCACCGGCAAGGGCTACAGCACCCGCATCGCCTTCGACCTCGACGTCCCCATGGGCGAGAGCAGCTGCGTCTCGTGTGGGGAGTGCGTAGCCGCCTGTCCCACCGGGGCCCTGACCCATCAGTTCCCGGGCGCAACGACAACCGCCGGGGAGGAGCGCGCATGAAGACGTTCAACGAGGCCCATCCACCGGCCGCTCTCAACAAGGTGCGCGATGTACCCACGCTCTGCCCGTATTGTGGTGTGGGCTGTGCCCTGCACTACGGCGTGGACGAAGCGGGCGTCATTCAGTATGCCCGCGGTCGCAACGGCGCATCCAATGCCGGGCGGTTGTGTGTCAAAGGCCGATACGGATTTGATTACGCCGGCCACCCGCAACGCCTCACCCGGCCACTCATACGCCGCGACAGCGCCTATCCGCGTGGGCCCCTCTCGGGCTTTAGCCGGCAGAACAGTAGCGGCCCGCGCAAACCCGGCGGCATTGTCGACTATGACGAGGTGCTCCCCCATTTTCGTGAGGCGAGCTGGGAAGAGGCGCTGGACCGCGTCGCCGCCGGCCTCGGCGGCATTCGGGACACCCATGGCCCGGATGCCCTGGCGGGTTTCGGTTCAGCCAAGGGCTCTAATGAAGAGGCCTACCTATTTCAGAAATTCATTCGCGCCGTGCTGGGCACCAATAACGTCGATCACTGCACGCGCCTTTGCCATGCCTCGTCCGTCTATGCGCTGATCGAGGGGATTGGCTCTGGCGCGGTGACCAATGTCGTGCGCGATATCGAAAATGCCGAGGTTGCCGTTATTGCCGGCTGTAACCCCACCGCCAATCACCCTGTGGCCGCCACGTTCATGAAACAGGCCGCCAGCGCGGGCACCGATCTGTTGGCGGTCAACGTCCGCCGGCCCGGCATTGCCGATTACTGCCGCCAGTACTGCCAGATCAAACCTGGGGCTGATGTCGCGTTCTACAACGCCGTGATGCAGGTGATCATCGCTGAAGGCCTGCATGACCGGACGTTTATCGACGCACGCACCGGGGGCTTCGAAGCCCTGCAGGCGGCCGTTGCACATTACACGCCCGCCGTCGCCGAACCGCTCACGGGCATACCCGCCAGTGAGATCATCGCCTTCGCCCGGCGTCTGGGCCAGGCGCGATCGGCCATGTTCTTCTGGGGCATGGGGATCAGCCAGCATGTGTTTGGCACCGACAACGCCCGCTGCCTGATTGCACTGGCCCTGCTGACCGGCAATATCGGCCGCCCCGGCACGGGACTCCATCCGCTGCGCGGTCAGAACAACGTGCAGGGCGCTTCGGATGCCGGACTGATCCCGATGTACTACCCGGGCTACCAATCCGTGGCGGACCCGGAGGTTCAGCGTCGTTTCGAGGCCCTCTGGGGTGTCGATCTGCCCAACAAACCCGGGCTGACCACGGCCGAGATTACCCATGCCGCGCTGGATGGAGATATCCGGGGGCTCTATTGCATGGGCGAGAACCCGTTTCTTTCTGATCCGGACATGAATCGCGTGCGCGAAGCGCTGGCGAGCCTGGATTTTCTGGTGGTCCAGGACCTGTTCATCACCGAAACCGCCGAGTTTGCCGACGTGATCCTGCCGGCCTCCGCTTTTATGGAAAAGCGTGGCACGTTCACCAACACCGACCGACGGGTGCAAATCGGCCGGCCCGTGCGCGAGCCGCCTGGAGAGGCCCGCCAGGACTGGCATATCCTGCGTGATCTGGCACAGCGCCTCGGCCATGACTGGGGCTATGCCGATGAATCAGCGGTGTTTGACGAGTTTGTGGAAACCGCGCCGCCCTACGCCAATCTCACCTATGAGCGCCTCGGCGAGCAGGGCCGCTGGTATCCCTGCCCATCGGCGGACTCCGAGGGCGAGCGTGTCCTGTTCAGCGAGGTCTTCCCCATTGGACGTGCTCGGTTTGTGCCGGCCGAACTGGGGGTGGCGCCTGATTTGCCGGACGACGATTACCCACTTGTACTGAACACCGGCCGCCAGCTCGAACACTGGCACACCGGCGTGATGACGCGACGCTCGCGGGCGCTGGATGCCATTGCGCCGGAGGCGCGGGTCGAGGTGCACCCGGACGACGCCGCGCGCCTCGGCATCAGCGAAGGCCAATGGACACAGATCGCATCCCGTCGGGGCGATGTCCAAGTCCAGGCCCACCTGACTCGGGATGTCGCCACCGGCACGCTCTTTTTGCCCATGCACTTCCGTGAGGCCGCTGCGAATCTCCTGACCAGTCCCGAGCTGGACCCGTTCGGCAAGATCCCGGAGTTCAAGATCTGCGCGGTTCGGCTTGTGCCCTTATCGCCGCCATCAACGCAGACGCCGCCGGCCGGGGTGTCTCACGCCGCAAGCTGATTAGCCCGATATCGCGTGTCGGGCGCTCGCCACGCATGGGCCGAAAAACCAGGTCATCACCGGCTTCAAAGAGGGCCAGCTCCGGCAGCAGGGTCACCCCTAACCCCCCGCGCACCATGGCCAGCAACGAGACGATGTTCGGCACATGGAAGCGGGCGGAATCCAGGATGGCCCGAGCCGCCGGGTCACTGACCTGACGAAATGTCCCGTTGGTGATGAGGGTGTAGGGCGCAAGCGCCTCCCAGGAACAGGAAGCCCTCGCGTCGGCCAATGGATGATCCGCTGGGCACACCAATCCCATCCGATCCTCGGTGAGGTGCTCAAAGACCAGATCGACGTCCAAACCGGTATCCGTCGCAATCCCGAAATCCACGCGCCGACTCAGCACCCGCTGCTGGACATGGGTCGCTGTTCCGTCTTCGACCGACACCTCAATGTCGGGATAGGCATTGGCAAAGCCGGCCAGCACTGTCGGCAGCGTTCGCCCGGCATAGGAGGGAATGGAGGCCAGGGCGACCTGACCGGTGCGCCGGTGGGCGTGGTCCAGCAAATCCCGACTGACCCGTTCATGGTGGTCGACCAGCGCTTTGATACGCGGGTAATGATCCCGCCCGAAAGGCGTCAATGCCGCCTTGCGCCCGCGCTCGAACAGCGGCTGCCCCAGTTGCGCCTCAAGGTCGCGAATGGCCAATGAAACCGCTGGCTGGCTTCGAGCGCACAGCTCGGCGGCGGCCTGATAACTGTGGGTGTCCGCTACCAGAAGGAAATATCGGAGCTGCTGGATTTTCAGGGCCATCGCGGTTTCCTGATGATGAATCGATGGATCAGATTTTTTTATAAATTCATTTCTGAAATCAACTTGTCTTTTTTCTGTGCAGTGCCAGCATGACGCATTGGCAATGAGGAGGCGACATGGGCGATTCGGTGTATAGCAACTACATCGCCGGCGAATGGCAGGCCGGTGTACGCACGATCGATAATCGCAATCCATCGGATCTGAGCGACAGCCTCGGGCAATTCGCCCAGGCGGACGCCGCGCAGACGCGCGAGGCCATTGCCGCCGCCCGCGCCGCACAGCCTGAGTGGGCCGCTGTCGGGCTTGAGGCCCGCTATAACGCGCTGCTCGCCATTGGCACCGAGCTTATGGACCGTGCCGAGCCATTGGGCCGCGAACTCTCTCGTGAAGAGGGCAAACCCCTCGCCGAGGGCAAAGGCGAGGTCTATCGCGCCGGGCAATTCTTCCACTATTACGCGGCTGAAGTGCATCGTCAGATCGGTGATGTCACCGACTCGGTCCGCCCCGGAATCGAAGTGATGGCCCAGCGTGAGCCGGCGGGCGTTGTGGGTGTTATTTCCCCCTGGAACTTTCCGCTGGCGACGGCTGCGTGGAAGATCGCGCCAGCGCTTGCCTTTGGCAATGCCGTGATCTGGAAGCCCGCTAACCTCGTGCCCGCCAGCGCCTGGCATTTCGCTGAAATCGTCTCGCGTCAGAACCTGCCCGCCGGGACCTTTAACCTGGTCATGGGCGCCGGACGGGAGGTGGGCGATACCCTCGTCAGCGCGCCGGAACTGGATGCCATCACCTTTACGGGCTCGGTTGAAACCGGTCGTCAGGTGGGCCTGCGCGCCATGGAAAATCTCACCCGCGTGCAAATGGAAATGGGCTCCAAAAATCCCCTGGTGGTCCTGGATGACGCCGATCTCGAGACCGCGGTGCAATGCGCATTTGCTGGCGGCTTCTCCGGCACGGGCCAGAAATGCACGGCCTCATCCCGACTCATCGTGACCGATGCCATCCATGATCGCTTCGTCGAGGCGCTCTGCAAGCGTTTGGCATCGGCGCGCGTCGGCCATGCCCTTGAGCCTGGCACGGAGATCGGGCCCGTCGTTGACGAGCGCCAGCTCAACCAGGATCTCGACTGGATTCAAAAGGCAAAGGATGAGGGGGCCACCCTGGCCGTGGGGGGTGAGCGCGTCAGCGCACCCACCGAGGGCTATTTCCTGCAGCCCACGCTGTTCACCGACACGCACAACGCCATGACGATCAACCAGGAAGAGATGTTCGGACCGATGGCATGCGTGATTCGCGTAAAAGACGCCGAAGAGGCGCTCCACGTCGCCAATGACACCCGTTTCGGGCTGACCGCCGGGGTGATCACCGAATCCCTCAGCGCGGCCAACACCTTCCGCCGCCAGGCCCGCTTTGGCTGCACGATGGTCAACCTGCCCACGGCGGGCACCGATTACCACGTGCCCTTCGGCGGTCGCGGCGAGTCAAGCTTTGGCCCGCGGGAACAGGGGCAGTACGCCCGCGAGTTCTACACGCGGGTCAAGACCAGCTATGTACGCCTCGGCGAGGGCTGAATCGTGACCGATCGCCTGCGCATCGATGGTTTGCAGTACGGCCGCTGGAGCCGCGCGATCTTTGAGGAGATGCGGGCGGCCCGGCTGGATGCCGTCCACGTTACTGCCGCTTACTGGGAGAATGCCCGCGAGCTCATGGCCAACATCGGGGCGTGGCACCGGCGCTTTGAAGCGCATGCCGACCTCATCATGCCGGTCCGAACCGCCGCGGATATTGATCATGCCAAGGCCTCCGGGCGGACCGGGATCATCCTTGGCCTGCAGAACTGCTCGCCCATCGAGGATGCGGTCGATCTCATATCGGTCTTCAAGCAGCTCGATGTTCACATCATGCAGATCTCATACAACAACCAGTCGCTGATGAGCTGCGGCTATCTGGAGAACGACGACGCCGGGCTGAGTCGTTTTGGCCGCGAGGCCATACGCGAGATGAATCGCGTGGGCATGGTCGTCGATACCTCCCACACGGCGGAGCGCTCGACGCTCGAGGCCATCGAGTACTCCGCACGCCCCACCGTGGTCTCCCACGCCAACCCGCAAAGCGCACGAGCCACGCTGCGTAACAAATCCGAGCGGGTAATGCGGGCAGTTGCCGAGAGCAACGGCCTCATGGGGTTTAGCTGTTATCCATTTCACCTGCCAGAAGGCTCGGATACCCCGCTCGAGCAATTCACCGAGATGGTGGCACGGGCCGTGGACGTGATGGGGGTCGAGCATCTGGCAATCGGCACGGATCTTTGTCAGGACCAGCCCGTCGAGGTCCTGACGTGGATGCGCAACGGAAACTGGGCGCGGGTCATGGACTATGGCGAGGGGTCGGCCGATCAGCCCGACTGGCCTCGGCCGCTGTCCTGGCTTGGGGGCGCACGGGACTTTCCGAATATTGAAAAGGGTCTTGAGGCCCGGGGATTCGATCCGACCGAGGTAGATGCCTTGATCGGGGGCAACTGGCGACGCTTCTTAGGAGAGGCACTAAAACCAAAGGGAGTGGGGGAGAATGAGTAAAGAACAGACGGCGCGGATGAAACAGGCGCCACCGCAGGCCGGCATGAATGCCACCCTGGGCGACCCCTGGGTACTGGGCATCAGCGCAGGGTTCATCCTGCTGTTCATCGGCCTGTCGATTGCCGATGTCGACATGGTCTCGGGCATGGTCGGCGATGCGTTCGCCTGGACCGCCAAATATCTAGGATCCTACTTCCAGCTACTCTTGCTACTCACCTTCGTGATCGCCATTGCGGTGGCGATTTCACCCGCGGGTGGCGCCGTGATGGGCGACCTGGATCAGCCCGAAATCAGCACCTTCCGCTGGATTGCCATCATTATGTGCACCCTCCTGGCAGGTGGCGGCGTGTTTTTTGCCGCGGGCGAGCCGGTCTATCACTTCATTGCCCAGACACCGCCTGCGTTCGATGCCGAGACCGGAACGGCCGAAGCAATCCAGGGCGCCCTGGCCCAGTCATTCATGCACTGGGGCTTTCTGGCCTGGGCGGTACTCGGCGGACTGACCAGTTTGGTGCTGGTCCACGCCCACTACGTCAAAGGCCAGCCCCTGCAGCCACGCACGCTGCTCTATCCCGTCTTTGGTGAGCGCGTGATGCATGGCGCCATCGGCGGCACCATTGATGCCGTCTGTGTCATCTCGGTGGTCGCGCCGGGACGGTCGGGCCTATCGGCTTTCTGGCCACGCAGGTGGCCTATGGCGGCAGTGTCCTGTTCGGGCTCTCCGAGGGCTACGGCACACAGCTCACTGTGCTGATCATCCTGGGGGCGATCTATGTCACCTCGGCCATTACCGGCATCCATCGCGGGATCCAGCTACTCAGTCGTTTCAACGTCTACCTCGCTCTCGCCATCGGCGCCGTGATTCTGGTGTTTGGCCCGACGCTGTTCCTGATCGATGCCTATACACAGGGCATTGGTGCCTATGTCGGTAACTTCCTGGGCATGGCGACCATGACCACCCAGACCGCGCCCGACTGGTGGATGAAGTGGTGGACGATCTTTTTCTTTGCCTGGTTCATTGGCTACGGGCCACTGATGGCACTCTTTGTTGCGCGCATCTCCCGTGGCCGAACGGTTCGGCAGATGATCCTGGCCGTCTGCGTGGCAGCGCCCGTCGCCACGACGATCTGGTTCACCCTGCTCGGTGGATCCGGCATCTTCTATCAGCTCAATGGCACGATCGATCTGGCGGAGGCACTCACCAACTTCCGCTTTGATGTTGCGACATTGACGGTTGCACAGGCCCTGCCCCTCGGCACGCTCATGGCGGTCGCCATTCTGGTGCTGACCACGATCTTTGTGGCCACCACCGGGGACTCGATGAGCTATACGATCTCCATGGTTGCCACGGGTCATGACGAGCCCAACACCGCTGTGCGCGCCTTCTGGGGCATCACGCTGGCGGTGATGGCGGCCATCCTGTTGTATATGGGCGCGGGCCAGATCTCGGCGCTGCAACAGTTCATCGTGGTCACCGCCATTCCGGTGTCACTGATCCTGTTGCCATCTCTGTGGACCGGCCCCAAAGCCGCCTATGCCATGGCACGTGCCCAGGGGCTCGTTCGTTAAACTCAAATGTAAGGAGGGACATCATGGTTGCTGCAGTCCGACGTACCGTCAGCGTTCAGGCGGACAACCCCAGACCGGATACCGGTCGTGTCCCTCTACGTCCACCGGCCGAGGTCATGGACCTCGACCGGCTGGGCAGCCTGCATCAGTGCCGGCTGAGTTTTATCCGCACGCTGATGCGCAAGGTGATGGCCGAGCGCTGGGCTATTCAGCGCCAGCGCTTCGACCTCGATGCCGAGGGTTATGGCACCTGTATCTATCGGATCGCCAGCCCCACCCGCATCTACAACATGGTGATCTTCTCCCAGTACCTGGATCCGGAAGACCGATCCGACCGGGTGATCGCAAATGCCTGGGATGTCGCCTTTGCCTTGTGCCTGGGTGATGTGGATGACGCCTACCTTGAGCTTTTGCGTGAGAACGTCCCCCGTCAGGAGGCGGGTCGTTGTGACCCGCGTGTGCTGGTGCTCTCCCGCGCAAACCGGTCATTGCGCAATTTCTCCAGCATGGTGGATGACCTGGCCGCGGGGCGTCAGCCTGATCCCGATCAACTCGCCCGCGTCGGCTATCTCTATCGAACGACCGCGGTGTACGGCAATGGCAAATTCGGGATAGCGGACTACCCGCGCATCCGCGATTCAGAGGATTTTGGCCTGCCATTCTCGGCACAGATGTTCTCGGTCTACCTCCTGCGCGACTTCAGCATCCGCCAGGTCGAACACATCGCCCGGCACCGCGCCCCGAAGACCGCGGTGGAGTTGCATCCGGAACTGCAGCGCTATCTCGGCATCGGCAACAGCACAGGCCTTGGCATGGCACCGTTTCTGATCAACCACCCGCAGCTGATCAACCAGTGGCTGCTCATGCGTGAGTCCGCGCTATCGCGTTGCCTGGGTGAAATCCCCAATCAGGAAACCCGCGACCGCATGATCGCGCTGATCGACCACGCCATCGCACACAATACCGAGACATTCACCGACGACGACCGCCAGGCTCGGAAGAACGCACGCCTCGGCCAGGAACTGCATCAAGCCCGGGACTGGCTGGAGGGCACGACACTCCCCGAGGCCATGCTCTGGCAGGCCCTCCTCGACTGGTCCCGGAAATGCTGCTCACTGGAAACCCAGGAGATCCTGAACTCGCTGCTCATGGAGCTCTACCCGGAGCGTGTGGATGAGCTCGAGCACAGCATGGGCGCGATGGAATCGCAGGACCTCAGCCCTGAGATGGGCACCGACGACCTGCTGGCCCGCCTGCGGCGTGACTACGACTGGGCGCTCGCCTACGATTTTAACGACCCCGCACAGACCCATCTGTTCTGGTATCGATCGGCCGAAAAAGAAGAACCCCGACTGGGAGAGCGCGGCGTCGATTCCGGCGAAGACCGGGAAATGGGCCTGGATATTGCCCGCCAGGCGCGTCAGCTCTATGACGCACTGATCGACTGGGAGCAGGTACAGGGCCAGCCAACGCCCCTGGTCGAATTTTTGCTGGCCAACCCCCGTCTCAAGGGCATCGCCCGGCGCGTTCAGACTCTCTCGGAACACGCCTACGGCGACATCCGGGCCAACCTCTTGATGAAAGGCACGCTGCCGATCGACTTGCTGCGCTGCAAGCTCGCCTTTTTTGGGGCCACCAAGTTTGATCCGCGATCCGACCGCTGGGTGCGCATCACCATGTTTCAGGGCGCACCACGCATCGAGGACATTGGCCAGCATTTTGCGGATGACTGGTGGATGCCGCTCAAACCCGACCTGGCCGAGTCATCGTGATGCACATCTCACTCAACGAGTTCACGATTGTGTGTCGACGGGCCCTCGATGGCATCGGCTTCCCGCCGGGGGAGTACGAGGATGCCGCGGACATGGTGGTCTGGCTCGAGCAGCATGGGCTGAACGGGGCTCGGCTCCTCGGCGAGATCCTCCCCCGCCTGACCGGCGAGGAATGGCCGGCCCTCATTCGTCAGCACGATGACGGCGGCTGCGTGGTCATGCGCATGGACCATGGCTCGATCCTCCATGGCGGCAGCCTTGCGGCCGACCTGGCCTGCACTCGCGCCCTCGAGACCGGGATCGGGATCGTGCGATTGCGGGGATGCCGTGATCGCAGCTTCGTCCTGGGTTATCTGGCGCGGTGTGCCCGGCGCGGCCATCACATTGCCGCGTTCTGGTGTACCGGCGAGCCTCGGCGCGCCGTTCAAAACGTCGGCATTGCCCTTGCCGACGAGCGGCTGCCGGTGTTCCGGCGCTTCCGTGCCGATGGCGGCGGCGAGCAGGAGGCGGACACGGACACCCTCACCCTCATGGCGACTCGCGATTTCGCGATGCTGCCTGCGGCCCCCACGGATCACCCCAGTATCGAACTCCTCGAAATGGTCACGACCGAAGAGTTCGATGCGCGATCACGCCGGGCCTGGGATCAGGGCATCGAGGTCGAGCCCGAGCTCTGGCAGCAGCTAAAGACCCTCGCTGGCACCAAACTGGTGGAAGCCACTGACGCATCCCGCACCCGGGGCGCGGGCGAGGCGCACCCTAACTCGGAATAGGGGCACCCGAGCGGGTGCGAGCGCATCAGATGTCGACGCAGATCTTGCCGAAATGTGCCCCGCTTTCTTCGTGACGGAATGCATCGACCAGCTCTGTGAGCGGGAAGTGGCGATCAATCACCGGACGAATGCCGGTGGCCTCCATGGCCGTGACGAGGTTTTGCTGATCCGCGCGACTACCCACAAGAACACCCCGAAGCCGGAGCTGACGCAGCAACGCCTGAATCAACGGAAACTCGCCCTTCACACCGGTGAGCACGCCAATTAACGAAACATGCCCGCCAACGGCGGCGGCGGTCATGGATTGCTGGAGGGTGCCCGGGCCCCCGACTTCCACCACATGATCTACACCCCGACCATCGGTCAGCTCGCGCACCGCGCTGCCCCATTCAGGCGTTTCCTGGTAATTGATGACGGCATCAGCCCCCATGGCCTTGAGGCGCTCAAGCTTTTCCGCGCTCGACGAGGTGCTGATAACACGCGCCCCCGCCGCAACGGCCATTTGCAGGGCGAAAATCGAGACCCCACCGGTGCCCAGCGTCAGCACCGTCTGACCGGGCTGAAGATTGCCGTGCACAAACAGCGACCGCCAGGCCGTGGTGCCCGCCGTGGTCAGCGTGGCGGCCTCGGCATGAGACCAGCCCACCGGTGCCCGGGTGAACGATGTCGCAGCAGCCGTAATGGACTCACGGGCAAAACCGTCGATGCCATCACCGGGGGTCCCCCCGAAGCCCTCGTCCACGGGGTCACCGGCCAGCCAGTCTGGGAAGAACGTGCTCACAACGGCATCGCCCTCACGGAATTCGGTCACGCCGTCGCCGACCGCGGTCACCTCACCCGCGCCGTCCGACATGGGAATGCGGGCCTCATGCTTGGGTGCCATCGGTCCCTTGACCACACCATAGTCATGAAAATTCAGTGAGCTGGCTCGCAGGCGGACCGTGATCTCTCCCTGACCGGGTGCGGCCGGTTGGCCACCATCGATCAGCTCAGCGCTCTCAAATCCGCCACCGGGTGCCAGTCGAATTGTGCGGTTCTCCATTGAAATCTCTCTGCTGTCGGCCTGTTTGATTGCGTGCTCATGCTGTTCGCGTGGCTTAGTGGATGCAAGCATGCCAGCGTTGCCGGTAGGCTGCACATATGGAAAACCCAACTGATCTTCGCCAATTCAGCCCAGCAGCCGCCCGCAATCGCGAGCCGATCCTGGGCGTGCTGCAATCCGTGTTGCCACAGGAGGCCCGCGTCCTCGAGTTCGCGAGTGGCACAGGCGAGCATGCCGCTCACTTCTGTGCGGCCATGCCAGGATGGGATTGGCAGCCAAGCGATCCATCATCACCGGCGCGGGCCTCCATCGAGGCCTGGAAGGCCGACTTCGGCCTGCCCAACTTGCGGGCACCCCTTGCCCTGGATGCGACCGATGCATGGCCCGCTGGGCCGTTCGACGCCATCCTCGCCGTGAACCTGGTGCATATCTCGCCGTGGGCCGTGACGCCCGCGCTCATGGCAGGGGCTGCGCGTCATCTCAATGGGAATGGGGTGCTGGTGCTCTACGGACCCTATCGGCGTGACGGAGTGCATACCGCCCCGAGCAATGCCGACTTTGACGCCGACCTACGCCAGCGGGATCCGGCTTGGGGTATCCGTGATCTGGAAGCCGTAAGTGACGCAGCGGCTGCCTGCGGGCTTGTCTGCGAGCAGGTCGCCGAGATGCCTGCGAATAACCTGACGGTCGTCTTCAGGCTGACCGGGCGGCCTGACTGACGGGGTCAAGCCGATTCAAAAAGCCCGACAAGCGCGGCCACTGATCGGCCAGCTCAGCGCTCAAATCATGCCCACCGCGCAACCAGACGAGCTCAATTTGATTCGGGTCGGCCGCCGCCGCTAGCGCTTCCGCGTCTTGCGGCGGAATGACGCGATCAGAGCGACCATGGGCAATCAGCACAGGGCAGCGAATCGCCCGAATCACATTAACCGGCGCGATCGCCTCAAACCGATACCCGATCACGTGCTCGACATAACGCAGAATCAAAAAGCCCAGGGGCATCAGCGGAATCCCGCGTGCGGCGAGCCACCGGCGCATCATAACGCCCGGATGCACAAAACCCGCCAAGCTAATGACACCCGCCAGATCATTCCGCCGCGAGGCCGCCAGTAACGTCGCCGCGGCACCAACGGAGTGCCCAGCTACAACCATGGGCCCGGCCCCATCCTCGGTGCGGGCCTGCAGCCAGGCCAGCGCCGCATCAATGTCCTCGGCAAACCGCGGCATGGATGAAAACGTGTCCGAATCACTCTCACCGTGATTGCGAACATCGAACATTAACACCTGCCAGCCGAGGGCTTGCAGCGGGCGTGCCAGCGGCACCAGGGCACATCGGTTCACGCCCCAGCCATGGCACAGCACGACACGGCCGCGTTGTGGATCACCGTCCAAAAGCCACGCCGACAGCCACTTGCCGCGAGCGGTCGGGATCTGGACGGCTTGCCCGACAAGGCCGAGCGCCTCGGGGGTGGTGGTCACCGGCACCCGCGGTGCGGCCAACCGGCGATGCAGCCAGGCGCGAGCGGCCAGCATCAGCACCACGACCACCGCCAGTGTGATCGCAATGATCAATCCAGGCACCCGCCATTGAGACGCGCACGGCGCGCCCGCCAATCCGGCAGGAAGCGATCCATAAAGCCATAAAAACGGGCGTTATGACCCCGCTCAAGCAAATGGACCATCTCGTGCACCAGCACATACTCAAAACACGTGTCGGGATAACGGATCAGATCCAGATTAAGCCAGATGCGCCGAGCCGGCGGGTTGCAACTGCCCCAGAGCGTCTTCATGCGCCGCACTCGCGACTCCTTAACCTGCACACCCATAATCGGTTCCCACCGCGCGATCAGCGCGGGCAGCCGAGCCTTCGCCTCACGGCGGTAAAAGCGCTCAAGCAACTGGCGACGCGTCGCTTCGTCGCTCTCGGGCGCCGTTCTCATCTGCAGCTCTCCATCCACGCAGCGCACGCCCCCGTTGCCCCGCCCGGGCACGATGCGCAGGGAATGAACAGCCCCCCGAAAGACCACGCGGGCCCCGTCACTCAACACAGGCTCGGCGGGCATGGCCTCCTCGCGACGCTGCAGGCGCTCGCGCTGGGCGCGAATCCAGGGCAGACGCGACTCCACCAGCGCCCGAATCGCGGTATCGGAATAAGCCGGACCTGCCGACACCCGCACCGCACCCCCAGGAGACGTGACCCGGATGTAGCAGTGCCGAATGGCTTTGCGCTCAATGGCCACCGACAGGTCGGCGACCTCCATGTCGCGAGTTACCGTCAATGTCTGCGTGCCTTATGCGCCGAACAAGTCATGGGTCGAACAGTCTAAACTGAGTCGGGTTCACAAGGGATCCCGGAACAAGGAGTTCATCATGCCAAGTCTTTCACTTTCCCTGCGCCTCGGCGGGGTGCTCGCCCTCGCACTCCTACTCACCGCTTGCGCCTCCGTCAGCGGCAGCGGCGAATACAATCGCGCCTATGACCTCAGCGCCATCCAGCGCACCGCCGTGATTTCAGTGGATGGCATTGGCGGGCAAGCCGCGCAGGATCAAATCGCCAGCATGTTCAACCAGGCCCTGCTCGGCCGCGGCTACAGCCCCATCGAGCGCAGCCGTATCAACACGGTGCTCGATGAGCAGGACTTCTCCCGCTCGGAGGTCACCACCGCGACGGGCGCATCCCGGGCCGGCGAGATCCTGAACGTCGACACCGTCGTGCTCATTAACGTCCCCGAGTTTGGTGATGACATGAGCATGAGCGCCCAGATGGTGGACGTGCAGGACGGCACCATCCTCTGGTCGGCCAGCGGCAGCGCCCGCACCGGAGCCGACATGACCCGTCGCTCAGGCCAGATCCTCGGCGCCATCGGTGGCGCAGTCATCGGTGCAGAGGTGGGCGGCGATGGCGATAGCGGGGCGATTGCCGGTGGTGTGGGCGGCGCCGTGGGCGGCGGTGTCCTCGGCGATGCCCTGTCGCGGCAGCGCCAAGAGCAGTCAGCTGTCCTGGTGGATCAGCTCACGCGTAGCCTACCCGAGCGCTGATAGACGCCGCCTATCATTCACCTCGGGCCATTGCATTTTCCCAACCGCTGGATCGCGCCTATCATGGGCGCTGATCTATTTAGCAGGAATGACTCTCATGCCCATGTTCAGCGCCAAATCCAACGCCCGTCACTACGATGTGCCGCGTCTCGGTGTCCTCGTCACCAACCTCGGCACGCCCGACGCGCCGACCACGCCGGCACTGCGGCGTTATCTAGCCGAGTTCCTGGGCGACCCCCGCGTTGTCGAGATCAACCGACCGCTGTGGTGGTTGCTGCTGCATGGCGTCATCCTGCGCACACGGCCGAAAAAGTCGGCCGCGGCGTATCGAGAGGTTTGGGAAGAGGGCGGCTCCCCGCTGCTGACCATTGGCAAAAAACAGGCCGAAGGCATTCGCCAGCGGCTGGAGAAAAAACTCGACGGTCCCGTGAGCGTTGAGCTTGCCATGCGCTACGGCAACCCATCCATTCGGGATGGCCTGCGCAAGCTCCGCGAAGAAGGCGCCGAGCGTATCCTCGTGCTACCGCTCTACCCGCAGTACTCCGCGACAACGGTGGGCTCCACCTATGACGCCGTCTTCGATGAGCTAAAGAAATGGCGCTTCATCCCCGAGCTCCGGTTGATCGGCCAGTATGCCGACGACCCGGATTACATCGAGGCGCTGGCGAACACCATCCGTGAGCACTGGCAGGCCCACGGTCAGGCCGAGAAGCTGCTCTTCTCCTTCCACGGCATGCCGCGGCGCTACCTGCTCAACGGCGATTTCTATCACTGCCAGTGCCAGAAGACCGCCCGACTGGTCGCCGAGCGCCTCGAGATGGCGGATGACGCCTGGCAGGTGACCTTCCAGTCACTGTTTGGCCGTGAGGTATGGCTGCAGCCTTACACGGATGAAACCGTGAAAGCGCATGCGGAATCGGGCATGAAAAAGCTTGACGTGATCTGTGCCGGCTTTTCGGCAGACTGCCTTGAAACCCTGGAAGAGATTGAGGGGGAGAACGCCGAGATCTTCGAGGAGAATGGCGGCGAGTCACTGCGCTACATCCGGGCACTCAATGATCGGGATGACCACCTCGACATGCTGGCGAATCTGGCCATGGATCACCTTCAGGGCTGGCCGGAAGCGAGCCCTGAGGTCAAGCGTAGCCGGCGTGACCCTCAAGCCACACTGGCACGCGCCAAAGCCATGGGCAGCGGCGAGTAAAAAAAGATAAAGGGCGGGCAAAGGCCCGCCCTTCAGGTCTGTGGCCTAGCGACCGATGATTAGCGACCGATCACCATCCAGCGTCCACTCATGCAATGACCCGTCGTACAGCGCCACGTCTGACATACCACCAATCTCGGACATGCCAAACCAGGCAAGTGACGAGACATGCCCGGAGTTGCAGTAGTCAATGATCGGCCCGTCGGTCAGCGGCAGCATGGCAGAGACAATATTCTGAACGGCCTCAGGCGAGCGCCAGTAAACAATGCCGTCGCGGGGAGCAACGAAGAGGTTAAAGGGCAGAGGCTCTGCCTCCGGCAAGTGCCCGCGGCCATCAACGTAATCCTTGCTCACCACCCCGGTGAACTGGGGCAGCGGGCGGTTATCCACCAGCGTGGCCGACGTCTCACCAGCGATTACCGCCTCAACTTCATCGGTGGTCGCCAGGAGATCATCCCGAGATTCCTCTGCAGAAAAGCTGCCACCGCCGGGAGAGGAGGCAGGCGACCGGGAAGTCTCACCACCAGCCACCGACCAGGCTGCTACGCCGCCGTTTAGGATGGCGACATCCTCATGGCCGTAGTAGCGCATCTGCCAGTAAAGCCGCGACGCCACGGTGGCATCCCCGTAGATCGCATCGCCCGCCGGGACGATAACCACCTGGTCGTCCGCATCAACCCCCAGGCCCTGCATCACGCCCTCGAAATCCGACGCGGAGGGGACGAGATAACGGATGCTGTCCTGCATGCCTGGCCGTTCGGTCAGAAACTCGCCCATTCCCACGAAAGGCGCACCGGCAATAAATCCGGTGTCCTCGTAGTTAGACGGCCGGCGCGAGGCGTTAATCACCACCACGTCATCCCGGTTTTCCAGCACCCACTGGGCGTCGACAACGGGACCGGGTTGGGCGATGACCAGGGCCGGCAAGGCAAGCGCCAGGCCGGCCAGGGCGTTGCGCGTCAAAGCGCTTATTCGCATATCACTGAGCTCCATGGGTTAAAACGAGAACAGGCGAACCGCCGGGTCTGCGACCAGTGCACCGATCGCTGGCGGCTCGGCGACAGCCACCCCGTCGACGAGATCAGACTCAGTGAACGCGCGATTGGGCAGGTAAATGGCACAGACATCCACAGTGACGCCATTGTTCACGAGGCGCTGGATCATCTGCGCCGGGCTGGCATCAGGCCCACGCAGTGTCTCGGATGCGTCCATCTCGGAGGTCACAGCCAGATCACCCGCACCGTCACACAGCAGCACCTGGGGCGTCGCCCCGTTCTGCTGCGCCTGCATCGTGAGGATCAGCGCCATGGCCTGAGTCTCATCCTCATCACTGGTCAGCAGCGTGAGCATGTCGGGATCATTCTGCGCCAGGGCGGGCACCGAGAAAGCCATAGCCAGCAGGCCAGCGAGGCAGCCGCGTAAGAATGAAGTGGTCATTGAATTGTCTCCTTTAACGCTTACAGGTATTCATGCCGAGTGCGCTGTATAGTGGGCAGTAGCTCACGACTGAGGTGGCGAGCGGGATGGCACCGATCCAGCCCCAGGCCATGCCCTCAACAAACACCGCCATGGCGATGAGTGTCAGACCGACGATGGCCCTGAGTGCCCGATCGAATGACCCAATATTCTGTTTGAACATCTTTTGGCTCCTCTGACGACGCGATTAATCGTCCTGGCAGTAAGCGCCCAACCGCACCTATCGATCAGTGAGGAAGTCACAGAACCGGAGGGCGATCATGGATAACAATGATCTGAATCAGGTTAAGGACACGAAGCAGGCGTACCATCCGGCGATGACGGGTTTGTCGGCGGCAACCCGTGAGCTGATTACACGCGAGGGGGTGTCAATGCAGTTGAGCGCCGGCACGCGGGTGTTCGGGCCCGGCGAGCCGTGCGAGGGACTGCCATTGGTCCTCTCCGGCGAAGTCCGGGTTCAGATGATGGGCGCTTCAGGGAACGAAATCGTCCTCTACCGGATCGAAGGGGGTGAGATGTGTCCACTGTCGCTATCGTGTCTATTGACTGCGGATAGCCATCAGTCGGAGGCCGTGGTTGAGCGTGATGCGGAGGTATTGCTCCTCTCACCCGGGCAAATCGAGCGCCTGATGGATCAGGAACCCGCATTCCGGCAAGGGCTGCTGGAAAGCTACGGTCGGCGGCTTCAGACGCTGATGCTGGTCATCGAAGAGGTGGCCTTCAAGCGCATGGACTACCGCCTCGCCGAGCGGCTTTTGCAGCGCCAACGGGACGGCCAGGTTAATGCCACGCACCAGGACCTGGCGGTAGAATTAGGCACTGCGCGGGAAGTGATCAGCCGCCTGCTCAAAGAATTCGAGCGCCGAGGGTCTGTCAGCCTCGAGCGCGGCTTGATTGAAATCCGTGATGCCGAAACACTCCAAGGCATCATGGCACGCGACAACGAACAACGCTGAATGCTGAGAGGCAGCCACCATGGAACTTGATCCACTTCTCCTGTCGAGAATCCAGTTCGCCTTTGTGGTGTCGTTCCACGCCATCTTCCCGGTGTTTACCATCGGACTGGCGTCGTACGTCGCCCTGCTGGAAGGCCTGCACTTCAAGACGGGCAACCCCGCCTGGGCGAAGCTCTCGCGCTTCTGGACCAAGGTCTTTGCCGTGGCATTTGGCATGGGTGTGGTCTCCGGCATCGTCATGTCATTCCAGTTCGGGACGAACTGGAGCAACTTCTCCCAGGCGTCTGCGAACTTCCTCGGGCCCGTTCTGAGCTACGAGGTGGTGACCGCGTTCTTCCTGGAAGCGGCCTTCCTCGGCGTGCTGCTGTTCGGTCGCGATAAAGTCCCGCGGGGAACGCATCTGTTCGCCGCCTTGATGGTGGCCGTCGGCACGTTTATCTCGGCGTTCTGGATCCTGGCCGCTAACAGCTGGATGCACACGCCGGCGGGTGTTGAATTCCAGGATGGCATGCTCCATGTCCGCAGCTGGACTGAGGCGATTTTCAACCCGTCATTCCCGTACCGATTCGCTCACATGGCCGTGGCCAGCTTCCTGACGGGCAGCTTCGTGGTGGCCGGTGTCAGTGCCTGGTATCTGCTTAAAGGCCACATGGTTGAAGCCAACCGCAAGGCGTTGTCCATGTGCCTGTGGATGATTCTGATTCTGGCGCCCGCCCAGGCGGTGATCGGTGACTTCCATGGCCTGAACACGCTGGAGTATCAGCCGACCAAGGTCGCGGCGATGGAGGGCAACTGGGAGCGTCAGGCTGGCGCACCGTTACTGCTGTTCGCGCTGCCGGATCAAGAGGCTCAAACCAACCGGTTTGAGGTCGGCATCCCGAACCTGGCGAGCATCATTCTTACGAAAAGTGCAGATGGTGTGGTCCCCGGCATTACAGAGGCCGCCGTCGATGAGCAGCCACCGGTGGCCATCGTCTTCTGGACCTTCCGCATTATGGTTGGCCTGGGCTTTGCCATGATCGCCTTCGGGATCTGGGGCCTGGTGCTGCGCCTGCGCGGCAAACTGTATCGCCCCGGCTTGTTCCACCGGGCCCTGCCCTTGATGATCGCCGCGCCCTTTATCGCGGTGGTGGCCGGCTGGTTCACGACCGAGTCTGGCCGCGCACCCTGGTTGGTGTACGGCATGATCAGCTTCAGTGAGGGGCTCACGCCGTCGCTGAGTGGGGCTATGGCGCTCACAAGCCTGATTGGCTACATGCTTGTTTATGCCGTGGTGTACACCGCGGGTGGCTATTACATGTGGCAGCTGGTCAAGGGCGGCATGGACGATGCCGAGCCCGGCGCCGATGAGGTCGGTGCCCATCCGAAGCGGCCCATGTCCGCCGGCGGGCCCATTGGCGACGCCTCGCCCGCCGCCCCCACCGGGAGGGATTGGACATGATTGACTACACCATGATTTGGGCGGTGATCATTGCCTTTGGCGTGATCATGTATGTCCTGCTCGACGGCTTCGATCTGGGGGTGGGCATCCTCTATCCGTTTGCCCCCAACGAGGACAGCCGCGATGTGATGATGAATACCGTCGCCCCGTTCTGGGACGGTAACGAAACTTGGCTGGTACTGGGTGGCGCCGGATTGCTCGGCGCCTTCCCCCTGGTCTACTCCGTTCTGCTGCCCGCGCTGTATCTTGGCGTGTTTCTGTTGCTCGCCGGGCTGATTTTCCGGGGCGTGGCCTTCGAGTTCCGATTCAAGGCGGCACCCGCCCAAAAGCGCTACTGGAGCATCTCGTTTGCGATTGGATCCGCGGTCGCTGCGCTCGCCCAGGGCATTGTGGTCGGAGCCTACATCCAGGGCTTTGAGACCGAGAACTTCGCCTATGTCGGCGGCGCCTTCGATTGGCTGACCCCGTTTAGCGTGCTGACGGGCATCGGTCTCGTGCTGGGTTATGCCCTGCTCGGTAGCACCTGGATCATCATGAAAACCGAAGGCGAGGTGCAGGAGTGGGCCTACCGCATAGCCCCGAAACTGCTGGCCGGCGTGCTCGGGGTATTCGTCATCATCAGCTTCTGGACGCCGCTGGTGGATGAGTTCGTGCGGGATCGGTGGTTCAGCAATCTCTTCGTGATCTGGCTGCTCCCCGCTGGCGCGCTGGGCTGCGCCTACCTGATCCTGCAAGCGATCAATCGCCGCAACGAGGGCATCCCCTTTGTCGCTACAATGGGGCTATTCGTCTTCACGTACCTGGGGCTCCTGGCCAGCAAATGGCCGTATGTGGTGCCGCCCGATTACACGCTGTATGACGCGGCCTCAGCCCGCGAATCCCAGGCCTTCCTGCTGATCGGCGTCCTGTTCGTCGTTCCGGTGGTTCTCGCCTATACCGCCTGGACCTACTGGGTCTTCCGCGGCAAGGTTCGCCTCGGCGAGGGTTACCACTAACCTGATGACACCCAAAGTCTGGCTCGCCCGGGAAACCCGGGCGGTTGCCGGCGGGTTGCGCCTGGCAGCGCTCTACGGGGTCCTTGAAGGGCTGCTGATCATCGCCCAGGCCGGGCTCATTGCTTGGCTCGTGCATCAGGTGATCATGCGCGAGCAAATGCTGGCGAGCCTTGCGATGCCCGCCGGGCTGCTTTTCCTGGTGGTCCTGCTTCGACCGGTGTTTCAGATCCTGCGTGCCCGTACCGCCATTGCCGCAGCGGCCACCGTCCAGGGACGGGTTCGCGAGCGGCTGCTCGGGCGCGCCGAGGCCCTCGGCCCCACCGGACTCGCCACGCGGGACACGGGTGAGCTCGCCAGCCAGCTAACGGATCAGGTCAACGCCCTGGAGGGGTACTACGCGCGCTATCTACCGCAGATGACCGTGGCCACGCTCGTCCCGCTTGCAATTGTCATCGCGGCCTTCACCCAGGACTGGATCGCCGCCGGTTTTCTGCTGCTCTCCGCACCCTTGATACCGCTGTTCATGGCGTTGGTCGGCATGGGTGCGGAGCGCTTGAACCGAGACCAGTTCGAGGCCCTGGGGCGGCTGTCCGGGCAGTTCCTGGATTGCGTCCGCGGGCTGACGACATTGCAGCTGTTCGGCCGGATCCCGGGCGCCACACGCGGCATCATCGCCGGATCAGACGAATACCGTGAACGCAGCATGCGGGTCCTGCGGGTCGCCTTCCTGTCCTCGGCGGTGCTGGAGTTCTTTGCCTCCGTCGCCATTGCGGTGGTGGCCATTTACGTCGGCTTCGGGCTGCTTGGCTATATCGAATACGGCCCCGCCTCCGCACTGACCCTCTTCAGCGGGCTGTTCGTCCTACTGCTCGCCCCGGAATTCTTCCAGCCTCTGCGCACACTGGCCCAGCATTATCACGACCGCGCCACGGCGCTTGGTGCCGCTGAACTACTCGCCGATTTCGAATCCGAGGACGTGGCCGTCAGCAACGCCACGCAAACCCTGGCGCACAACGCGCCCACACTCACGGCCGAGTCCGTCGAGCTGGCGCGGCCGGGGCGTGGCACGGTCCTCCGGGTCCCCTCGCTCACCGCGACGGCCGGCGAGCGGGTCCTCATCGAAGGCCCTTCCGGCAGTGGCAAAACCACCTTGCTGCTCGCCCTGGCGGGCATGCTTCAGCCCTCGACAGGTCACATTGTGCGGGCACTGCCGGACACCCGCATCGGCTGGCTCGGCGCGCCGGCATTTCTGGCCAGCGCCAGCTTGCGAGAGAACATCGGCCTGGGCGACCCAACGGCCGAGGCGCCCGCCATTGAAGCGGCGGCCAGGCGCGCCGGCGTCAGCGATTTCGCCGACCAGCTCCCCGATGGCCTCGACACCCATGTGGGCGAGCGGGGTCTGGGCCTGTCCGGTGGACAAGCGCAGCGCGTGGCCCTTGCCCGCGCGTTTGTCTCACCGGCTTCGCTGATCCTGCTCGACGAGCCCACCGCTGCACTCGATGCCGAGACAGAGACCTTCGTCATCCGTGGATTGGCGGAGCTTGCAGCGGAGGGCCGCATCATTCTGATCGCCAGCCACGACACCGCACTGCGATCCATTGCCGAGCGCCGGTATGTCATCCGTGACGGTGTTCTGGAGAGGGTGACCCATGCATGAGCTGATGCCCTATCTGCGCATGCTTCGGCCCTATCGGGGCCGGCTGATGGTCGGTGCCGCACTGATGCTCGCCACCGCCGCTGCAGGCATTGGTCTGCTCGCGCTCTCGGGCTGGTTCATCACCGCCACCGCAGTGACCGGTGCGCTGCTTGCGGCCGGTGTCGCCGCCCGACTCGATATTTACGTCCCAGGCGGCGGGATTCGGGCATTTGCCGTCACGCGCACAGTCGCCCGCTATTTCGAGCGCATCTTCAACCACGATGTTGTCCTGCGGCTGCTTCGGGACCTGCGTGGGCGCGTGTTTGCCCAACTCGCCGCACTGCCACCCATGGCGATGACCCGACTGCGCAGTGGTGAGCTTCTCAACCGGCTCACCACCGATATCGACCGGCTGGACGGGCTGTATCTTCGCGGCCTTGCCCCCCCGTTGATTGCGGCCTTGGCGCTGATGATCAGCGCCGCCCTCCTCGCTATTGGTAGCCCAGCGATTGCCCTGCTGACCCTCTTGCTGCTGGGCGGCATCGGCGCCTTGATTGCGCATCGCGCGTGGCATCAGGGACGGGCGCTTACGCAGGCCCTGGCCCAGGCCGGTGCGGATTTGCGCGCCAATCTGCTCGACCACCTCCGCGGGCTGGCCGAGCTCAAGGCCTTCGGCAGTCTTGACCACCACCAGGCCCGCGTCATGGCATTCGACCGCCGCGAGCGGGCGCATGAGGCGCGCCTGGCGCAGTCCATCGCCACCGGCGAGGCCGTGCTTCATGGCGCCGTACAAACCGTGGCCGTCGCCGTCTTACTGGCTGCGCTCACGCTCTACAGCTCAGGGGCCATCAGCGGGCCGGTGGCCGTCATGATGCCGCTTGCGGTGCTCGCACTGCTTGAGCCCCTGGGTGTCCTACCCGGTGCCGGCCTGCACATGGCCCGCGCCCGCGCCTCGGCCGAGCGACTGGATGCCGAGCACAACACGGCAACGTCAACGGCGACCGATCACTCAACGAGCGCCAGCGGGGAACCCACGGTCCCGCCCGCCTTCACGCATCACGCCGCGCCGGCCATCGAAATGCACCACGTCAGCCTGATTCGTG
This sequence comes from Spiribacter salinus M19-40, assembly GCF_000319575.2. Taxonomy (NCBI): domain Bacteria; kingdom Pseudomonadati; phylum Pseudomonadota; class Gammaproteobacteria; order Chromatiales; family Ectothiorhodospiraceae; genus Spiribacter; species Spiribacter salinus. The sequence goes on along the minus strand of NC_021291.1, from coordinate 153,891 downwards.
GGGCCGGCGCCCGGGTGCTGGCGGACCTGGACCTGACCATCGCCGCGGGCGAGCACCTTGGCATCGTTGGCGTATCCGGTGGCGGGAAATCCAGCCTGGCTGCGCTACTGAGCGCCCAGCTCGCGCCTGATAGCGGCACGATCCACATTGATGGCGTGCCCATCGCGCACCAGGACCGCGAGACCCTCCATGCGCATCTGGGCTATCTGACCCAGCAAACCGATTGTTTCAGCGGCACCGTCGCAAGCAACCTGCGGCTAGCCGATCCGGATGCAGACGACGGCCGCCTCTGGAGCGTTCTGGAAGCGCTTGCCCTGGCACCCTTTGTCCGGGCCCAGCCGGATGGACTGGACACCTGGATCGGTGAGTCGGGCGTTCAGCTCTCTGGCGGTCAGGCCCGGCGTATCGCCCTCGGCCGGCTCCTGCTGCGCAACCCATCGCTGGTCATCCTCGACGAGCCGCTGAGCGGCCTGGATGAGGACACCAGCGAACAGGTTCGGATTCATCTGGAGCGTTGGCTCAAGGGCCGGACCACCCTCATCCTCGGCCACAACACACAGGCCCTGCCCGCCGTTGACCGCCGGCTGCGCCTGCGCGCAGGGCAACTCCACCCCGCGGATTAGTGCCGGGCCCCCGGCCTTCCGGTAACATGCCCGCTTTCTGTTGGCTCAGGTTAGGGGACGGTCATGACCCATCGCATCGCGCTTATTCCCGGTGACGGAATCGGACTGGAAGTTACCCCCGCCGGGGTGCGCTGCCTTGAGGCACTCGCCCAACGCCCCGGCCTCAATTTCGATTTCACGGAATTCCCGTACTCCTGCGAGTACTACGCCCGTCACGGCACGATGATGCCGGAGGATGGCATTGAGCAGCTGCGCGGTCATGACGCGATCCTGCTGGGCGCCGTCGGCTATCCCGGCGTGCCTGATCATGTCTCGCTGTGGGGGTTGCTGCTGCCCATCCGGCGGGAGTTTCAGCAATACGTCAACCTGCGCCCCGTACGGCTGCTCCGGGGCCTGACCTCGGCGCTCCGCGACCGTGGACCGGAGGACATCAACTACCTGGTGGTTCGGGAGAACAACGAAGGCGAGTACTCCGAGATTGGCGGGCGCCTCTACGACGGACTGCCCGAAGCAATGGCCGTGCAGGCCACCGTGATCACCCGCAAGGGCAGCGAGCGCATTCTTGATTATGCCTTCCGCACCGCCCAGTCACGGCCCCGCCGGCGCCTGGCCTATGCCACGAAATCGAACGGCATCAAGCACAGCATGCCCTTTTGGGATGAGCAGGTGGCGGCGATGGCCCCGCAGTATCCGGACATTGCAGTAGAGCAATATCACGTGGACATCCTGGCCGCGAACCTCGTTACTCATCCCGACTGGTTCGATGTGGTGGTCGGCACCAATCTGTTCGGCGATATTCTCTCGGACCTGGGCCCAGCCACCGCAGGCGGCATTGGCGTCGCGCCCTCGGCCAACATCAACCCCGATCCGGCGATCCCGTCCATGTTCGAACCGGTCCACGGCTCAGCCCCGGATATCGCCGGGCAGAACATCGCCAACCCGATCGCCATGATCTGGACGGTGGTGATGATGCTCGAGGACCTGGGTGAGCAATCGGCCGCTGATGATCTGATGGGCGCGCTCGAGGCCGTGACCGGTGAGGGCAAGGTCCTGACCCGTGATCTGGGTGGCAACGCCGGCACCACGGAATTCACTGACCGCGTTATCGCGGAGTTGACAGGCTAGTCGTTTCAAATTGCCCCTGCGATGATTACCGCGCCACATCACCTGGCCACCGAAGCGGGGCGGGATGTCCTGCGCGAGGGGGGCACAGCAGTCGAGGCCATGGTCACGGCCGCCGCCGTTATTGCAGTGGTCTATCCGCATATGAATGCGATCGGTGGCGACGGCTTCTGGCTGCTCGGCGAGACCGAGCAACGCCCTGTGGGCATCGATGCCTGCGGCCCCGCCGCAGGACTAGCCAGTCGCGACTGGTACCACGCCCAGGGCCTGACAACGATTCCGGCTCGCGGGCCGCTCGCTGCCCTCACCGTCCCCGGTGCGATTGGCGGCTGGGCCGCTGCGCTCGCCCAACCCAACGCCCGCAGCAAACCGATCCCTCTGGCGCGCCTGCTGGCGCCCGCTGTCGCGCTGGCACGGGAAGGCGTGCCCACCACCGCAGGACAGGAAGAAGTGACCCGTCAGAAGCTCGAGGGCCTGCAGGACATCCCCGGGTTTGCAGAGACCTTTTTGCACCAAAACCTGGCCGTCCCTCAGCGCGGGGAGCGGCTTGTCCAGCGGCGTCTGGGCGACACGCTGGAGCAGCTTGGTCGAGCCGGGCTAACGGATTTCTACCAGGGCGACGTGGCCCGGAGCCTCGCCCGCGATCTTGAGGCGCTTGGAAGCCCCCTGCGACTGGATGATCTCATCCAGTACGCACCCCGCGTGCTCGATCCGCTCTCGATCACAAGCCGGGACACCCAGCTCTACAACATGCCGCCACCCACCCAGGGGATTGCCTCACTCATGATCCTGGGCGTCTTTGATCGCCTGCAGGTCCCCGAGGGTGAGGGCTTTGCCCATATCCACGGGCTCATCGAGGCCACCAAGCAGGCCTTCCGAGTACGGGATGCCGAGGTCACCGATCCCGACTGGATGCGCACCCCAGCAACCGATCTGCTCGACGCCCGGCATCTGGATGCTGCAGCCGCCGCCATCGATCCGCAGCGGGCGGCGCCCTGGCCGCATCCGGGTACGCCCGGTGACACCGTCTGGATGGGCGCAATCGATGCCAACGGCCAAGCGGTCAGCTTCATACAGTCGATCTACTGGGAGTTCGGCGCCGGCGTTGTGCTGCCCGAAACCGGCGTATTGATGCAAAACCGCGGAATGAGCTTTGGACTCACCCCAAACCACCCGCAGGCACTCGAACCCGGACGGCGCCCCTTCCACACGCTCAACCCCGCCATGGCCACGTTCGCGGACGGCCGCCACATGGTCTACGGCACCATGGGTGGTGAGGGCCAGCCGCAGACGCAAGCGGCCATATTCACCCGCCACGCGCGCTTTGGTATGCCGCTGCAAGACGCAGTGAACGCGCCACGCTGGCTCCTCGGTCGGACTTGGGGCGAGTCCACCACCGGCCTCAAGGTAGAGTCACGACTGTCAGCGTCGCTCATCGACGCGCTCAGTGATGCCGGTCATCCTGTAGAGGTAGTTGAGCCGCTGGACAGCATGATGGGCCATGCCGGCGCCATCGTTAGGCACCCCAATGGCGTACTGGAAGGCGCCAGCGACCCGCGCAGCGACGGCGCCGTCGCCACGGTCTAGCTCGAAAGCCCTAACGCTGGCAGCGGGGACAGTAAACCGTGGCCCGCTGACCCAGACGGATGCTGCGCAGGGCTCGGCCACAGGCCCGACAGGGCTCACCCCCTCGGCCATAGACAGCCAGCGTCTGGGCGAAGTACCCGGGCAACCCATCCGTGCGTGAGAAATCCCGCAAGGTGGTACCCCCTGCCTCAATGGCCTCGGCCAGTACCGCCTTAATCTCATTCACCAGTCGGTCATAACGGGCTCGTGCAATCCGCCCCGCCGCTCGGGCCGGATGAATGCCGGCCCGGTACAACGCCTCGGTGGCATAGATGTTGCCGACGCCCACCACAACGTGGCTGTCCATGATTACGGATTTGATGGGCGCTCGACGGCCTTGACCGACACGATGCAGCAAGGCGCCGGTGAACGCCGCGGACAGGGGCTCGGGGCCCAGAGAGGCCAATAGGGGATGCGCGTCAGTGGGGCCTTCGATGGCGTGCAGGCTGCCGAAGCGCCTTGGGTCGTTGAATCGCAGGATGGCGCCATCATCCAGGCAAAAATCCACATGATCATGGGGCTTGACTGGCTGCCGGGCCGAGACCACGCGCATGTGGCCTGACATGCCCAGATGCAATAACAGATTGAGGTCGCCTTCAAGGGCGAAGATCAGGTACTTGCCACGCCGGCCCACCGACGCGATGCCCCGTCCGGCCGCTTGTGCCGGCAGCGACTCGGCTACGAGCCAACGCAGCCGTGGCTCGCGCACCTTCAGGCGCACAAGCGCACGCCCGACACAGTGCGGGGCCAGACCGCGACGTGTGGTCTCCACCTCGGGGAGCTCGGGCATGGGCAAGAACCTCCGGTTGATCCAGACACAAAAAAGCCCGCACGCAGGCGGGCTTTTTCAGGCCAGTCCGTGTGCGGTTTGGCCTACTTGATCTTGGCTTCCTTGTAGATCACGTGCTTGCGGGCCACGGGATCATACTTTCGGAACTCGAGCTTGTGCGGCGTGTTCCGGCGGTTCTTATCGGTCGTGTAGAAATGACCGGTGCCAGCGCTTGAGACGAGCTTGATCTTGTCACGCATGATGGCCTCCTCAGACCTTTTCGCCGCGACCGCGCAGGTCAGTGATCACCTGCTCGATACCGACTTTGTCGATGATCCGCATGCCCTTGCTCGAGACACGCAACCGCACCCAACGGCTCTCGCTATCCAGCCAGAAACGGTGATAGCGCAGATTGGGCAGAAAGCGACGCCGCGTCTTGTTGTTCGCGTGCGATACGTTGTTTCCGGTCATCGGCCGCTTGCCGGTGACCTGACAGACCTTGGCCATCAGGGCCTCCCGAATGCTGTTTCTGATTGAGTGAGTTGACTCACCCTCAGGAAGATCGCGTGTTATACCAGCCCACCCTTTTCGCTGCAAGCCACCCCGGACCCTGGCGCACCCCGAATCACGTTGAAAACGCGTGCTTTAGGCCTCATAACACCGGTATGGAATTTCAGGACTATTACAAGACACTCGGCGTTCAATCCGACGCCTCGAGCGATGAGATCAAGAAGGCCTATCGCCGACTGGCCCGGAAGTACCACCCGGACGTCAGCGAGCAGGCCGACGCCGAACAGCGCTTCAAGCAGGTCGCCGAGGCCTACGAGGTGCTGAAAGACCCCGAGAAGCGCAAGCTCTACGACCAGCTTGGCGAGAACTGGCAGGCCGGCCAGGACTTCCAGCCACCGCCAGGTTACGAATCCTACACCGGCGGCGCAGGCGGCCGTGCCGGTGCCGGTGCCGGCCCCGGCGCCAATGCCGATTTCAGCGACTTTTTCGAACACCTCTTCGGCGGTGGTTTCCGCGGTGGCTTTGGCGGCGGGCGCACGCGCAAAGGCCGCGACCAGACCGCACGACTGACCATCGATCTGCAGGACGCCTACGACGGGGCAACGCGTACGGTGGAGCTCACTGATCCAGCGACCGGACAACCGCGCACGCTGCGTGTCAAGATCCCGGCGGGCGTCACCAACGGTCAACAGATCCGGCTCAAGGGTCAGGGAGAGACACCCCCGGGCGGCGGCTCGCGGGGTGATCTGCTCATCGAGGTCCATCTCCGGGCGCATCGGCAGTTTCATTTGCGCGGGCGGGATATTCACCTCGATCTGCCGGTCTCACCCTGGGAAGCCGCGCTGGGTAGCCAGGTTGAGGTCCCGACACTGGCCGGCCCCGTGGATCTTCGGATACCGGCGAACAGCCAGACGGGTCAACGCCTGCGGCTGCGCGGCCGTGGGCTTCCCGGCGAACCGCGGGGCGATCAGTATGTTGAGGTCAAGATCACCAACCCACCGGCGGAGGACGAACAAGCCAAAGCCGCCTTCGAATCACTGTCAGCGCAGTTCGACTTCAACCCGCGCGCTGCGCTGTCACGGAACTGATTGACGACCCGCGCGCCTTGTCGGTCCACGGGAAACGCCTTAACCTTCGGACGGGCGAAACACAGGAACAAGCAATGACTGACGTGGATCTGGCAAGCGCGCGGGAAAACATGGTCGGACAGCAGCTCCGGACCTGGGAGGTCTTGAACGAGCGCGTCCTCGATATCCTCGAGCGCATCCCGCGTGAGCATTTCACGCCGAGCGCCTACGCCAACTTGGCCTATGCCGATATGCAAATCCCCCTGGGCGAGGGCGAGGTGATGCTCGAGCCAAAGGTCGAAGGCCGGCTGATGCAGGCACTCGACCCTCACCCCCACGAGCGCGTCCTCGAGATTGGTACCGGCTCCGGCTATCTCGCCGCCTGTCTGGCGCAGATGGCAAGCCATGTCACCAGCGTTGAGTTGCACCCGGCATTCAGCGAGAACGCCCAAAAAACCCTCGATCGGGAGGGCGTGCGCAATGTCCATCTCGAGACGGGGGATGCGGCGCGTGGATGGGATGATGGCCGCCAATACGATGTTATCGCCGTGACCGGGTCGCTGCCCGAGCTTCACGAGGGCTTTCATCGGGCACTGACGCCCGGCGGACGGCTGTTCGTCATTCATGGCAAACCGCCCATCATGGAGGCCCTGCTCATTACCCGCGTGGGTGAAGACCAGTGGTCGCGCGAGAGCTTATTCGACACCAGTGCCCCACCGCTTGCCGGGGCACCGGTTACCCGTACTTTCTCCCTTTGAGGCCCCTGATGCGTCACAACATCCGACTTCACCGCCCACTCGCCCTGCTGATCACCATAGGCCTCGCCAGCGCGCCGTTGGGCGTTAGCGCCGAAGACACGCTGATCGAGATCTACGATCGGGCGCGGCAGAGCGATCCGCAATTCCAGCAGGCCATCGCTGACCGTCGGGCCCGTGAAGAGGCGCTGCCCCAGGCGCGGGCGGGCCTGCGACCCGATGTATCGCTGAGCTCGCGGTACACGACCCGGGACACCGACAGCGACATCGGGACAACGACGGGCAGCGAAGAGGAGGACTATCGCCAGCTCAGTTACGGCGTCGAACTCACCCAGCCGCTCTACCGGTTCTCGCAGGCACGCAGTGTAGATCGGGCCGATGCGCTGGTTGAACAGGCGCGAGCAGATTTCGCCTCCGCTGAGCAGGCACTCATCATTCGCACCGCCGAACGGTATTTCTCGGTGCTCGACGCACGGGAGTCAGTGGACGCAGCGGCGGCAAATCTCGAAGCCATCGAGCGCCAGCTTGAACAGGCCGAACAACGCTTCGAGGTCGGGGTCATCGCTCGTACCGACGTGGAAGAAGCGCGCGCCCAGGCTGATCTCGCCCGCGCTGAACTCTTGCAGGCCGAGGATGACTTTGAAACCGAGCGTGAGCGACTGCGCGAACTAACCGATCGGGCACCCGCTCGACTTCGCCAAGTGCGCGAGGGTGTCGAGCTGAACGCACCATCCCCCAACGATCCTGACGCCTGGCGCGGGCGGGCTGAGGACGAGAACCGCGACCTCGCCGCCGCACGTTTCGCCGCCGAAGCGGCAATGGAAGGCGTCGACGTCGAGCGGGGTGGCCGCTTCCCCCAGATCGACCTCATCGCTGGCTATGACGGCCTGGAACAATACGACCGTGACGGCCAGGATCGTAGCTCCGAAGAGTACAGCGCAGGCATTCAGCTCAACTTACCCCTGTATCAGGGTGGCGGTGTCTCATCCAGCATTCGTGAGGCGCAATTCCGCTACACCGAAGCCCGTGAGGCGCTGGAAGAGGCCCGGCGTACGGTTACCCGGAATGCGGCGGACGCCTATCGTGGTGTCGAAACCGCCCTCGAGCGCGTGCGTGCACTGGAGCAAGCCCGCATCTCGACCCAGGCCGCACTCGATGCCACCGAAGCCGGCTTTGAGGTGGGCACACGCACCATCGTTGATGTGTTGAATGCCCAGCGCGAAGTGTTTAATGCCGAGCGGGATTATCAGCAGGCACGTCACGCCTACCTGGTGAATACGCTGCGCCTGCAACAGGCGGCAGGTGCCCTGTCCGCCGAAGACTTGCGGGGCGTAGACACGCTGCTCGGCAACGGAAACGGCTAATTCAGCAGCTCCCCGATAGCCGCTAACGTATGATCTGCGGCCCCTCGGTGGGCGCTCACAACCTGCCGGGCGGCCTCGCCAGCGCGCTGACGGGCCACTTCATCAGTGAACAAGCCTGTCAGCGCCTGGCCCAACGCCGGGCCATCGGCCACCTGCTGCCGACCGCCAGCCTGCCCTAGAAGCGTATCCACTGCCTGGAAATTCGTGACCGCCGGGCCCATGAGCACCGGCAGTCCGAGTGCAGCAGGCTCCAGCGGGTTGTGTCCGCCGACCGGCACCCAACTGCCGCCGACAAACGCCACATCTGCCGCTGCCAGAAACATGACCAATTCGCCGAGCGTGTCCGCGTACAGGATCTGGGTGTCAGGTGTGACGACCTCGCCGAGTGACCGCTGGGCGACGACGGCCCCCGTGGGGCGCTCACCGCGCTGCGGATGACGTGGCACCAGGATTAACAGGGCGTCCGGGCAGGTCTCGCGTAGCAGTGCGTGGGCTGTCAGCACGCCGTCCTGCTCTCCCTCGCGGACGCTTGCGGCCACCCACACCGGCCGGCCGGGACCGATGCGCCTGCGAAGCGCCTGACCCGCTGAGATCTGCGTCTCATCAAGGGCCTGATCAAACTTGAGATTACCCGCCACCTGAATCCGCTCAGCCGGGATACCCAATTGAACCAGTCGCGCCTGATCCGCCGATGTCTGGGCCAGCACGCACCGCACGCCCTCAAGCGCTCGGGGCATGAGTTCGCCCAAGCGCTGGTAGCGCACGAGGCTGCGCTCGCTGAGCCTGGCATTCACCAGCACAACCGGCACTTGCGCCTTAGCCAGGGCCAGCAATCGATTCGGCCAGAGCTCAAGCTCCACAAAAACACCGGCACACGGACGCCAGTGCGCCATAAACCGCTCCACCGCTCCGGGGGTATCCAGCGGCGGATAGGCAATGGCCACCCCATCGTCACAGGCCTGCTCGAGTGCCGCACGACCACCCGGCGTATTTGTTGTAACCAGCAACGCGTGCCCCGCACGCTGCAGACCTTCAATGATGGGGACCACCGCACGCACTTCGCCCACGGAGGCAGCATGGACCCAAATGCGCCCTCCCATACCACTGAGCGGCTCACCCAGCGCCAAGCGCTCCCGCAAGCCGGCTCGGTAATTCACCTCCCGGCGCCCCCGCCACCACAGATACGCAAGCACCATGGGCACGGAAAGCCGTGTTAAAAAGCGATAGCCTGTCGGGGTCATGGCAAACGCGTGACCCGGCTACGATGGGTGATACCCTCCGGCACAAGCCAAGCCTCGGTAATAGGGTGAGTGGGCAACACTTGAAGCACGATTTCGACGTCCAACATCAAGGATCTGAATACCTTATCAGGCCTGCTCAGTCGTCGCCGCCGGAATGGATGGGCAAGATCTTCAATCCTGAAGCGCTTGCATCCGAAGGGCTGATCGAGGGACGCGCCAGCGGCAGAGCCAGTGCCTGGTTTTTTCGACTCGATCGCCACCCCCTGGTATTGCGGCACTACTGCCGAGGCGGTGCCGTCGCACACATCAGCCGTGACCGGTATCTCTGGCGCGGACTTAAGACGACGCGGGCTTGGCATGAGATCAAGGTGCTCACTGCGTTACAGCGCCTGGACTTGCCCGTGCCAGCCCCCATTGGCGCCCGGGTCGTGCGGCATGGCCTGACCTATACGGCCGATATCGTGATGCGCCGCATCGAGTCCAGCCAGACACTCGCTGACCTGGCGGTCACGCACCACCACACGGACGGGCTGCCCTGGGCAAGCATTGGCAGGACCATACGACGTTTTCATGACCAAGGCGTCGGGCATGCCGACCTCAACATAAGAAACATCCTGATCGACGAGGCAGGTTGCATCTGGCTGATTGACTGGGACCGTGGCGAGCTCCAGGCCTCTGCCCGTTTTCAGGCGCGCAGTTTGGTTCGTCTGCAACGCTCAATCGGCAAAGAGCCCGCGCTGCGTGAGGCGGGGGCCCAAGGGTTTGCGGCATTAATGCACGCCTACGGCGAGTCCTGATTGCAGAACCGCTTTTATGGAATACTTCTAGCGTGACCAGTGGCAACCCCCAATCCTTCATGCGTCTGCGCTACACAGGTCAGTGGCTTACCATCGGGTTTCTATGGCTACTGAGCCGCCTGCCGCCGCAGCGCGCTTTTTCAGTGTGTGAGCGCGCTGGCCGCCGCCTCTCACCCCTTCTGCGGCGGCGCCAACGCATTGCGCGTCACAACCTACAGGTGTGCTTCCCGGAGAAAACGCGCCAGGAACGCGAGGCACTCCTGGCCGCGAATAGCCGTTATGTCGGCAGAGCACTGGCTGAAATTGCGTTGGCCTGGTTCGGGGGTAAAAAGGTGGAAGATATCCCCTGCATCATCCGCGGACAGCACCATCTTGACGAAGCGCGAGCCGGGAATCGCCCGGTTATTTTGCTCGGTGGGCACTTCTTATGCCTTGAGTTAATCGCCCGTTTGCTCGGCCGGAATATGGATCTGGCGGTCATCTACAAACCGATCCGCAAACAGCCGCTTCTGGACCAAACGATGGTGCAGAGTCGCAACAGCATCCCCGTGGAGACCCTCTCGCGCTATGATCTGCGCGCTATCATTAAAACGCTCAAGCGCGGCACGCCAGTTTGGTACGCGGGTGACCAGGACTATGGAACGCGGAGCAGTGTTTTCGTCCCGTTCATGGGCGTTCCTGCCGCCACGGTGACCGGCCTCACCCGCTTGACGGCGCTCGCACAAGCCCAGGTCGTTCCGATTTTTTTTAACGTTAACGACGCGGGGGATGGCTACGAGGTCACTTTCAAGCCCGCGCTCGAGGGCTTCCCGACCGGTTCAGACACGCGGGACGCCCAATGGATGAATGGCATTATTGAGCAAGGAATACGCGCGAAGCCCGAGCAGTATCTATGGGCACACCGGCGTTTCAAAAATCGACCGCCCGGGGAGCCATCGGTTTACCCGCGCTCAATCAAATAACGATCAGATTTAACGGGTTGCCTGAATGAAGCTCTCCGTCATCATGACCACCTATAACTCCCCCGAATGGCTGGCAAAAGTCTTGTGGGGGTACAGTGTCCAGCGTCACAAGGACTTTGAGATCATCATCGGCGATGACGGATCGACGGAAGCGACGCGTGAGCTGATTGACACGCTGCGCCAGGAAACGGGCCTGCGCATTAAACATGTCTGGCAACCCGATCAGGGTTTCCGAAAATGCCGCATCCTGAATCAATCCATCCTGGAAGCCGACGCTGAGTACATTGTCTTCACCGACGGCGACTGTATACCGCGACCAGATTTTCTCACCGTTCACGCCAATGAGGCGAGGCCCGGCCGGTACCTGTCGGGCGGGTACCACAAGCTCCCACCCCGGACCAGCGCAGCCATTGCAAAACCCGACATCATCAGCGGCCAATGTTTCGACCTCGCTTGGCTAAAAGCGAACGGCCTGCCGAGCAGTTACAAAAACGCCAAACTCACCGCAGGCCCAGTAACCGCTCGCCTCTACAACGCACTGACGCCAACCAAGTGTAATTTCAAAGGCTCCAACGGCTCGGCGTGGCGCTCGGACATTATGGCCACCAACGGGTTTGATGAGCGCATGGCCTGGGGCGGCCTCGACAGAGAATTCGGGGTTCGCTTGGCGAACTATGGGGTTAAACCAAAACATGTGCGCTACAACGCCATCGTGCTGCATCTACACCATGAACGGGGCTACTCCGACCCGCAGACCGTCGCGGCCAACAAAGCCATGCGTCAGCGCACCGAAAGCCATAAAATCGTCCGAACGGACTATGGCATTTCCCAGCTTGATGACGCCCAAGAGAACACCGAAAAGTAGGGGATTTTGCATGCAGCCCGAAACTTGGACCCCATTAATCTGCTTATCCACTAGGGAGCGGAGCCACTGCTAATGGATAAGCCATTGATACTGATTGGCGGAATGCCCCGCTCGGGAACAACACTTCTTAGCCGGCTCACATCAGAAGCGCTTAATGTACCATTTGCGCCAGAGACCCATTACTTTACTGCGGCCTACGATAAACATGGAACCCTTTGTTGGAACCAACTGCCAGACGCAGTAAAAGAAAACCCCAAACTCGCAGCTGCCTATCGAGAAATTCGCGACCAGCCAAAAGGGCGCCCCGCATTCCGCAAATTGCTCAGTTGCCTAATTGGTGATAGCGATATAATTGGTGAAAAAACACCAGCGCACCTCACTGTTTTCTCAGATCTTTTAAAAAATGACTCCAAAATCTATTGTGTAGTAATAGTTCGCGATTTCTTTGATGTGATAGAATCGCTCAGTAATGTCCCATGGAACTCAAGACCCTGGCCGCGCAATCTTATTCGCTGCATAAAATATTGGCGCAAAACATATCAATTAAAACGCCAGCATCCTCAAAAGTGCACAGTGATCAGGTATCGCGATTTATGCGAGAAAACAAACGAAATAACGGACCTTATTTCCACAAGATTGCCGGAAGGTAAAGGGAAAAGCATGCGGAGCGAGCTATTTGATCCAGAGAAAGAACACTGGAAACGTAACGCATCGCAAGCACCCTCAAAACGCTCTCATCCTGTCAATATCAGAACGTTGCCTCGGTTTATTTTGGCACGGATCTGCTTCATCGCCTGCACCAAAATTCGACCAATAGAATTTGATCAATAACGATTGTGCCCAAAAGAGGATTTCCCTAGGTTTTTATTCAAAATTATTTTTATGACTTTCTACGGATAGAACTGCGGGTCTAAATCTCACTTCTCCTGCACCAAAACCACACGAACAAAACAGGTACCCAAATCGTCAACCAATGCGTTTTCACTGAATAGATGACGCCCTGACCGGATGTTAGCCCAAGGAGGAAAACCAGAATCAAAACACCCAGCAGGGATAGCTTGATATTCCGGCTGCTGGGGCATCGCCAGATGTTGAATAAAACAAGCCCCGCCAAGGTGCACAAGAACCCCAGGCCGACCAGCCCTGTCTCCACCAGGGTACCGATCAGCATACTGTGCGGGTGCCCAGCCGGGATGCCATTCGGCACCCAGTACTGCTCAAATGCAGGCACGTGCCATTTCTCGGTACCCAAACCAAAGCCAAGCAGCCATGAATCCGGCGGGTAGGCCAAATAGCCCCACCACAAATCAAGCCGGTAAGAGGAACCGCGACTAATCAGGCCCTCAATGTAACGCTGCAATGGCCATTCGCCGGCAACCATCGCGAACGCAACGACCAAAACAAGGGCGAGCAGAGCAGCCCGCACCACGTAATGCCTCAACCGTGTTTCAAAACTGAAGGCGTAGACGCCATAGACGGCCATCGCCAACATGGGGCCGCGACTTTTCGAAAAGAAGATCACGCAGGCCACCACGGCCACCGTCAGAATCAGCAGCGAGCGATCAAAAAAACGCCGACGCTGCGCCTGGTCCAGCTTTAGTAGAAGGCTTCCCAGAACCAGCAGTGTTAACAGGACCGACCCCGTGTGAATCGGGTTATGGAGACCGCCAAGCCCGGATAGCCGAGCCTGATCCTGTTCGAAGGTCAAGAACTTGATGATGGCCAGTAGACCCGCGGCCGATGTGAGCGCCAAGAGAAATCGCCCCCACCAGCCTGGCGCCTCGACAACCTTTGGCATCCACATCCAGAGTGCGAGCAAGAAAAAGGAGAGCTCCACCGTCCATCGCAGCGCCCTGAGGTGACCCGACATTGGCCCAAGCCCGATCAGGAAGGTCGAGAAAGCCGCGTAAAAGAGAAATAGTGCGGCCACTCGGAAGAGTGGGTCATCAAAGACATACCTAAGGCGGCCGACAAGCAACGTCATCAGCACAACGGGCGCGATGACGACATGGAAAAATGCCTTGTATAACTCTTGGTGCGGCCCGACGAGCGCAAGACATAGCCAGATAACGAACAGGGCCGATATCTTGTTATCCACCCTGTCAGCGGCGCGACAGGCCCGGGCGCGCAACGCCTGCCCGCGCGAAGGAAGCGTCTCGGTTGCTCTAGAACCCATCGCGGTAATGGCCTATTTCAGCCGGGCTTGAAGGGACCGAATCCACATTCTGGCCTTTCGCTCAACCGCACGCCCGCCATAACGCCCCTTTGAGGCATGCCTTAGACGATAGACTCCCTGGACGGGGACAGCCGTGCCCGATGACTGTAGCAACCACCGATACACCCGGTCCTCATGACATTTCGCGAATTTCTCCGCTGGCGCTTGCAACACCCGAATATCACGGCAATAGCCGACGGCTCGGCATACATCACCATGGGTGATCTGGAAGGGGCCGGTCGCCTTGCTCAAAGGTCGTGGCGCGAACTCGGCCGGATCAACATCCTGCAGCTGCAGTGGCGCAGCATCACGCCGGATAAGCGGTGATTCGTCCCCCAGCAAGTCGGTCGCATGCTCTCTCTCTGGATAGACAAGCGTATCCCGCCGACCCTGCAGCGCATGCGCCAGCGAATCGAAGCAACCCTGGCGAAACATCACATCGCAATCCGTAAACCAGACCCAGTCCGCTTTCGTCTCGAGCGCCGCCCTGTTCCTACCGATACCCCGGCGAAATAACGCGTTTTTGGGCACGCTCTGCCAGTTCCAGCTGACGCCAGGCACCTGATATTGATCGAAGTAGTCGAGGACTTGAACGGTCTCACGATCCTCCGGGCTAAAAAACACCGTTACGGTAATATCCGCGTCCCGCGGTGGGAAAAGCACCAGCGAGCTCAGTTGATAAGCTAAAAAGTGCGAGTACGCCCAACAGTGGGTGACCACCTCGATCCGCAATCGGCCCGAGCGCGCTGCCCTCTCTGTGCCTGCGGGAACCGTCGGCCCAAACAAAGACGGGGGCAACAGGCCCGATGCGGCCAGCCGGAAGAAAGCGATTTGGGCCGATGTCATCATGGCGAACCTATCCACTCGTAACCAGGCGCTGAACGACGTCATAAAATCGCGCCGCAATCTTTTCTGGCCGGTAATGACTCAGCTGATCGAAGTTGTCCGCGAGTGCTTCGTAACGTCGATTGTTCACCCAATCGATGAGCGCCTCGGACAAGCCCTCTGGCGTTGCTTCAAAATAGTCAACGACCCCTTCCATCGGCTCAGGCACACGATACCGGGCAGTTACCAGACAGGGCTTGCGTGCCTGCAGCAGGTCATTCTCCAAGCCCGACATCTTGCTCTTCCCGTAAATCTCCTGGTATTGCCGGTACCGTGTTTCGATGTGGATCGGGGCAAGCAGGAAGTCCACCTCTGCCATTTGTTTTTCAAATTCTGGCGCCGGGACATGGCTTTGGTACGAAACCAACTCGAACATCGGTGACTCAAGCCCCCTGAAGGACTGAACAACCTGCAAAGCCTGCTTGTCGGACGCACGGCCCAGAAGGACGAGCCTCAATGGGTGATCCATTTTTTGAAGCGACCGCTCAATAGCCTTCCGAACCAAGCCATAGTCTTTCTTATTTTTTGTCACCTGTCCGGTAATCGCGATCGTGACCCTTTCGCGGGTGCTACCCGACCGATGTTGTCTCGGCTCGCTCAGATAACCAAACGGCAGCACGGGCGCTGCGATTTTTTGATCCGCCACAAAACCCTTGCTTTGTACATATTCTGTGATGGGCTCGTTGGGGAGCATCAGATAATCGACCGTTTCGAAAAATTCGGCGCGATCTCGATATTCATTCCCAATGACGGACTTTCTTATGAGATGGCTGGCGAGGGCCGGGAGCCGCGTCATTGGCCGATAAAACGACGCGATTGGTGCCAGGTCCCCATGGACGTTATGCACCCGAACCATAGACAACGTGCTTGCGGTCGCCGAACTCAAATCCTTCCAGAACGCGCGGACGGTATTGAAGTAGACCAGATCTGCGGAGGCGAGGACCGGTCTGGCTTGAGCGATAAACTCACGCATGGTCTGCGTTGCATGCTTGCATCGCGTGGTCACATTTGCGTAGACCGCCGGCGGCAAGTAGACGCGGTCTAATACCTCCGGCACGGTAAGCAGCGTCACCCGAAACCGCGCATGGCTAAGGACGGTTAATAAGTTCTGAATGACATCGCTGTGGTAATGCAGCTCGACAACCACCATATGGATGTCGCGTTGTTCATCACTCGAAGGACTCACAGGCGCTTCCTCAGAGCTAGTTCCACGTTATTCAGCATCTTGAGGAATCGCGCTTTCTGCAACGGATGGTATCGCCAGGGTTTTATCACTGCCTGCGTCGAGATCGTCAAAAAGTCTTCTGCAATCGGCAGATCACTTGAGGGCCTGCGCTTGAACGCCTCAGACTCCGCGTCATCCATTGTTTTAAACGGGTGCAGGCCAACGGCCCTGATCTGCTCTGCTAAGCGCAATGCAAGCGTCTTGCGTTTGCCACGATAAACCGGGACCTCAGGCAACCACATCACAAAGGGGGCATGCAGATACGCCATCTTTTCAAAGACACCCATGGCCTGCTGGTCGTTAGCCGGCTCAGACCGTGAAAATCTCCACTCATGCTCGTTCAATCGGGATGGCTTGGCGATCAATATCGCAGAGAAGTAAGTCCCCGCACTTTGTTTGGTCTGCCCTCGTCGATAGGTCCTGGTCGCGCTCTGATAGTTCAGGCTCTTCTGATCCCGTGATCGGTTGATGCCGCGCAAAAACGCCGGATGCACAAAGCCCAGGCGCTGATCACTCTCGAATAAACCGTTTATCTCAGCAAGCTCTTCTGGACTGACCGATCTGACAACTTGCGTGTCATCCTGCACGAAGCAAACCAGATCGTACGACTGCGCATAATCCAAAGCCGATTGCATGTTGTCGTAAAGGCCACCGACCTTGCGCGATGACACACTACCTGGCTGAATCACGGGCACTTTCTGTGAGAGCCGCTCCAGTATCGCCACGGTCTCGCCATCGTTACTGGCGTCATCAAATATCGCTATATCAGCGAAAGGCACGCAGGCTTCGAGAGACTCAATGCAGTTTTCCAGAAAACGGCCCCGATTGTAGGAAAACACGCAAAAAAGACAGCGAGGATTCATAGGAAAACCCCAATCAGGCTAACTCGCGATACGGATTCGGTTCTCCCGTCGCGCGTCTCGAGAATCGTTGATAAGTCCACTGATACTGCGCCGGACACCGACGAACAAGCGCCTCGATCTCCTGATTGACCGCCGCGGCGGCGACCTGTGGATCATCAGAATCAACCGGCGCGGTCACCCGTTGCCAGTGAAGCCGAAACCCTTTGCTGTCGGGCAGACGCTCCGCCCAACCGATCACAACGGGTGCGCCCGAGCGATGCGCCATCTTTCCGAACAGGGTCATCGTCTTTGCCGGCTGGCCAAAAAACGGCACCAGCACACCTTCACCGGGCGGCACTTGATCTGGTAACACCCCAACCGCCTCGCCCGCCTTGAGGGCCTTGAACAGCGCACGAATCCCGGATGGGCGAGCAGGCCAGAACGTGGCGCCGCTGCGGGATCGCCCCCGATTCAGTAGCGCTTCTAGGTCAGGCCAGCGCGGTGGCCGATACAACGCATGTAGCGGCACCCGCTGTGCGAGCCACATCTGGAGCAATTCCCACGCGCCATGATGCGGCGCAATCACCAACAAGCCATGCCCCTCGGCCATCGCGTCGTGAATGACCTCAGGATTTTCTACCGACTCAACAAGGCCCAGCACACGATCCACGGGCCAGTACCAAAGCGCCGCTAACTCAAATAGCCCCTTGGCATTTTCTCGCAATGCGGCACGCGCAAGCGCATGGCGCTGCGCTGCAGACCAATCGGTAAAACATAGATCCGCGTTAACACGGGCAATGTGCCAGTCTTTCCGGTCCAGCTTGATACTTAACCAGGCGACGGCAGAGCCAAGCCCATGCAAGGCGCGTAAAGGCAGGATAGACAATGCCCGCAACAGCAGGTGAACAGCACGGCCTCTGCGCCTAAGCGTCGGCTCAACCTGGTTGGACGGGTCGGTGACGGCGCTCACTCCCGGCGGTGGTGATCAGCGATCGCCGGGTCGTTCGGGTCGAAGTCGCGAATAAAGAACTCCGCACCGCAATAAATACACTTGCCTTGACCGGTTTTGTGGATCGGGATGTAGACCCGCGGGTGGCTGTTCCACAGATACATTCCTGGCATCGGGCAGGACAGCGGCAGGTCCTCTGCCGTTACCTCGTAGCGGTTTTCGCTGTTCGGCTTGATGAGATCGTCGCGATCATGACTCTGTGGATCCGGCACCAGGACCTCCTTGGCTTAATTGACCAAAGTCAGCCAGGCGTGAGAGGCGTCCGCCCGGCCTTCCACCAGGGCAAAAAATCGACTCTGAATGTCGGTGGTGATCGGACCGCGCTGGCCCTCACCGATCACTCGGCCATCCAGCTCACGAATCGGCGTCACTTCGGCAGCCGTGCCCGTGAAGAATGCCTCATCACAGACATAGACCTCATCCCGAGTGATGCGCCGCTCACGCACTTCGTAGCCTGCCTCTCGGGCAATGGACAAAATGGCATCCCGGGTCACGCCCGCAAGCGCCGAGTGCAGCTCAGGCGTGTGAATCACCCCATCGCGGATGAGGAAGAAATTCTCACCGGAGCCCTCGGCAACGAATCCTTCCGGATCGAGCAGCAGCGCTTCATCGTAACCGCAGGCGACCGCTTCCTGGAGCGCCATCATGGAATTGATGTACTGGCCATTGGCCTTCGCCCGGCACATCGCGATATTGACATGATGGCGCGTAAACGAAGAGGTGCGCACGCGAATACCGCGGGCCATGTTCTCTTCGCCCATGTAGGAGCCCCAGCTCCAGGCCGCCACAATCAGATGGGTCTGCAAGTCATCAGCCCGCAGCCCCATACTCTCGGCGCCGTAGAAGGCCATTGGGCGGATGTAACCGCTCTCGAGGTGATTGCTCCGGACGGCCTCACAACAGGCCTCGATGACCTGCGCCTGAGACCACGGCAGTGTCATCCCGAGAATCTTGGTGGAGTCGAACAGCCGACGCACATGCTCTGGCAGACGGAAGATCGCGGGGCCGCGCTCCGTGTTGTAGGCTCGAATCCCCTCAAAGGCGCCGAGGCCATAGTGCAGCGTATGGGTGAGCACATGCACTTGCGCATCGCGCCAGGGCACCATCTCGCCATCCATCCAGATAAAACCGTCGCGATCGGCCATGCTCATGCGCGGCTCTCCTCAGCGTTCGTTGCGGCCCCCAATTCCATAACCGCGCTCCAGACATCGGCCACCGCTGAACGTGAGGTCTCAACCGCGTTCACCGGCACCTCAGCCGACTGCTCCTGGAGTGTCAGCCGATGGACAAGGCCTCGATAGTGCCGATAGGCGTCTGCGAGGGTCCGGGCCTGCTCACTGCTGTACTCACCAGCCCGTTCCAGCTCGTCCAGCAGACGGATATTGTCCGTATAGCGCAGCAAACCGGGGCACTTAAAAGCCCCAGCTAATACGCCATATTGAACCATGAATTCGATATCCGCGATACCGCCGCGATCCTGCTTCAGGCCAAAGGATGCGCGATTGCGCGAACCCAGCTCCTTGCGCATTCGCTCACGCATGCGCCGCACCTCTTCACGCAACTCGGCGCGATCGCGTGGGCGTTTCAGAATCTCTCGGCGGACACCGCGAAAAGCAACGCAAAGCGCCTCACTACCCACCACCATGCGCGCGCGGACCAGGGCCTGATGCTCCCAGGTCCAGGCGCGCTCCCGCTGGTATTCCGCAAAGGCGTCCAGACTTGTGGTTAACAGACCCGACTGACCGCTTGGCCGAAGGCGGGTGTCCACTTCGTACAAAATCCCGCCGGGCGTTGGGGTATTGAGGATATGAATGATGCGCTGAGCCAAGCGGGCGAAAAACACCGCCGGCTCCACCGGTTTCTCACCCGTGGTGGCCGTTCCCGCCGGCACGGTGTCATGCAAAAAAACCACATCCAGGTCCGAACCATAGCCCAGCTCAAATGACCCCAACTTGCCATACGCCACCATCCCGAAGTCTGCCACTTCGCCGTCGGCGCGCAACGGCTCGCCGTAGCGCTGACTCACCTGACGCCAGGCCAGGGGCAGCACGCACTCCAGCACCACTTCGGCAATATCGGTCAGATAGTCACTCACCAGCATCACCGGAATAGCCCCCGCCAAATCGGCGGCGGCCACCCGTAGCACCTGGGTCTGCTTGAACTGGCGCAGGATCTCCATTTGCTGTTCAAGGTCATCCCTGTCCGCTGTGGCCATGCGCGCTTGCGCTTCGGCCAGCAGGGCGTCGCGGCTGAGGGGCGCGTACAGCGTGCGCGGATCCAGCAGCTCATCAAGCAGCATAGGGTGCAGCGACAGATACCGGGCAATCCACGGGCTGCCAGCGACCAGTCGGACCAACTGGGATACGGCCATGGGATGCTCGTTGAGCAACGCGAGATAGGCTGTGCGCCGGACGATGCCATCCAGCAGCGTGATCAAACGATCCAGCGCATCATCCGGTGTCTCAGATCCCGCGGCGGCGGCCAGCAGCATGGGCATCAGCCGATCAAGCCGTGTGCGCCCCTGGTCAGACAGCGCCCGCACCCGACTACCGTCACGGAAGCGTTGCAGGCGCGTCAGCGCCGTATCGGTGTCGGTAAACCCCTGATGCGCCATTACCTCCTGAGCGCCTTCGTCATCCAGGACGTCGTGCCAGACGTCAGCGAAGTCCGGCACATCGGTGCTCTCGGCCTCGTCCTCCTGCTGGGGGGCGACGAACACCTGATCGAAATGCCCCTGCACGCGACGTCGCCAGTCATCTAGGGTCTCTCGCAGGCTGGCCCAGTCCTGCTCGCCCATGGCCAGCACCAGACGCGCCTGATCGAGCTCGTCGGTGGGCAGGTCGTGGGCCTGGCGATCATGCATGGCCTGGATCCGGTTCTCGATTACCCGCAAATACCGATAACCCGCCGTGAGATCAGCCTGGGCATGCGCCGGGATCAGGGCCTGGTCGGCGAGATAGGCCAGCACCGGCTGGAGGCCGCGCTCTCTCAGTGCGGGCTCCTGTCCGCCGCGGATCAACTGGAACGCCTGGGCGATGAACTCCACCTCACGAATCCCGCCGCGGCCGAGTTTCACATTGTCGGCCAGACGCCGGCGCCGGACCTCGCGGGCGATCATCGCCTTCATGTCCCGCAGCGACTCCAGGGCCCCGTAATCGAGATACTTTCGGTAGACAAACGGCGAGAGGGTCTCGAGCAATTCGGCACCTGCGGCCTGATCACCCGCCACGACACGGGCCTTGATCAGGGCATAGCGCTCCCATTCCCGACCCTGTTCCAGGAAATACAACTCCATGGCGGGCACGCTCATCGCCAGGGGACCGCTTTCGCCGTACGGGCGCAGGCGCATGTCCACCCGGAAACACTGGCCATCGGGTGTCTGCTGATCCAGCGCGGCAATGAGGGAGCGGCCGAGCTGGAGGAAAAACTGCTCGTTCGCCTTCGGCTTGTCGCCATCGGTAAACCCGGGCTCGGGGAAGGCGAAAATCAGATCGATATCGGAGGAGAAGTTCAGCTCGCGCCCGCCCAGCTTACCCATGCCAAGCACAATCATCTGCTCGGCGTTGCCGGCGCTGTCGCGTGGCGTGCCGAGTTGGGCGCAAAGGCGCGCATAAAGCCAGTGCAGCGCCTCGTCGATCAGCACGTCGGCCAGTGCCGAGAGATCGTGCAGCGTTTCATCCAAATCGCCGCGGCCACTCAGATCCCGCCAGGCAATGCGCAGCATCTCGCGGGCGCGGAACCGGCGTAGGGCCCGGTGGAGATCGGCTTCGGCCTCGATCCCCTCCAGATCGCCGCGCAGCCGCTCGCGATACTCGCCCAGCTTGTAGGATCGCGCTAAATCACCACGCTCGGTCAACGCGAGCAGCACGTCCGGATCGCGCAGGCAGGTGCGCGAGGCGAATTCGCTCATGGCCCAAACGCGGGGCAATTCGGCGAGCACCGCGTCGTCCGCGGGTAAGGCAGCGTCCCCGGGCAGGCGCTCGAGGGCGACCTCGACCGGTGCCTGAAGGGGCTCGGGGAGGTCGGGGAGCGCCGCCTGCAGAGGCGCGGGGAGTCGGTTGATATCCATGGCGGCAGCTTAGCGAGGCCGCTCGGTACTCACAATAAAAAAGCCCCGCCGAAGCGGGGCTTTGAGGCAAGCCGGCCTGAGCGCCAGGCCGGTGGGTTGCCGCGGGGGCTGATTACATCATGCCGCCCATGCCACCCATGCCGTCCATGCCGCCCATACCGGCGCCGGCATCATCCTTTTCTTCCGGATGCTCGGCGATCATGCACTCGGTGGTGATCATGAGGCCGGAGACGGAAGCGGCGTTCTGCAGGGCCGTACGGGTCACCTTGGTCGGATCCAGGATGCCCATCTCGACCATGTCGCCGTAGACCTCGGTCTGGGCGTTATAGCCGTAGTTGCCCTCACCGGACTGCACCTTGTCGACCACGACTGAGGAGTCCTCGCCGCAGTTGTAGACAATCTGACGCAGCGGCTCCTGCAAGGCACGACGCACGATGTTCACGCCAACGTCCTGGTCGTGGTTGTCGCCGGCCAGACCATCGAGGCCCTTGAGCGCGCGCAGCAGGGCCACGCCACCGCCAGGCACAATGCCTTCTTCGACAGCGGCACGCGTGGCGTGCAGTGCGTCCTCGACGCGGGCCTTCTTCTCTTTCATCTCGATCTCGGACCCGGCGCCCACCTTGATGACGGCGACACCGCCGGCGAGCTTGGCCACGCGCTCCTGGAGCTTCTCGCGGTCGTAGTCGCTGGTGGAGTCTTCCATCTGCGCGCGGATCTGATCGACGCGGGACTTAATGCCATCGGCACTGCCGCCACCGTTCACCACGGTGGTTTCTTCCTTGGTCACGTTGACCTTCTTGGCCGTACCCAGATCATCCAGGGTGGCCTTTTCAAGGGTCAGGCCGACTTCCTCGGAGATCACGGTGCCGCCGGTCAGGATGGCGATGTCCTCAAGCATGGCCTTGCGGCGATCACCAAAGCCCGGGGCCTTGACCGCGGCGACCTTGACGATGCCACGCATGCTGTTGACCACGAGCGTAGCCAGCGCCTCGCCCTCGATGTCCTCGGAGACGATGAGCAGCGGGCGGCTGGACTTGGCCACGTTCTCCAGCAGCGGCAGCAGATCACGAATGTTCGAGATCTTCTTGTCGCAAAGCAGGATGTAGGGATCCTCAAGCTCGGCGGCCATGCTCTGCTGGTTGTTGATGAAGTACGGGCTCAGGTAACCGCGGTCGAACTGCATGCCCTCGACCACGTCGAGCTCGTTCTCAAGACCACTGCCTTCCTCGACCGTGATCACGCCTTCCTTGCCGACCTTCTTCATGGCATCCGCGATGATCTCGCCAATGGCCTTGTCGGAGTTGGCAGAGATGGAGCCGACCTGGGCGATCGCCGTGTCGGTCTCACAAGGCTTCGACAGGTTGTGCAGCTCGGCGACGGCGGCCTCGACGGCCTTGTCCACGCCACGCTTCAAGTCCATCGGGTTCATGCCAGCGGCGACGGCCTTCATGCCCTCACGCAGGATGCCCTGCGCCAGCACGGTGGCCGTGGTGGTGCCATCACCGGCGGCGTCGGAGGTCTGGGAAGCCACTTCCTTGACCATCTGCGCGCCCATGTTCTCGAACTTGTCTTTGAGCTCGATTTCCTTGGCGACGGAGACACCGTCTTTCGTGACCGTCGGGGCACCGAAGGACTTCTCCAGCACCACGTTACGACCGCGCGGGCCGAGGGTGACCTTGACCGCATTGGCCAGCGTGTTCACGCCGGCGGCCATGCGATGGCGGGTATCATCACCAAAACGTACGTCTTTGGCTGCCATTGTTTCTGTTCCTCTTAATTCCGTTGTCTATGACGTTGCGGTTCAGCGTGCGCGGCGTTTAGCCCTCGAGCACTGCCATGATGTCGTCTTCGCGCATCACCAGGACGTCTTCCTCACCGACTTTGACTTCGGTGCCGGAGAACTTCCCGAAGAGGACCTTGTCCCCCACATTGACGTCGAGGGCGCGAACCTCACCGTTGTCAAGGCGCTTGCCTTTGCCGACCGCGACCACTTCGCCCCGGATGGGCTTTTCGGCAGCGGTATCGGGGATGACAATGCCACCCGGCGTGGTGCGCTCTTCTTCCATGCGCTTGACGACGACTCGATCGTGTAGCGGGCGAAGATTCATGTGCCTTTTCTCCCTAAATGTGAACTATAGAAGCAAAAATGTGCTGTTGTTAGCACTCGCAGTTGGTGAGTGCTAATGATAGTGACGAAATCGCCCTCGTCAATACCTGAGTCATGGAATGGGGATGGCAGTGATAGAATTCAAGTTTGACCGACCGGATGTGGAGGCCCAATGACCCGTCGCCTCGTCACTTTAACGACCTGCCCCAATCGGGCGGTGGCAGACGCGCTAGCCGACGCGCTAGTTGAGCGTCGCCATGCCGCGTGCGTGAACATCATCCCTGGGCTGACCTCGGTTTACCGCTGGCAAGGCCAGGTCGAGCGCGATGAGGAATGGCTACTGGTCGCAAAAACTACGGCTACGGCCTACACGGGGCTCGAGGCCTGCATTCTCGATCTACATCCCGATGAACTCCCGGAGATCGTGGCGCTACCGGTGGAAACCGGCCTGGCGGGCTATCTCGCCTGGGTGGGCGAAGAGACGACCCACCGCCAATGACCCAAGCGCACCCCGCAACTCGTCGATACCGGCTCGCGCGCTTCGCGGCGCTGGCGCTCCTGCTGATCCCGCTGACTGCGCTCTCCCAAGGCGGCCTGAGCAGCTTGTTCGGCGGCAACAGCAACGATGTCCTACCGGTGGAAGAGGCGTTTGTCATTACCGCCAACCGCGTTGCGGACAATGAACTGGCCGTTGCCATCGACATCCAGCCGGGCTACTACCTGTATCGCGACAGCCTGGCGATGACCGTCGGCGACAACACCATCGATACCGCGGCCATCGATTTCCCGAGCGCGAAGACCAAGGAAGACGAATTCTTTGGCGTCCAGCCGGTGTACACCGAACCGGCCACCCTGATTGCCCCGATCCCGCCCGCCACCGGCGATGACGCCCCAGTCACCGTGGACTTCCAGGGCTGCTCGGAGTCGGGCGTTTGCTACCCGCCTTACACCGTCTCGACCCGGCTGGACGGGGGCGCTGGCGACTACGCGATCAACCCGGAGGCGCCGGCCGTCGGCACGACTGACAGCGGCGCCGAGAACCCCGTTGCCGAGGCCCAGCCGAGCGCCGGGGGCGGTGAGGCCGGCCGTCTGGAGCGCCTGCTGAACGAGGCCAGCGTGCCCGCCATGCTCGCCGGCTTTTTCGCCGCCGGCATTCTGCTCGCCTTCACCGCCTGTCTGTATCCGATGATCCCCATCCTCTCGGGGCTCATCGCGGGTGACCCGCATCGCAGTGGCAGCCTTCGGGCGCTTGGCCTGTCCCTAGTGTATGTAGAGTCCACGGCCATTACCTATGCACTCGCCGGCGTGGCCGCCGGACTCACCGGCGCGGCCATTCAGGCCGACCTGCAATCGCCCTGGGTGCTCGGGGCGTTCGCCGCCATGTTCGTCATCCTGGCGCTGGGGATGTTCGGGGTGTTCGAGTTCCGCATTCCCACGGCGCTGCAAACCCGCCTCACCACACTCTCCAACCGCCAGCGCGGCGGCACGCTGGTGGGCGTGGCGATCATGGGGATCCTCTCCACGCTCATTGTTGGGGCCTGCTCCGGGCCGGCGCTGATCGCCGCGCTCGTGTTCATCGGCAGCACCGGTGATGCCTGGCTCGGCGGACTGGCGCTCTTTACCCTGGCCAACGGCATGGGCCTGCCGTTGTTGTTGATCGGCACCGCGGCCGGTCGCTGGCTGCCCCACAGCGGGCCCTGGATGAACACCGTGCGCGCCATCTTTGGCGTGGGGTTCCTCGCCGTCGCGCTCTGGATGCTCGAGCGCTTCCTGGCCGGCCCGATCGTTCTGGCGCTATGGGGTGTGCTGTTCATCGGTGCGGGGGTTTGGCTCGGCGCAACGGAACGCCTGACACCGCCGGTTCGCCCTGCGCAGCGCTTAGCCCGCACCCTGGGACTAGCACTGATGGTGTGGGGCGGCGCCAGCCTGGTGGGTGCGGCCACGGGCGGCGGTGATGTGCTGCGGCCCCTGGCCGGCGTGGGCGGCACTGGTGGCACAAGCGCCACGGAAGGCCTGGCCTTCCGGGATATCGAAAGCCCGGGCGAGCTTGAGGTGGCCCTGCAGGATGCGAAAGCAGCGGGCCGGCCGGTGATGATCGATATTTATGCCGACTGGTGCGTCTATTGCGTGCAACTTGAACAACGCACGTTCACCGACCCGCGGGTGCAGGACGCCGTCGCCAAGGCCATGTTGCTGCGCGCAGACGTCACCGCCATGAACGATAATCACCGCGCGCTGATGCAGCGCCTCGAGGTGTACCTGCCGCCGGCGATCATCTTCTATGGCCCGGACGGGCAGGAAAACCGCGACGCCCGCGTCCTCGGCTTCCTGGACGCCGATCCCTTTATTGCCCGGGCCCGTGCCGGGCTCAGTGAGCGCTAGGCCATGACCGGCGGACTGCGAACAGCCCTTACCGTTCTGTTAGCCGCGGTGATCGGTGCCGGCGGCGGCGTCGCCGCCGTGATATGGCTGCAGCAGACACCGGAAGAAACCGTCCAGCGCCCTGACTTCACCTTGCCCGACCTCGCCGGTGAACGCCGCCGCATCGCGGAGTGGGATGGCGACATCGTGGTCCTCAACTTCTGGGCGACCTGGTGTGCCCCGTGCCGGGAGGAAATCCCGCTATTCACCGAACTGCAAACAGCCTTTGACGACCAGGGCGTTCAGTTTCTCGGGGTCGCGATCGACGACCCCGAGCCCATTCGGGGTTTTATCGATCAGGTCGACATGGGCTATCCCACGCTCTATGGCATGGAGGCGGCCCTGGATGTCGCGGCCGCGTATGGCAACGACCGCGGGACACTGCCCTACACCGTGATCATCGACCGTGACGGGCGCATCCACGAGCGCTTTAGCGGTCAGCTCCACGAACCGGATCTGCGCCCGATTCTCGAGGATCTCACCGACGAATAGGGCTTAAATGCGGCGAAGTCGCCGCGATCAGTCGTGACAATGGACAAAAAAGCCGTTCATGGGGCAAACTTCTCGCACTTTTGTGGCGAAGAGCGCTGTCATGACGCGTGTCCTGGTCTTGCACGGGCCCAATCTCAACCTGCTCGGACAGCGTGAGCCGGATGTCTACGGCCCGACTGACCTGGCCACGATCGATCAGCGGCTGGCCGACCAGGCCAAGGCGGCCGGGGCGCACCTTGAGACGTTCCAGAGCAATGCCGAGCATGCACTGGTTGAGCGCGTCCAGGAGGCAAGCCGTCAGGGCGTTGAGGCCATCATCATCAATCCGGCCGCCTTCACCCACACCAGCGTGGCCTTACGCGATGCCCTGACCGGAGTCGCGATCCCGTTTATCGAGGTCCACTTATCCAACATCCAGGCCCGCGAGCCCTTCCGGCAGCATTCGTATTTCTCGGATGCCGCGCGCGGCGTTATTGCGGGCCTGGGTCCCATCGGCTACGAGCTGGCACTGCAGGCCATCCTGCAGGCCGCGGAACGGAACTGAAGCACTTATGGACATTCGCAAGATCAAACGCCTGATCGAGCTCCTCGACGAGTCGGGCGTCAACGAAATCGAAATTCACGAAGGTGAGGAGAGCGTCCGCATTGCCCGTGGCGCCCCGGCTGCTCCGGCACCCGCACCCGCACCCGCACCAGTGGCCGCCGCAGCCCCTGCACCAGCACCGGCACCCGCTGAGACCGCGAGCGCGTCGGCAACCCCTGAAGTGACCGGCCATGCCGTGCGCTCACCCATGGTTGGCACCTTTTATCGGTCACCCGCGCCCGACGCCGCCCCCTTTGTGGAAGAAGGCCAGACGGTTAGCGCAGGCGATACCCTGTGCATCATCGAAGCGATGAAGATGCTCAACCAGATCGAGGCCGACCGCAGCGGCGTTGTCAGCACCGTCCTGCTGGAAAACGGCCAGCCGGTGGAGTTTGATCAACCGCTGTTCATCATTGAGTAGGGCCTCGTCATGATTGAAAAGGTCCTCATTGCCAACCGCGGCGAGATCGCCCTGCGGATTCTGCGCGCCTGCCGCAGCCTCGGGATCAGCACCGTCGCTGTCCACTCCACAGCCGATCGTGACCTGAAACACGTTCGGCTGGCGGACGAGTCCGTCTGCATTGGCGGGCCGTCATCTGCGGAGAGTTACCTCAACATCCCGGCGATTATTAGCGCGGCGGAGCTCACCGACACGATGGCCATCCACCCCGGCTTCGGTTTTCTCTCCGAGAACGCGGATTTTGCCGAGCGCGTCGAGGAATCCGGCTTTCGCTTTATCGGTCCGCGCGCAGAGACCATTCGACTGATGGGCGACAAGGTCTCGGCCATCGATGCAATGAAAGCGGCCGGCGTGCCGTGCGTGCCGGGCTCCGGTGGGCCGCTGGATGATGACGAGGCCACCAACCTCAAGCTCGCCCGCGACATCGGCTACCCGGTCATCATCAAGGCCGCCGCGGGTGGCGGTGGTCGGGGCATGCGCGTGGTCCACGGTGAGGCCGCCTTGCTGCACGCAATCTCCGTAACCCGAGCCGAGGCGGCCAACGCGTTTGGCAGCAGCATCGTCTACATGGAGAAGTACCTGGGCAATCCCCGCCATGTCGAAATCCAGGTCATGGCTGACGAGCACGGCAATGCCGTGCACCTGGGTGAGCGCGACTGCTCCATGCAGCGCCGCCACCAAAAGGTGATCGAGGAGAGCCCCGCCCCCGGCATTACACCGGAAGAGCGGGCCGCGATCGGCGAGCGCTGCGCCAAGGCGTGTCAGACGCTCGGCTACCGGGGCGCTGGCACCTTCGAGTTTCTCTACGAGGATGGCGAGTTCTACTTCATCGAAATGAACACCCGCATCCAGGTCGAACACCCCGTCACCGAGATGGTGACCGGACGCGATCTGGTGGCGGAGCAGATACGGGTGGCCGCCGGCGAGCCCCTGTCGTTCTCGCAATCGGATATTGAATTCCGTGGCCATGCCATTGAGTGCCGGATCAACGCCGAAGACCCGGAGCGCTTCATGCCCTCACCCGGGCAGATCAGCTTGTATCACCCACCTGGCGGACCCGGTGTGCGCGTGGACTCACACGTCTATACCGGCTACATCGTCCCGCCGCACTACGACTCGATGATCGGCAAGATCATCACCTGGGGCGAAGACCGCGACAGTGCCATTGCGCGCATGCGAACAGCCCTGAGCGAGCTCGTCATCGAGGGGATTCAGAGCAACACGCCACTGCATCAGCGCCTGCTAACCGACCACGGCTTCCGCGCCGGCGGCACCAATATTCACTATCTTGAAAAGCTGCTTGGCCTGACCTAATCGCTCAACCGACGAGCATCTTCAGCCCAACGACCACCAGGAACGCGGCAAAGGCCCGGCGCAGCACCTGCGCCGGCAGCCGCGAAGCGAGTTTTGCCCCAAGCGGCGCGGTAAAAACGCTCGCGAGCGTGATCCCACCCACAGCGGGCCAGTAGATATACCCCGTGCTCCAATCAGGTAATCCTGCCTCACCGACCCCTGCCACGATAAAGCCAAGCGTACCGGCGATGGCCACGCAGACATTGCTGGCCGCCGAGGTGCCCACGGCTTTACGCATCTCCACCCCGGTCCAGGCCAGAAACGGCACGATCAATGCGCCACCGCCAATGCCGACCATGCCGGCGATGGTCCCGATCACTCCACCCACGCCCGTGACCACTGGCGGAGGGGGCATGACGCGCCCGGGCGGCACCTGACCCACCAGCGCCATCCGCACCGCAAGTAATATGACAAACGCACCGAAGATGATCTGCAGCGCGCGACCCGGTACGGCTGCCGCAATCTGTGCGCCCGCGAATGAGCCGACAACGAGCCCGCTAATCAGCCAGGGCAAGGCACGGCCGACGATATTCCCCAGCTTCCAATGCGCGCGGGCCGACGATGCCGTTGTCACCACGATGGTCGCCAGCGAACTTGCCACCGCAACGTGCATGGCGACATCCGTCCCCAGCCCCTGAGCCGCAAACACCGGCAACAGCACGGGCACCACGATCAGCCCGCCGCCAATACCGAACAGGCCAGAGCCCAGGCCCACGGCCACGCCGGCGACGAGATAAATCAGCAGATCAAACAAGCGCCCTCCCGAGGGCCAGCTGGGAAGGCCGAGATTATGGCATAACGATGGGCGCACGCTTTGCTCTACAATAGAGCCAACATTCATTGATGAACGGGAGCGCGGACATCATGCGAATTCGTCGCGTCTGCATCCTCGGCGGCACGGGCTTTATCGGCCGCGAGATCGCCAACCGTCTGGCAAACACCTCAATCAGCATCAAGGTGCTGACGCGGCACCGTGAGCGCAATCGCCATCTGCTGCCCATCCCGAACCTGGATCTGTTTGAGGCCGACGTCCACAACCCGGTGGATCTACACAACCATCTGGAAGACGTCGATGCGGTGATCAACCTGGTTGCCATTCTCAACGAAGGCAAAAAGTCGGGGCGGCGCTTCGAAGATGTGCATGTTCATCTCGTCGAGAAGATTCTGGCCGCGTGTCGCGACACAGGCGTGAAGCGCCTGCTGCACATGAGCGCCCTTGGGGCTGACCCGGATGGCCCCAGTCGCTATCAGCAGACCAAGGGCGAGGGCGAGCGTATGGCGCTGGCCGCCCATAACGAGCACTTCGCCGTCACAGTCTTCCAGCCCTCCGTGGTGTTTGGCCGTGAGGACAACTTCCTCAACACATTCGCCGGCATGCTTAAGATCACACCCGCGATGCCGCTGCCCACACCGAAAGCCCGTTTCCAGCCGGTGTACGTGGGGGATGTCGCCACCGCCTTCGAACAGGTCCTGGAAGACCGGGAGAGTTTCGGGCGCACCTATGAACTCGGCGGGCCGACGGTCTATACCCTCGAGGCGCTGGTGCGGTATGTCGCCGAACTGCTGGATCGCCGGCGCCTGATTGTGGGCCTGCCCGATGGCCTATCGCGGCTGCAAGGCCAGATCATGCAGCATGTCCCGGGCAAGCCCTACACCGTCGACAATTACCTCTCGGCTCAGGTCGACAATGTCTGCCAGCACAACGGCCTGGACGATCTGGGCATCCACCCCACCGCTCTGGAGGCCGTCGCACCGAGCTACCTGAGTGGCTCCAATACCCGCGATCGGTATGACGAGTGGCGCCGAGATGCAGGCCGGGATGGCTGAGTGAGTGGCCAGCCACTGACCATTTATGAAGTGGGAGGTGCCGTTCGTGACCGTTTGCTGGGCTTGCCGGTGACCGAGCGCGACTGGGTCGTCGTTGGTGCCACACCCGAGGCGATGCAGGCGGAAGGCTACCGGCCCGTCGGTCGCACGTTCCCGGTTTTCCTGCACCCGGACACCGGCGAGGAATACGCCCTGGCACGCACGGAGCGCAAGGTCGCCCCGGGCTATCACGGCTTTACGTTTCACGCCGACCCGGAGGTCACCCTCGAGGCCGACCTCAGCCGTCGCGACCTGACCATTAACGCCATGGCGCGCTCGCCCGAGGGCGAGATCATTGACCCCTACAACGGCCAGGCCGACCTGCACGCACGCCGCCTGCACCATGTCTCCGAGGCCTTTCGTGAAGACCCGGTGCGCATCCTTCGGCTGGCTCGCTTCGCCGCCCGATTCGCACCGCTGGGCTTTCGGGTTGCCGAGGACACCCTCGCGCTGTGTCAGGAAATGGTCGCGACCGGCGAAGTGGATGCGCTGGTGCCCGAGCGCGTCTGGCAGGAGACGGCCAAGGCGCTGATGGCCCCCACCCCGTCGGCTTTTATTCGGGTACTCCGCGACACAGGCGCGCTCGCCGTCCTGTTCCCCGAAGTGGATCGCCTGTTTGGCGTGCCTCAGCCCGTCAAGCATCACCCGGAAATCGACAGCGGCGAGCATGTTCTGCTGGCCCTCGATCAGGCTGCCGGCCTTGATGCCGATCTGGCGACCCGTTTCTCGGTACTGGTTCATGATCTGGGCAAGGGCATCACGCCGGCCGAGGAGCTCCCGCGCCATCGGGGTCATGAGGCGCGGGGCGTACCGCTAACGGAGGGCCTGTGTGAACGCCTGCGCGTACCCAGTGACACCCGCGATCTGGCCTGCGCCGTCACGCGCTATCACCTCGACTGCCATCGCGTCCGCGAGCTTCGCCCCGAGACTCTGCTCGGGCTGCTGAACGGTATGGATGCGTTTCGCCGCCCAGAGCGGGTCGATGGCTTTTTAACCGCCTGCGAGGCCGACTATCGCGGCCGGCTCGGCCTGGAACACCGGCCCTATCCCCAGGCAGATTATTTGCGTGAGGCCCTGCGCCGCTGCCAGGCCATTGAGGCCCGGCCGTTTGTTGAGCAAGGGCTCAAGGGGCCGGCCGTGGGCGAGGCGATTGAAAAAGCCCGCCTGGCTGAACTCGCCAGGCTCCAGCCGTCGGATTGAGTCAGTCGGCCAGGCCCGGGCCGAACACGATCAATAACGCCACGCCCAGCGCCAGGCGATAGACCACAAACGGCGTCATGCCGATGCGCGCGACAAGCGCCAGAAACACCCGAATGCAGGTGTAGGCCGACGCCCCCGCCACCACCACACCCAGCGCAAATACACCCCAGTCAACGGGTGCCGGTGTACTCATGAGCTGCCAGGTCTTCCAGATGCCCGCCAACGCGATCGCGGGAATGGAGAGCAGGAAGGAGAATCGCGCGGCGGCTGTGGCCTCCAGGCCCAGCCACAAACCCGCCGTCATGGTGATCCCCGAGCGTGAGGTACCCGGAATGATCGCGAGCACCTGGGCCGAACCAATAAAGAGCGCCTGCCAGGGGCCGATATCGAACTCATCCTTACCCCGATTGCCCCGCCGCGCGGCCAGCCACAGCAGCAGGCCGAACCCGATGGTGGCCCAGGCGATGACCTGCGGGCCCCGAAAGACGGTTTCCGCGGCATCCGCCAAGACCAGCGCCCCCAGCACCAATGGCATGGTGCCAATGATCAACGCCCAGCCCAGCCCGCTCTCACCCACCGCCTCGCGGCGCGAGGCGGACGCCAGCGTTTGGCTCGCCAGCGGCAGCAGCTGGCGACGGAAGTGCCACACCACCGCCAGCAGTGTCCCGACATGGACGGCGACATCGAAAGCCAGCCCCTGATCAGGCCAGCCGAGCAGCTGAGGAAGCAGAATGAGATGCGCGGAGCTCGAGATCGGCAGGAATTCGGTGATCCCCTGAATCAGCCCCAGCCAGAATGCCTGGGCGCTGTCCATCAGCCTCGCCGAATCCGGTAGAGCGGGAGGCCAGGATCCACATCGCGTGGTGGCTCACCCGTTACCGGGTCAAAAAGAATGGCCCCGTCACGTTCTGGCCACGGCAGTGCCTGACGAACCGTGTCGCTGATCACGATCTCGGTGCCGGCGGCGTGATCACACAGCCGGGCAGCAATGTTCACTGCCGCGCCAATGGTGGTGTAGGTCTGCCAGTGCTCGCTCCCGAAGCTCCCGCGGACCACCGACCCGGAATGGATCCCGATGCCGATCGGAACCGCCCGGACATCCGCGCTTTCCGGTGGACGGTGAGACTGCTCCATCACCTCGAGGGCGCACTGACAGGCTCTTGCCTCCATACCGTCGCCCTCAAAAATGGCCATCAAGCCATCACCGAAGAAACTATCGACATAACCGCCAAACCGCTCCACCGACTGCGACTGATAGCGGGCGTGGATGCCGACCGTGCGACTGAGCAGATCTGGATCGATCGTTTGAGAGAGTGCAGTAAATCCGCGAATATCGGTAAACAACACACATAAGTCATTGTAACGGCGAGCTTTGAGTCGCTGCTCACCCCCACCACCATCTTCCAGCACCTCGCGGATTGGTGCGGCAAGGTATCGATAAAACCAGGTTTCCGGCCCCCAGGTCGCCATGCTCTTCCTTTGTTGTGTCTGCGTGTGCTGCCGTTGCCAGCAAGTAAACCGGGGTTGTCTTGAGGGTTACAACCTTTGCCGATGATCGGTAAAGGAAAAACCCGCGAGCGGTTCGTCAAGCGCACGTCCCAGCGCCAGCACCTTGAAGCGCTCCCCCATTTCATCGGGAAACAGCAACGGCTTGGCCTGCTGAGCGAGCTCGGCGGCCCGATTGGGATCGCCAGCCGCGGTTTCTTCCAGTAGCTGTGGCAGCCCGGCACCGGTCAGGAAGTTCCCCTGCGTGGTAAACCCCAACACCTCGAGCCCGGCTTGCTGGCCCGCCCGGGCGGCCAGCGTGAAATCGACCGAGGCGGTGATGTCCTGCAGCCCCGGCCAGTAAAACGGATCATCATGCGCCCGATGGCGGTAGTGACACAGCAGTGTGCCGGTCTGCCGCTGCGCATGATAATACTCCCGCCGTGGATAGCCATAGTCGATCAGCAACGCCGCGCCCGCCTCAATCAGCGCCGAGAGCGCATTGACCCACGGCGCGAGGCCTGGGCACCACTCGGAGGCATAGCCTGAGGGCAGCGTATCGCCGATCTCGGACTCGATCGCCGCCACCGCCTCGGCGAGCGCCGAGTCGGCCGGCATGGTCCGCCAACACAGCGCACCAGCCTCATCATGACCCACGCCCAGGGCTTCAACCCCGGTTTCTGCCCGGTGAAAGCGCTGCACCGGCAGGGCATCCATCACCTCATTGGCCAGGATCACGCCACGAATCGGGGTCGACGGCAACCGATCCAGCCAACTCACCCGATCGGCGAGCGCGGGCACACGCGACTGCAAGGTCTCGGCCTGCTGGGCCCGCAAATCAGCGCTCACTTCCAGAATCAAATACCGCTCGGGCAAGGCGTGGCGTGCCTCGAGCTCGGCCAGGATATCAGCGGCCATCTGCCCCGTGCCCGCGCCGAATTCCAGTACCGTGTCGCCCCCACACGCGACGTTAATGCGCTCGACCTCGCGGGCGAGGGTGCGCGCGAATAGATCGCTCATCAGCGGCGCGGTGGTGAAGTCGCCCTCGGCGCCGAAGCGCTGCTGGCCCGCGCTGTAATAACCCAGCCCTGGGGCATACAGCGCAAGTGCCATGTACTCGGCAAAATCGAGGGTGCCGCCCGCCATGGCAATGGCCGCATCAATCCGCTCACGCAGCTGCCGGCTATGTTCTTGCGCGGCAGCATCCGGCTGCGGGGGCGGTGGCGGAGTCTGTCGCGCCACGTCAGCCGGTCGCTTCGGCGGTCAGGTCCAGGTCAACCGGGGGCAGTTCCGCACCATTCGGCCCCTCGCCCTCGAACTCCGCCCAAAGATCGGCGTAGCGGCGTCCATCCACCGGATGACGCTCATCCGGGGCCACATCCGCCAGTGGCTTGAGCACGAACGCGTACTTCTGGATTTCGTCACGCGGCAGAATCGGTACATCCTCACGCAAGATGTTCCCCAGCGTGAGTAAATCAATATCGAGGGTCCGCGCGCTAAAGCGCTGCGCACCGCGGGTGCGTCCCTGATCGGTTTCAATCTCGCGACAGGCCGCGGCGAGTTGCTCAGCGGACTCCTCGGTATCGAGGCCAATGACCAGGTTGTAGAAATCCGCACCGTCAAACCCGACCGCGGGCGTCTGATAAACCGGCGAGAGGATAAGCTCGCCATAGCGCGCATGCAGGGCGGCGACAGCGGCGCGCACATGGCGCTCCGGCTCGATGTTACTGCCAATGCTGAGATAGGCGCGGGTCATGGGGCCTCTTGCTGACTGCGGGTGATCGCCACCCCGACATCCGTTGCCGCCGGCAGGGCGCCGGGCTTATGAAGGGTCAGGTCAACCGACTGAATGGCGGCGTGGCTCAGCACGGTCGCGGCCAGCCGATCAGCCAGTGCCTCAATGAGTTGGCAGTCAGCGGCCGCGGCCGTTTGGGTGAGTTGCTCGGCCAGCGCGGCATAGTCCACCGCGTCGGCCAGGTCATCGGAGGCGGCGGCTGCACCGGTATCCACAGCCAGGCGTAAATCGAGTTTCAGTCGCTGGGCGAACGCCCGCTCCCAGGCATGTACGCCAATTACCGAGCGCAGCTCGAGGCCTTGCAGGAATACCGTGTCCATGGGCGAGTGAGCATTCCATGTCACCGCGGGGAGCACAAGGCCTGCTTGACCCCGGCCGGGCCACGGGGTGGAATGCCGGCATGTTCGGGATATTGCTGGTCGTTCTGGGGTATCTGGCTGGCTCTGTATCCGCCGGCATCGTCGTCGCTCGCCTGATGGGGCTCGGCGATCCCCGGCAAGGCGGCAGCGGCAACCCGGGCGCCACCAACCTGCTCCGCCTTGGTGGTCGCAAAGCCGCCGCCATCACCCTGATTGCTGATGGCCTGAAAGGCGTGGTGCCCGTGCTGATCGCCCATCTGACCGGGGTGTCCCCCTGGATGCTGGCTGCGGTGGGGCTCGCCGCCTTTCTCGGCCATCTTTATCCCGTGTTCTTTGGCTTTCGTGGCGGTAAGGGCATCGCCACCGGGCTGGGGGTGATGCTGGCCTGGTCGTGGCCGGTGGGCCTGGCTGTGGTGGGGACGTGGCTCGTCGTGGCCGCCCTGGCTCGGATCTCCTCGCTGGCCGCGCTGCTCAGCTTCGCGCTTGCCCCGGTTTACTGTCTGGTCCTTATTGGCTCGCCCGCGCTCGCTGCCGCCGCGGGGGCCATGGCCGGGCTCACCGCCTGGCGCCACCGCGGCAATATCCGCCGCATCGCCGCAGGCACAGAACCGCGGATCGGCAAGGGGAAGTAAGCCCTTAACCCGCGGCCGGCGCGGCAGCAGGCCCCGGAGCTTGCAGCTCACTCATCGGCCAGCGCGGCCGCACGTCCACGTCATCGCGATCCTGCTCACCGGCGGCGAGTCGACAATGCCCCGCATACGCAATCATGGCGCCGTTGTCGGTACAAAACGCCAGCCGCGGATAGGCCACCTGGGCGCCTTCGGCCTCGGCCACATCGCGCAGGCGATCACGCAGCGCCTGATTGGCGCCAACGCCACCGGCCACCACCAAATGGCGGGCACCCGTGTGCTTTAACGCCCGGCGGATCTTAATGGCCATCGTTTCAACCACCGCATCCTGAAAACCCCGGGCGACGTCGGCCTGGGTTTGTGCATCCGTGCCGGCCTCGCGCACGGTGTTCACCACGGCGGTCTTCAGCCCGCTAAAACTGAAATCAAGGCCGGGGCGATCAGTCATCGGTCGCGGAAACCGAAACCGCTGCGGATCACCCTGGCGCGCCAGGGCCTCAAGCTGCGGCCCGCCGGGATACGGCAGGCCGAGGAGCTTGGCGGTCTTATCAAAGGCCTCGCCAGCGGCATCGTCCACCGACTCACCCAGCACCTCGTAGCGACCAATCGCCGCCACCTGGACCAGCATGGTGTGACCGCCAGAGACCAGCAGGGCCAGAAACGGGAACGCCGGCGGATCAGGCTCAAGCATGGGGGCGAGCAAGTGCGCCTCCATATGATGGATACCCAGCACGGGGCAGTTCATCGCCCAGGCCAGGCTCCGCGCCACCGAAGCGCCCACCAACAACGCCCCGGCAAGCCCGGGGCCACGGGTGTAGGCGATCCCAGTGAGATCACCGCGCTGCAAGCCGGCCTCTTCAAGGCAGGCCTGGGCCAGGGGCAGGACGCGCTGAATGTGATCGCGCGAGGCCAACTCAGGCACGACACCGCCGTACAGGGCGTGGGTGTCCACCTGGCTGTGGAGCTGATGCGCCAGCAGCCCGTCCGCCGCGCTGTAAAGCGCAAGGCCGGTCTCATCGCAAGAGGTCTCGATCCCCAACACGGTCATGACATGACAAGCTCACGGGCTTTTGCATTTGGTGGTGGCCAGGCTTACACTACCGGGCTCGATTGGCGCAGGCCGATCATACGTCGATTACAGTTCAACGGTAAGGTCAGAACTCTATGCCGAGCGTTAAGGTTCGCGAAAACGAGCCCTTTGAGGTGGCCCTCCGCCGCTTCAAGCGGTCATGCGAGAAGGCCGGTGTCCTCTCCGAGGTACGCCGCCGCGAGCATTATGAAAAGCCCACCCAGGAGCGCAAGCGCAAGCAGGCGGCCGCGGTAAAGCGCCATGCCAAGCGCGTCCAGCGCGAGAGCCAGCGCACCCAGCGCCTCTACTAAGCAGGCCGGCCGGTGAGCATTCTCAAGACGCGCATTACCGATGCGGTCAAAGCGGCGATGCGCGCCGGCGATAAACCCCGCCTCGGCACACTGCGCATGATCAGCGCCGCGATCAAGCAAAAAGAAGTTGATGAGCGTCGCGAGCTGGACAACGCCGATGTGCTGGTTATCCTCGATAAAATGGTCAAACAGCGGCGCGAATCCGTCGAGCAGTACGAGTCTGCCGGTCGGGATGAACTCGCCGCCGCTGAACACGCCGAGATCGCCATCATTGGCGAATTCCTGCCCCAGCCCCTGACCGATGCCGAAATCGACGCGCTCGTCACCGCCGCCATCCGCGACAGTGGCGCCGAGGGCATTCGCGACATGGGCAAGGCCATGGGCCTGCTCAAGCCCCAGGTGCAGGGCCGCGCCGACATGAGCGATGTCAGCGCCCGCGTGAAAGCCCACCTTCAATAGCGACACATTCCTCTGCTGCCACCCGGCGCTTTGCCGTAAGGTATGAGCCCATGGCCGGTCGTATTCCTGATCACTTTATCGACGAGCTGCTTGCCCGCGTGGACATCGCGGAAGTGGTGGGCGAGCGCGTGCAACTTCGCCGCTCTGGCAGCAACTTCCACGGCCTGTGTCCTTTCCATGGCGAAAAGACCCCCTCGTTTACCGTTGCCGCCGACAAGCAGTTCTACCACTGCTTTGGTTGTGGGGCGCATGGCAGCGCCATTCGCTTTCTCATGGAATACGATCGGCTCGAGTTTCGCGAGGCGGTCGAGCAACTCGCCACGCTCGCGGGCATGGAAATCCCTGAAGAATCCCGACAGGCCGCCCCACGCCCGGAGCAAGGCGCGCTCTACGACCTACTCGAGCGGGCAAGCCGCACGTTTCAGGGTTGGCTGCGCCAACACCCCCAGCGCGAGCGGGCCATCGAGTACCTGCGCCAGCGCGGCGTGAGCGGGGAGATCGCTCAACGTTACGCCATCGGCTTCGCGCCTCCGGGCTGGGATAACCTGCTCAAAGCGCTGGGCGATCCCAGCAACCTGCAACGGGCCGGCCTGCTCATCGAGCGGGAAGGTAACCGCACCTACGATCGCTTCCGGGATCGGATCATCTTTCCCATCCGCGACCGGCGCGGGCGCACCATTGGATTCGGTGGGCGGGTGCTCGACGACGGCGAACCCAAATACCTCAACTCGCCGGAGACGCCCGTCTTCCAAAAAGGCCAGGAGCTCTACGGCCTCCACGAGGTCCTCCTTGCCGATCGCCACCCACCGGACATCGTGGTGGTGGAGGGCTACATGGATGTCGTTGCGCTGGCAGAGCACGGCGTTCCGCGGGCAATGGCCACACTCGGCACCGCCACCTCAACCCATCAAGTCGAGCGGCTCTTTCGCGCGAGCAGTGACATTATTTTCTGCTTCGATGGCGATGAGGCCGGGCGGCGGGCGGCTTGGCGGGCGCTGGAGAGCGCCCTGCCAGCGATGCGCCAGGGCCGGCAGGTGCGCTTTTTGTTCCTGCCGGATGGCGAAGACCCGGACAGCCTCGTGCGCACCGAGGGCCGGGAAGGCTTTGAGGCGCACCTCACGCAAGCGACCTCGCTGTCTGAACACCTCGTCACCCATCTCAGTGATGGCGTTGATATGCAAAGCATGGACGGCCGCGCCCGATTTATCGAAAAAGCCATTCCGCTCCTCCAGCGCCTGCCACCGGATGTCTACCGGCATATGCTGCTCGAGCGCATCGCCAGTCTCGGCCGGCTGGACACCGATTATCTGGAGGGTGTCGTGGATGGCCGCCACAAGCCGGAGCGCACGCGGCGACCCAGCGCCCCGGAGCCTGGCCTTGCCGATGGCAGCGGGGTGCGACGGACCCCCGTACGACTAGCTATAGCACTGCTGCTCGAGCAACCGAGCCTGGCCAACGAGGTCGAGGACATCGAGTCCCTCAAGGGTCTGGACGATCTGCCCGGCCTGCCGCTGCTCGTGCAACTGCTTGAATTAGCCCGCCACGAGCCCCACATCACC
Source organism: Spiribacter salinus M19-40 (assembly GCF_000319575.2). Lineage (NCBI taxonomy): Bacteria > Pseudomonadati > Pseudomonadota > Gammaproteobacteria > Chromatiales > Ectothiorhodospiraceae > Spiribacter > Spiribacter salinus. The sequence continues at coordinate 113,797 of NC_021291.1, read as the reverse complement.
ACCAGTGCAATGCTTGAGCGATTTCAGGACAGCGAACACGAGGCCGCGTTATGGAAGCTCGCCACCTGGGATCATCTAGTGCCGGCATCGGGGTTGGGCTCGGAATTTGCGGACGCCATGAACCGAGTCCGTCACCTGCATGCCGACCGGCGGCTGCAATCGCTGAACGAGCGACTGCAGGCCGGCACCCTCACCCCCGAGGAATGGGAAGAGTGGATTCGGCTCAAAGCGTTGTGATAAAGCGGAGTGACGGTTATAGTTCACGGTTGGCGTGTACTACGCGGCTCCCACCGGATCACCTACAGCATCGGTAGCATATGGCAGCCCAGGATCAGCAATCCCAGATTCGTGAACTCATCGCCCGCGGTAAAGAGCAGGGATACCTGACCTATGCCGAGGTGAATGACCACCTGCCCGACGACATTGTCGAGCCGGAGCAGATTGAAGACATCATCGGCATGATCAACGACATGGGCATCCCGGTCCACGAGACCGCGCCCGATGCCGACACCCTGTTGCTGAGCGACGGCGCCGTGTCCACGGATGAGGACGAGGCCGAAGAGGCCGCCGCCGCACTCGCCGCCGTGGATGCCGAGTTCGGCCGCACCACCGACCCGGTGCGCATGTACATGCGCGAGATGGGCACGGTTGAGCTCCTCACCCGTGAGGGCGAGATCGAGCTCGCCAAGCGCATCGAGGACGGGCTTGATCAGGTGCTGCGCGCACTGTCCGGCTACCCCGAGTCGTCCAAGACGATGGTGGCCCTTCACCACGGCATCCAGAACGGCGAGTTGCGTCTGGGCGATGTCGTTGCGGGTTTCCGGGATATCACGGAGTTGGTCGACAACGTCCCCGAGATCGTCGCCACGCACCAGGCCGCCGCAGCAGAAGCGGCGCGCGAGGCGGAGGCGGCTGCCGAAGAGGCCGCAGAAAATGACACTGAAGCGCCGGCTGTTGCCGACACCGGCCCTGATCCCGAGCGTGCGGCGCAGATCTTTGATCGCATCGAAGTGCTACACAACGAGATGCTGGAGATCCTGGACAAAGAAGGGCCTGACAGCCCGCGCCTCGGTGATCTCCGCGAGGAAATGACCGGCCTGTTCCTTGCCTTTAAATTTGTGCCGAAGGTTATCGAAGGCCTGGCGAACAACCTGCGCAAGGCTGTTGAGGGTGTCCGAGCCGCTGAGCGCGAGGTCATGCGCGTTGCCACCAAGCAGGCGGGCATGCCGCGCAAGGATTTCATCGCGAGCTTCCCCGGGCATGAGACCGATCCGGCCTGGATCGACACCGTCATCAAGGCGAAAAAGCCCTACAGCGCCAAACTCTCGGAACACCGCCAGGCGCTGCTCGATGAGCAGTCCGAGCTCACCCAGATCCGCGAGCTCACCGGCCTGCCGCCGGCGGAGATCAAGGAGATCAACCGGCGCATGTCCATTGGCGAGGCCAAGGCCCGCCGGGCCAAAAAGGAAATGGTCGAGGCCAACCTGCGCCTGGTCATCTCCATTGCCAAGAAGTACACCAACCGTGGCCTGCAGTTCCTGGACCTGATCCAGGAGGGCAACATCGGGCTGATGAAGGCCGTCGACAAGTTCGAATACCGCCGCGGTTACAAGTTCTCGACCTACGCGACGTGGTGGATCCGTCAGGCCATCACCCGCTCGATCGCCGATCAGGCCCGGACCATTCGGATCCCGGTGCACATGATCGAGACGATCAACAAACTGAACCGCGTCTCCCGGCAGATGCTCCAGGAGATGGGCCGCGAGCCGCATCCCGAAGAGCTGGCCGAGCGCATGGAGATGCCCGAGGACAAAGTCCGCAAGGTACTCAAAATCGCCAAAGAGCCGATCTCCATGGAAACGCCCATCGGCGATGATGAAGACTCACACCTTGGTGACTTCATTGAGGACACCTCGGTCATGTCGCCCGTGGACTCCGCCACCCGTGAAGGCCTGCGCGAGTCCGTACGGGAAGTGCTCTCCGGCCTCACGCCCCGCGAGGCGAAGGTCCTGCGGATGCGCTTTGGCATCGATATGAACACCGACCACACCCTCGAGGAGGTCGGCAAGCAGTTCGACGTGACCCGTGAGCGCATCCGCCAGATCGAGGCCAAGGCCCTGCGCAAACTTCGCCACCCCACCCGCTCCGACAGCCTACGCAGCTTCCTCGACGAGCAGTAAGACGCGAAACGCCCCGCGGAAGCGACGCCGCCGGGGCGTAGCGTTGTGCTCAGACAACAACAGCCTTGAGGCTGGTCTGTATGTCTTTCCCTGCCCCAAATTCAACGTGCCACTATTAATCAGCAACTTGGCGCACAAACGTCATGTGAACTTTTTTGTTGAAAAAGGTTGCAACGCGGTTACAACCCGGTATACCTTCCGTGTATCGGGAAAGAGACAGGTGTTGGCTTTACGCCACAAAACCAGCTCTGCCGATGTTCAACCGGGTCTCGGCGCTGCAACGCAGCCCAACCCGAGTGAAGACAACATGTTGTTTTGACTGACAATAAAGGGGTCAGAAATGAAGAAAATGAATATCGCGCTGTTCACCGCAGCCGCAATGATCGGCAGCACCGCTGCAATCGCTGATGAGCACGTCGATGGGCCGAACCTGTCCGGACGCATCCAGACGATTTTCGAAGATGCAGACGAGAACACAGACGACAGTCTGAACATGAACAACTGGCACATCGCTGCCTCTGGCTCTGCCACCGATCTGCTTGGCGGCATTGATGCTAGCTACTATTCACGGCTTTCAAACTATGGCGGAAATGGTGGGGCGGCTGGCGATCCGTATGTCGAGTACGGCTTCGTTACTTTCAGCTTCCCTGGCGCTGACATTACTGCCGGTCGGACCGACGACCTGCACTATCAGTTTGCCGATTCCCAGGTCTTTGCGCTTCAGCCTCGTAATTTCGACGGCATTGGTGGAGCGGATTTCAACACCGTGGACAGCCTCACTGTAACGAGCGACCTTGGGGGATCCCCGGTCACCGTTGGTGGTTACGTCAATACTCGGAATGGTGCTGGCGTTGAAGATACTCAATTCGCGATCAGCGCAGACATCGGTGTTGGTACCCTCGCAGCGGTCTATAGCGACTCGGATACCGATACCGTTCGGACGGAGCGCCTGACGGTTGCTGGAACGGTAGACCTTGACGTCGCTACACTGACGGCGCGCGTAGAGGACCGCGACGATGATCAGGCAAGCAACGGAGACATGCCGTACACAATTGCAGCCGGTATCCCGGTTGCCGATAGTACCACCCTATACGTGATGCACGGCAGTGACGACGGCGCAAACGGCGATGATGATTCTTCCACTGGCGTCGAAGCTCGCACTCTCCTGGGGGCCGGCCTGGATGTCTTTGTCGGTATGACCAACGGCGAAAATAGTGACGGCACCTCTGCCGACAACGTATACGTCGGTAGCCGCTGGCAGTTCTAAAGAACTGACCTCCCCCAGAAAAACCCCGCCTCGCGGGGTTTTTTTTCGCCTTAAATCCATGTCCGTTTTCGCAACGATCTCTTATAGTGTTCAGGCTGCGGAGATAAGGTCTTTGATCGGGCCCGTAGCTCAATGGTTAGAGCAGAGGACTCATAATCCTTTGGTTCCAGGTTCGAATCCTGGCGGGCCCACCATTCACTGATAGGCTGATTGGCCGTCGTTTGTCATACTCGAACGATGGATAGCCCGAACTTCTGCCTCCTCAAAAACCGCTGCCATGACGACTGGCAGGCGTATACGCAGCACCGCTTCCTTCGCGAATTGGCCGATGGCTCGCTCCCCAAGGCCGCCTTTCAGCACTACCTTCAGCAGGATTACCTTTTCCTGATTCACTTTGCCCGTGCCTACGCGCTAGCCGCCTATAAAAGCCGGACGCTTGCCGACCTGCGCCAGGCCCATGAGGGGCTGAAGGCGATTCTAGATCTGGAGCTTGGCCTGCACGTCGAGTATTGCGCGGGCTGGGGGATTAGCGAGGCCGCCCTGGAACAGACGCCAGAGGCGCGCCCCACCACGGCCTACACGCGCTACGTGCTCGATACCGGGCAGCGCGGCGATCTGCTGGATCTACATGTCGCCCTCGCTCCCTGTGTCATCGGCTATGCGGAGATCGCCGACTGGATCAACGCCCAGTCATTCACCGTCCGCGGCGCCGCAAACCCCTATGACGCCTGGATCGGCATGTACGAGAGTGACGAGTTCCAGGCGGCCGCGCAAAGTGAGCGGGACTGGATTAATGCGCGCATGGAGCGGCTCCCAGCGCCCCGCATTGCACAGATCGCCCAGATATTCCGCGAGGCGACCCGCCTTGAGACGGACTTCTGGGCCATGAACTTCGAGGAGAGCGCTTACTCATGACAGCCGAAAACAAGGTCATTCTGGTGACCGGCGCGAGTCAGGGCATCGGCCGTGGCGTGGCCGAGGCGATGCTGGCCGATGGGCATCGCGTGGTCCTCGCCGCGCGGCGCCTCGAGCCGCTGGAAGCGATCGCCGGCGCGTACCCGAACCGGGCATTGCCGGTGTCGGTCGATGTGGGGGATCCCGCCGCGGTCGACGCCCTCTATAAAAAGATCGCCGCGGAATACGGCCGACTGGACGCCCTGTTTAATAACGCCGGGGCCTTCATGGCCTCCACGCCGATCGGTGACGTGGACTGGGATGACTGGCGCCGGGTGCTGGGCGTGAACCTGGATGGCGCCTTCCTGATGGCCCGCGGGGCCTTCCGACTGATGCGCGACCAGCAGCCGCAGGGCGGGCGCATCATCAACAACGGTTCCATCTCCGCCCATGCCCCGCGGGTGAATTCCGTGGCGTACACGACCTCCAAGCACGCGATCACGGGGCTCACCAAGTCCATCACGCTGGATGGCCGGGCCCATGACATCGCCTGCAGCCAGATCGACATCGGCAATGCCGAGACCCCGATGACCGAGCCGATGAAGGCCGGCATTCCGCAGCCGGATGGCAGTGTGATGCGCGAGCCGGTGATGGATGTCCGCCATGTCGCCGACGCCGTGCGCTACATCGTCAACCTGCCGCTCGACGCGAATGTGCAGTTCATGACCGTCATGGCCACGAAGATGCCCTACCTCGGGCGCGGCTAACCCCCAGAGTCCGTCAATACAGCCCCCCATACCCCTCGTCCTGCCCAACACCCGGCGCGATACCTCAGCGTCGATTTTTGTTGCGAATGATTCTCAGTTCTATAAAATTAGCGTGCCTTTATGGGCAACCGTCATTCATCAACAGGAGAAAATCATGAACGGGCTATACAGATCTTCAGCGCTGCTCGCCGCGCTTGCGCTCGGGGGCACCTTCTCATCCGTCCACGCTGCAAGCTTCGAGGTTGACGATCGCACGACTCTTACATTGGGTGGTGAAGTGGTCCTGAACTTCAGAGACACCGAGGACAACAGCGGGGCTAGCGAGACAGAATTCACCGACGACGGATCGCTAATCATCCTTGGTGGCTCGCGTGATCTTGGTAATGGCATTACTGGTTACATCGCCACCGAGTTCACTTACAACACGCTTGGCGACAGTGACGATGACGATGACGACCTGACCCGCGACATGAGCGTGCTGGGATTCACAGGGGATTTCGGTGAAGTTCAGGTAGGCGACAGCGACAACGTGTTCGAGGACCTGATCTCTGATTCAGTCGATCCGTTCGAAAACGCCACACTGGCGCAGGTCGACCGCACGACCGAGGACAACATGGTCACCTACTACAGCCCGGAGTTGGGAGATTTCTCCTTCAGGCTGCAGACACGGATCGCGGACGAGACAACGACGACCAATCAAACCAGCACCGAGCTCAGCCTGATCGCCGCAGCCCAATACGATGTGGGCAACCTCTCTCTGCGGGCCGCCTATGACGACCGTGGTTCGGTGGATGCCGAAACCAACAACAACTTCCAGTCTGAGGATGGCGTGTACGGCGTCGCTGCAGTCATCGGCCTGACGGATACACTGGAAGCCTCAGCCCGCTATGCCAATCAGAGCAACAAGGACGGCAACGACACCGATGCTACCGCCCTGGCGCTGAATTTCGACTATGGCATGGGATCACTGTACGGCGCAGTCCAGGACGTCTCCGTCGATAACGGCAACGACGGCTCTCAGGTTGCGGTGGGTGCCAACTATGACGTGGCCGAAGGCCTGCTCATCTTTGCCGAGTACGGCGACTTTGATGGATTCGGCGATGCAGGCGATAACGACTCGCTCGCCGTCGCTGGGCTCATCTTCGAGTACTAAAACCGCCCGATCAGCGTTGTCGCTAAGAAACCGCCGCTGGCTTGGATGTCAGCGGCGGTTTTATTTCGATCGATAGAGCACTTCGGTCGTGGATGAGCAATTAAAGACAGCCATAGACACGGAAATGGCCTACCTTAGGCAAGGTAAGTGGAGCGCAATACGGCTCTCCCGCAGCGTGAGGCTCGCCGTGAACAACCCCACTCGACCTACCCCCTCATTGTTCGCTCGCGTCCAGTGAACCTCAACGACACCAATGTCCTTCTGGCGATGGCGGCGACAATCGCCTTCGCCGTCACGGGCGTCCTGGCGGTGGCCGAGCGCCGCGTCGACTTCTTCTCGGCCATCATGCTGGGGGTCATCGCCGCGGTCGGCGGCGGGACGGTGCGGGATCTGATCCTGGATGTTCCGATCTTCTGGTCGCTCGACCTGGCGTATATCCGCTTTGCCGTGCTGGCCAGCATTCTGACCTTCGTCGCCATGTCGTTCTTTGCCCGACCCGTGATGTTCTCGCTGATGGTCTACATTGATGGCCTGGGCGCAGCGATGTTTGGGATCGGCGGCGCCTATAAGGCCTATGAGCTGGGGTTTGCCTGGCCGATCGGGCCGTTGATGATGGGCGTGATTACCGCCATCGGCGGCGGGCTGATCCGGGATGTGCTCGCCGGACGGAAAACCCTGCTGATGAGCGATGAGGTGTATGCCATGCCCGTGGTTATCGGCTGCCTCGTCATGCTGCTGACGCTGCAGTTCTCGCCCGAGCACGGGCCGGAAGGCCTCCTCGCCGGCACCGTGATTGCCTTTTCTCTGCGGGCGGTCGTCATTTTCTGGTCGCTGCGCCTGCCGCGCTGGTTTACCACGCAGTCCCCGTAGACCCGCTCAAGGCGATGGCTGATACCGGCTGACCATTTCCTGGCGAATGGCTACAGCCGGCTGATCGCCCAGCGCCACGTCGTTACTGGTCAGCACCGCACCCGCGGGGACATCCCGCGTGAGCGTGATGCCGTGGGCCAGGCCAATGGGCAGGGCTTGTTGCTTCGCACTCTGCGCGGCGCTCAGCAGTTTGCCCCAGACGGTATAACCGCCCTCGCCATCGAGGGTTTCCCCAGCCCGCAGCGGACGCTTCGCCACCGCGGCGACGTCACCTATCCATCCGCGGGTCTGGCCCGTCGGCTCACCTCGTAGAGCGGCCGAGAGCACGCTGATGCCCAGCTCCAGGCCAATCAGATGAAACGGCTTGTGCATGGCGGCGTACTGACCCGTGCTGTCCGTGGGCAGCCCGTACTGCCGAAAGCAGGCGGCGGCATAGTCGTTGGGGGCCTTCAGGACCACGTAGACACCCCAGCGCAGATCCCGGTAAACGGGCCGGCCATCGCGCTCGAGGCTGCTGACGACTTCCACCATGCCGGCTTGGGGCAGGCAGCCGCCGACAGACTGCGGGCGCAGCACATGGGCGAGGTCATCCACACCACAGGGCGGGAAAGCGAGCCCATCCGCGGGGACGGCCAGTTCACAGGCATTGGCGATGGCCGCCATCTCGATTGCCGACTTCGTGCCGTCCAGGAAACTATTGAACATCTGCGGGTTCATGCCGGCGGCCGCCGCCTCAGCCGCCGTCAGCCCGTAATGCGACCACACGTCATCCGGGGTGACCTGATGGTAGGCGGGCAGGTACTTGGTGCCCTTGCCGGCAGCCACTACCTCGAACCCGGTGGCCCGAGCCCAGTCCACGAGCTCTGAGGTCAGGGCGGGCTGATCGCCATAGGCCATGGAGTAGACCACGCCCTGCGCCCGGGCCCGCTCGGCCAGCAGGGGGCCGGCCAGCACGTCGGCTTCCACATTCACCATCACGATATGCCGGCCGGCCTCAATGGCGGCGAGGGCATGACGAATGCCTGCGGCCGGGTGGCCCGTCGCCTCGATGACAACGTCCACATCATCGCGGGCACACAGCTCGGCGCCATCCGCGACAAAGGCGACCGCGTCGATCTGCGACTCGCTCCAATGCACGGCCCGGCAGGCAGCGCGCGCCCGGTCTGGATCGAGATCGGCGATGGCGCTGACCTCGAGGCCGAGCGTGGTCGGGACCTGACTCAGGAACATGGAGCCGAACTTGCCCGCCCCGATCAGGCCGGCCCTGACGGGGCGGCCGGCGTCCAGGCGCTCGCGCAGCAGTCGATTGAGATTCATGGGTGGCTCTCCTCGTTTGGGGGTCTAGGCGCTCGAGGTCTTCAGTGCCTCGATGGCGGACTGCGCGATTGTATCCCGATCAACGCCAAAGTAGCGGCGCAGGGCCTCGCGCTGATCAGAGCGGCCAAAGTCGTCCGTGCCGAGCAACGTGACCGGGGCATGGATAAAGGGCGCGATCCGGGCGGGCCAGGCCTTCACATAATCACTGGCCATGATCACCGGCGCGTCGCCGTCCAGACAGGCGCTGACATGCGCGGCGCCAGTTCGCTCCAGCTCGCTGTAGCTCGTGGCGCTCCACACCTCAGCAGTAACGCCCTCGGCGGCGAGCTGATCCGCGGCGGCAATGACCTCATTCAGGATGGCACCGGAGCCCACCAAACGGACATCCGGGGCACGATCCAGGTTAGACGTCGGCCGATAGCAGTAAAGCCCGGAGAGGATATCGGCCTGGCTGACATGATCAGGCCAGGCGGGCTGGGTATAGGCCTCGTTCATGACCGTGATGTAGTAGAAGACATCCTGCTGGTCCTCGAGCATCTCGCGCATGCCCTGATCCATGATGGCCGCCAGCTCGAAGGCGAACGCGGGATCCCAGCAGCGGCAGTTCGGGATGGTGGCCATCAACACATGGCTGCTGCCGTCCTGATGCTGCAAGCCCTCGCCGTTCAGCGTGGTGCGGCCCGCGGTCGCCCCCAGCAAGAACCCACGGCTGCGCTGCTCAGCAGCGGCCCACATCAGATCGCCAACCCGCTGGAAGCCGAACATGGAGTAGTAGATATACATCGGCAGCATGGCCGTGCCATGGGTGCTGTAGGCGGTGCCAGCGGCAACCCATGAGGCCAGCGCCCCCGCCTCCGAGATCCCCTCTTCGAGGAGCTGACCCTGCTCATGCTCGCGGTAGACCAGCATGGAGTCGGCGTCCTGGGGCTGGTAGCGCTGCCCCTGGGGCGAGTAAATCCCGATCTGACGGAAGAGATTGGCGATGCCGAAGGTGCGCGCCTCATCCGCCACGATCGGCACGATGCGCGGGCCGAGGGTCTTGTCCCGCAGCAGGCCGCTCAGCATCCGGGCCCAGGCCATGGTGGTGGAAATGGGCCGACTGGTCTCTTCCATCGCGAAACCGGCATAGCGATCCAGCGCGGGCACCGGGATGACGTCCGCCGTTTGCTGGCGTCGGGGCAGGTAGCCGCCCAGCGCCTCGCGATGCTGATGCAGGTATTGCATCTCCGGGCTGTCCGCCGGCGGCCGGTAGAACGACAGGTCGGTCACGGCCTCGTCATCCAGCGGCAGCTGGAAGCGGTCACGGAAGGCGAGCAAAGCCTCCTCATCCAGCTTTTTCTGCTGATGACTGGTCATGGTGCCCTGGCCCCAATGGCCCATGCCGTAGCCCTTTTTCGTCTTGGCGAGGATAACCGTGGGCCGGCCATTGGCCTGCATCGCCTGCTGGTAGGCCGCACTGATCTTCACGATGTCGTGACCGCCCCGGCGGAGTCGGTCGATCTGCTCATCGGTCAGGTGCGCCACCAGCGCTTGCAGGCGGGGATCGCGCGAGAAGAAATGCTCCCGATTGAACTGCCCGTCCGTCGCCGCAAGGGTCTGGAAGTCGCCATCGAGGGTCTTCTGGAGGTATTCCGCGAGCACCCCCTCGGTGTCACGGGCAAACAGATCATCCCAATCCGACCCCCACAGCACCTTGATAACGTTCCACCCAGCCCCGCGGTAGAGCCCCTCGAGCTCCTGGATGATCTGGCCGTTACCCCGGACCGGGCCGTCCAGACGCTGAAGATTGCAGTTGATGACGAACACGAGGTTATCGAGGCCCTCACGGGCGGCTAGCCCGAGGGCACCAATGCTCTCCGGCTCGTCCATCTCACCGTCGCCGAAAATCCCCCACACCCGCCGGTTGCTCGGCGCGATCATCCCGCGCGCCTCGAGATAGCGCATGAAGCGCGCCTGATAAACCGCCTGGAGCGGGCCCAGGCCCATGGAGCCCGTTGGGAACTGCCAGAAGTCGGGCATCAGCCAGGGATGCGGATACGAGGACAGGCCCTGGCCGTCGACCTCGCGCCGGTAGTGGGCGATCTGCGACTCATCCAGCCGGCCCTCGAGGTAGGCCCGGGCATAGACGCCGGGTGCGGAGTGCGGCTGCAGGAACACGAGGTCTCCTGGGCCGTCATCCACCTGGGCGCGGAAAAAATGATTAAAGCCCACTTCAAAGAGATCAGCGGCCGAGGCATAGCTTGCGATATGCCCACCAAGGCTCGCATCCGCCCGATTGGCTCGGACCACCATCGCGAGTGCATTCCAGCGGATGATCGCCGAAAGCCGCCCCTCCAGTGTGACATCACCGGGGAAGGTCGGCTCGTCCTCGGGGCGGATCGTGTTGCGATACGGCGTCGACAGCGGCAAATCCAGCTCCACGCCTGCCGCCCGGGCGGCATCCACCAGCTGGCGGATGAGGAACTGGCTCCGCGCGGCGCCCCCGGTCGCAAGGGCCGAATTGAGGGCTGCCAGCCAGTCGTGGGTCTCGTCGGGATCGGCGTCGGAAAGGATGTGTTCGGTAGTCATGGTTGAAAGACTACGGGAGGCCAGACGGCAGATGGCAATATTTTTAGCCGGCAGACTGATGCCAAAGTACGCTATTGTTCCGGATAAATAGGTAATTGAGGCACTATATGTCGAAACAACACCTTGACCGCACTGATCTGCGGATTCTTGAGGCGCTGCAAGACAACGCACGACTGACCAATGTGGAGCTGGCGGAGCGGGTCAATCTGACACCGTCGCCATGCCTGGCCCGCGTCCGGGCGCTGGAGGCCTCAGGCATCATTGATCGGTACACCGCAGAAATCGCCCCCGAGAAGCTCGGGCTGAATGTGAACGTGTTCATTCACGTCAGTCTGGATCGACAGGTTCGCAACGCGCTTGAGAACTTTGAGGGGGCCGCGCGCGCCCTGCCCGAGGTCATGGAGTGCTACCTCATGACCGGCCAGTCCGATTATCTGCTGCGCGTGCTGGTCGCTGATGCACAGGCCCTCGAGCGCCTGATCGTGGATCAGCTGGCAAAGATTGAGGGTGTGGCCAACATTCAGTCGAGCTTGGCACTTAAGGTGGTGAAGTCACACTCGCGACTGCCGGTTGTCCGCACCACCTGACTGCCATACATCTGTCATTCCATATATTCGTTTTGGCAGATATACTGACGCTTCCATAGCCAGGAAGAAGCGGTATGTCCCACTACAACGTTTTGTTTCTCTGCACCGGCAACTCGGCACGGAGCATCCTGGCCGAGGCGCTCATCAACCACACGGGCCGGGGCCAGTTCACCGGCTACAGCGCGGGCAGCTTCCCGGCCGGGCAGGTGAATCCGCTGGCGATCAAGCTCCTCGAGCAGATGCGACTCCCCACGGAGGGACTGCACAGCAAAAACTGGGATGTCTTCAGCGGCCCAGATGCCCCGAAAATGGATTTCGTGTTTACCGTGTGCGACCAGGCGGCCGCCGAACCCTGCCCGATCTGGCCGGGTCAGCCCATGACGGCCCACTGGGGTATGCCCGATCCCGCAGCGGTTGAGGGCTCGGATGAGGTCCGCGAGCGGGCCTTCCGCGATGCGTTTATTGCCCTGCGCAGCCGCATTGGGCTGTTCACCAATCTGCCCATCGCCTCGCTGGATCGGCTCAAGCTCCAGGACAAGCTCGAGTCCATCGGCAAAACCCAGCCTGAGGAAGAGTGATGGAAGCGCATCACACCGATGCTGCTCAAGCGTTGAGCGCCACGGAGCTGTTTCGGCTGCTCGGCGATGAGACACGCCTGCGGGCGGTGGTGTTGCTCAACCGCCGTGGTGAGCTGTGCGTCTGCGAGCTTACCGAGACCCTGGGAGTGAGTCAGCCCAAGATGTCCCGCCATCTGGCCACGCTACGCGACAGCGGTCTCGTGGAAACGCGCCGCAGCGGGCAATGGATCCACTATCAGCTGCGGCATGATCGACCCGACTGGCTGCGCACCACCGTCGATGCCATCTGTCAGTCATTAGCCGACAAACCGCCCTACACCGACGACGAGCGGCGCGTCACCCGCGCCATCGCGAAAAACCGAAGTGAGTGTCAGTAATGAGTGCACAGTGTGATGTAACCGCCCGGCGTGCAACCGGCGAGGTCATGGGTCGGTTCGAGCGTTATCTCAGTGTCTGGGTGGCGCTCGCCATCGTCGCGGGGATCGCCCTGGGTAAGTTTTTCCCCTCCGCCTTTGAGTGGCTGAGCGGTCTGGAGATCGCCAACGTCAACCTGGTCGTGGCCGTGCTCATTTGGGCGATGGTCTACCCGATGATGATCAATGTGGACTTCAGTTCACTGCGCCATGCGGGCGACCGGCCCAAGGGCCTGACCATTACCCTGGTGATCAACTGGCTGATCAAGCCGTTCACCATGGCGGGGCTGGCTCTGCTGTTCTTCGAGGGTTTTTTCGCCGGCCTGGTGCCCCCCGATGACGCCAAGGCCTATATCGCCGGGATGATCCTGCTGGGCGCCGCGCCGTGTACGGCGATGGTGTTTGTCTGGAGCCAGCTTACCGAGGGAGACGCCACCTACACCCTCGTCCAGGTCGCGATTAATGACCTGATTATGATCTTCGCCTTCGCCCCACTGGTCGCCCTGCTGCTCGGCGTGGCCGAGGTGATCGTGCCGTGGCAGACGCTGTTGCTATCGGTGGGCCTGTACGTGGTGGTTCCCCTGATCGTGGGCGCGCTCACCCGGCAGCATTTGTTCGGCAAAGGCGGACAGACCGCGGTCGATGAATTTACCGGGCGCATCAAGCCGATCACGGTTATCGGCCTGGTGGTCACGGTGTTGCTGCTGTTTGCCTTCCAGGGCGAGCGCATCCTCAATCAGCCGCTGGTCATCGTGTTGATTGCGATTCCGCTGATCATTCAGAGCGTCGGGATCTTCGGGCTGGCGTATTTGTGGGCTCGGGGTTGGAGCGTGCCCATCAGCATTGGCGCACCCGCGGCGCTCATCGGGACGTCCAACTTCTTTGAGCTAGCGGTCGCCGTTGCCATCAGCCTGTTCGGGTTGAACTCCGGGGCCGCGCTCGCCACGGTGGTGGGCGTGCTGGTGGAGGTGCCCGTCATGCTGGCCCTCGTTAAGCTGGTGAACACTTCAAGGGGCTGGTACGAGCGTGCCACGGCGGTGCTACAAAAGAGCGGGACATGAGTGATGAGACCACACCCAACCTGGTCGAGGCCGCCTTTAAGCCGGTCGACGACCCGACGCTCCTTACGCCAGCCGGCGAGGCACCGATCCGCATCTTGCTGTTGTATGGATCACTGCGCGAGCGCTCGTACAGCAAGCTGATGGCCCTTGAAGGCGCGCGCATTCTTCGGCGCCTGAGCGTGGACACCCAGGTCTTTGACCCCAGCGGCTTGCCGCTGCCGGACGACGCTGAGGCCGACCATCCCAAGGTCCAGGAGCTGCGGGAACTGGCGACGTGGGCGGATGGGTTCGTCTGGTCGAGCCCTGAGCGCCATGGGGCGATGACCGGCATCATGAAAGCGCAAATCGACTGGATCCCGCTCAACATGGGCGGGGTTCGCCCCACCCAGGGCAAGACGCTGGCGGTGATGCAAGTCAACGGCGGTTCGCAGAGCTTTAACGCCGTCAACCAACTGCGCATCCTCGGCCGCTGGATGCGGCTGATCACGATCCCCAACCAGTCCTCAGTACCCAAGGCCTATCTCGAGTTCGAGGACGATGGGCGCATGAAGCCCTCGCCGTACTACAACCGCATCGTCGATGTCATGGAAGAGCTCGTGAAGTTCACCCGCCTGACCCGCGGCTGCCGGGACTATCTGGTCGACCGCTACTCCGAGCGCATCGAATCAGCCGAAGAGGTCTCTGCCCGGGTCAATCAGCGCTCGATTTAGGGGCAGATGCACCGCCGACTGAGTTGCGGCACAATCCGGTCTGAATAACAAACCAAGGATCGGAGGAGACCGGCCATGACGCCTGCCCGCCAGCTTCGCCAACTTATTCTCAATCACCCGCCCGTGGTCGCCCCCGGCGCCTATGACGGGCTATCAGCTCGACTGGTAGAGCAGGCCGGGTTTGCGGCGGTGTATGCCACTGGCGGCGGCATTGCCCGCGGCAACGGCATCCCCGATCTGGGGCTGATGAGCCTGGATGAGATCGTCAAACGCCTTGAGACGATGGTGGAGGTCACCCAGATCCCGCTGATTGCCGATGCGGACACCGGCCATGGCAATGCCCTGAACGCGCAGAAAACCGCCCGGGCCTTTGAGCGGGTGGGCGTCGCGGGTTTCCACCTGGAAGACCAGGTCTTCCCGAAAAAATGCGGCCACTACGATGACAAATCCATCGTCCCGCAAAAGGAGATGACCCAGAAGATCCGGGCGGTGAAAGATGCGCTCCATGACCCTGATATGGTGCTCATTGCGCGGACCGATGGTCTGGCCGTGGAGGGCTATGGCCCCACCCTGGAGCGGGCGCATGCCTATATGGACGCCGGCGCCGATGCGATCTTTGTGGAGGCGCCCACCTCCGAGGAGCAGATCGAGCAGATCGCCAAAGACCTGCCCCAGCCCAAGCTGATCAACATGTTCCATGGCGGCAAGACCCCGCTCATGCCCGCCGATCGCCTGGGTGAACTTGGCTACAGTGTCATCATCATCCCCAGCGACACCCAGCGCGCGGCCATCAAAGGCATGCAGGACGCCCTGGAGGTCATCCGCCGCGATGGCCACAGTGCGGCCATGCAGGAGCGCATGGTCAGCTTCAAGGGTCGCGAGGAAGTAATCGGGACCGCCGAGTACACCGCGCTCGACAAAAAATACGGCGTCTAATCGACGGGTCAGGTAAAAAAATGGGGGCATCCCTGCCCCCAAAAAACTTGCTCAGGACTTGAACTGATCCTCTTCGGTGGAGCCGGTCATGGCCGTCACCGAGGAAACCCCGCCCTGAATCGTCTGCGTAACCTGATCGAAGTACCCGGCGCCCACCTCGCGCTGATGGCGGGTCGCCGTGTAGCCATCTTTCTCGGAGGCGAACTCGGCTTGCTGCAGCTCGGAGTAGGCCGCCATCTGCCGGCTCTTGTAGCCCCGCGCCAGCTCGAACATGGAGTAGTTGAGGCTGTGGAAGCCGGCGAGGGTAATGAACTGGAACTTGTAGCCCATGGCCCCCAGCTCGTTCTGGAAGCTCGCGATGGTCTTCTCGTCGAGCTTGCCCCGCCAGTTAAACGACGGTGAGCAGTTGTAAGCGAGCATCGTGTTGGGGTGATCCTTTTTAATGGCCTCGGCAAAGCGCTTGGCAAAGGCCAGATCCGGCGTACCCGTCTCACACCAGATGAGATCCGCAAACGGCGCATAGGCAAGGCCGCGGCTGATGGCCTGCTCTTCACCCGCGTGGGTACGGTAGAAGCCCTCGACCGTGCGCTCGCCCGTGATGTAAGGCGCGTCGTAGGCATCAATATCCGAGGTAATGAGGTCAGCGGCCAGCGCGTCGGTACGGGCAACGAGCAGCGTCGGCGTGTCCATGGTGTCGGCCGCGAGGCGGGCCGCCGCCAGCTTCTGTACCGCCTCCTGCGTCGGCACCAGCACCTTGCCGCCCATATGGCCGCATTTTTTCACCGACGCGAGCTGATCCTCGAAATGCACGCCGGACGCGCCCGCCCGAATCATGCCCTTCATGAGCTCAAAGGCGTTCAGCACACCCCCGAAGCCGGCTTCGGCATCGGCAACGATCGGCTGCATCCAGTCGATGCTGTCATCGCCCTCGGCATGGTGGATCTCGTCAGCGCGCAGCAGGGCATTATTGATCCGCTCCACCACGGCCGGCACGGAGTCGGCCGGGTACAGGGACTGATCGGGATACATGGTGGAGCCGAGGTTGGCGTCCGCCGCCACCTGCCAGCCCGAGAGATAGATCGCATGCAACCCGGCCTTCACCTGCTGCATGGCCTGGTTACCAGTCAGCGCACCCAGCGCGTTGACGTAGTCCATCTCGCCGTCATTGAGATAACGCCAGAGCTTTTCCGCGCCCGTTTTGGCCAGACTGTGCTCCACCGGCACCGTGCCGCGCAGGCGCACGACTTCAGACGCAGGATACGGGCGGGTGACATCAGCCCAGCGCGGGTTGCTGGCCCAGTCTTTTTCGAGTTCCGCTGCCGTTTTTAATGTACTCATCACGCTTGCCTCCTCAGGCCGTTATCCGGGGTCGGTTCGCTTCAAGGTATGTGGCGTTGCAGCATTACACAAGGTAATGTAAACAATACATTGCATTGTTTTTAACAATAATGGAGCTGCCTCATGCCAACCGCGCTTGAGCCCAATGCCGCCTACCGCCACGACCGACTGCGCCAGCTACGCGCATTCTGCTTTACCGCCGAGGCCGGGAGCATCTCCCGGGCGGCCGAGCGCCTCGGCCTCACGCAGCCCTCGGTATCCTTGCAAATTCAGGCGCTCGAGCGGGAATTGAGTGTGACGTTGTTCGAGCGCCGCGGCCCCCGGATCCGGCTAACGCCCGAGGGTGAACAGCTGTATGCCGAGGCGCATCAGCTCGTGGAGGCTATTGATGGGCTCGCCGGCCGATTCAGTGAAGACAGCCGCCCGCTCGACAGTGGCCGGCTCGATATTGGCGCGGGAGAGTCGTCCACGCTCTATCTTCTGCCTGCCACGCTTGAGCAATTCATGGCCGAACACCCCAATGTCCGGGTGCGCCTGCATCACCTCTCCGTCGGGGATTTGATGGACGCGCTGCGCGAGGATCGGGTGGATTTTGCAGTCGGCGCCATTCTCGATATGCCCGATGAGCTGCGCTATCGGGCGATCTATTCCTATGGGCTTTCGCTGATTACACCGCCTGACCACCCGCTCGCCCGCCGGGATGTGATTAACCTGCGTGATTTGGCGGGGCAGGATTTCATTATCCCGCCGCAGAACATGACCACCTGGCGGCTGATTAGCCTGGTGTTCCAGCAGCATGCCGTGCCTTACCGCATTCGGCTTGAAGTGGGCAGTTGGGAGGCGGTCAAACGCTATGTGGGGCTGGGCTTTGGTATTGCCATCGTGAGCAATGTCTCACTGGCGGAGCACTACCCCGGCATCGTCGTGCGCTCGTTACCAGAGGTCTTTCCCAAGCGCACCTACGGGGCGATGTCCCGCCGCGGGCGCTTTCTCTCACCCCAGGCACGGCGATTTCTGGAAATGATGCGACCCGACTTCTTCGCCGATGACGTCAACGCCATCTAGGCGAGGCTTTGTCAGCGATTACTCAGCCGCAGCTCGATACGGCGGTTGCGGGCCAGGTCTTCCGCATCCTCACCCTCGGCCACGGGCTGGTACTCGCCATAACCCACGGCGGCCAGGCGCCGCGCCGGAATACCCTCATCGATCAGGTAATACACAATCGCCTGTGCCCGGGCAGTAGAAAGCTCCCAGTTGGACGGGAACTCGGGCGTTCGAATCGGCCGGCGATCGGTATGCCCCTCCACCTGGAGCACCCAGTCGATGTCCGCCGGGATGCGATCCGCGACTTGTCGCAGGCTGGCGGCCACCTGTCCCAGTCGTTCCTCCCCTTCCGGGCCCAGATCCGCGGAGGCCGTCTCAAAAAAGAGCTCCGACTGAAAACGAAAGCGATCGCCGACAATCTCGATGGCCTCCACATCGTCCAGCACCTCCCGCAGCCGGCCGAAGAATTCCGAGCGATAACTGGAGAGCTCCTGGACTTCCTCAGCCAGGGCGACGTTCAAACGCTCCACCAGGGTATCGATTCGGGTCTGCTGCTCGGCGACCGTGTCTTCCTCGACTCGCAAGGCCTCGGCCAGCGTGCTGATCTGATTGCGCAACTCGCGGATCTGCCGGCGCAGCGCCTCCACCCGCGCCTCGGCATCCGCTGTCAGTGACTGCTCGGCCTCGAGGGCATCCTGGCGCTCCGCGATCTCAGCGACCAGATCCCGGATACGCAGCGACTGGGATTCGATTTCGGCCTGGGCGAGCTGAGTGCGCTCTTCGGCATCCGCCAGTTCGGCCTCGAGCTCGCGGCTGCGGTCTCGCGCCGCCCCGAGCTCGGCCTGCGTTTCCTCCAGCGAGGCGGCGAGCTGGCCGACTTCCGCTTCCAGCTCGTCACGGACCTCGCGCAGGGCATTAATGTCTTGCTGCAGCGAGGCGATCTCAACCAGGCGCGCTTCCAGCGTGTCTTCACCGATGGCGATCTCTTCTCGCGCGGCCTCCAGTTCTTCGCGGGTCGCCGCGAGGGCCTCCTGAGCCTCATCACGCTGCGACAGGGTGGCGTGCAGCTCGGCGTAGACACTGGAGACCTCTTCTTCGAGGCGCTCGCGCTCGCTGCGCTCCATGGACAAGGCCTCGGCCATGTCCGAGAGCTCGGCCTGCAGGGCCTCGAGTGCCTGATTGCGATCGGACAACTGACTGCTCAGGTAAACCTGCGCGACCACAAAGAGCATGAGCACGAAAACAAATGCCAGCAGGATGGTTGCCAGCGCATCCACAAAACCCGGCCAAATGTTGACCGCTGACCGACCCCGGCGGTTGCTGCCCAGCATGCGCTGGCTCAGTGCCCGTCGTCGCCGTCGCGCAGGTGCGAGACGGTGCGGGTCAGCAGGCGGACCTCATCGCGGAGCTCGCCGACCAGGCGCTCACGATCGGCCAGCAGATCCTGGCGCAGCCCTTGCAGGCCGCTCGCCATCGAGCGCAGGTGCTCGGTCTGCTCGCTGTCCACGGCGCCGGTCGCCTCATTGGTCCGCGCCAGGCGCGAGATCTCCTCGGTGAGCTCGATCAGGCGGGCGTCGGTATGCCGTCGCTCGTCGTCGCCCTGGGCCATGATGCGCTGGAGCTTATCGAGGCTATCGGCCGTGTTCTCGAGCAATGCCTGGATGTAGGCCGGTACGGAGCCTTCCCCCTCGCCGCCCAGTGAGCCGCTGGACAGACGCGTCTGTCCGGACAGCCATTCCTCGAGATCGTTATAGAACCCGTTCTGGGCGTGCGAGGCCTGCAAATCCACAAACCCCAGGACCAAGGCGCCGGCCAGACCGAACAGCGACGAGCTGAAGGCCGTGCCCATGCCGGTCAGCGGCGCCTGCAAGCCGTCCCGTAGCTCAGTGAAGATTTGCCCGGCATCCGAGCCGCTGACCGTGAGGTTACCAATGACCGCGCCCACGGCACGCAGGGTATCCAGCAGGCCCCAGAACGTCCCGAGTAGCCCCAGGAACACCAGCAGCCCGATCAGGTAGTGCGACAAATCACGGGACTCATCCAGCCGTGAGCGGATCCCGTCCAGTACCGTGCGCAATGACATCGCCGAGAGACTGAATCGATCACCGCTGCGTCCGGTCAGCATCCGCGCCATCGAGCCGAGCAAACGGCTGCGGGGCAGGGCCGGTGCATCACCGTCGCCGGCATGCCGGAAACGCTCCACCCAGTCCACCTCGGGTTTGAGCACCAGCACCTGGCGGCAGTTGATGACCAGGCCCACCAGCAGCACACCCAGGATCAGCCCGTTGAACACCGGGTTGGCGATAAAGGCCTCTTGCAGAGGCGCAAACAACAGCCCTGCGACGGCCGCCACGGCCACCAAAAACCCCAGAATCCAGATGAAGACGCGATTGGGATTGCGCACGCTCATTCCCCTCTATTGATTCGCGTAGTCACTGTACCTTAGCGCGAATGACCAAATGATGGATCCCCCGGCTGCGCTGAACCGCGGTGTGGGCTATCCTCGCCCCATGAATGATGCATTGCGGATTTACCGCGCCGGCCTGGGCCTCGCGCTGGTAGTGTTCACGGGCCTGTTGATCTACTGGCTGCAGCCCATCCTGACGCCGTTTATTGCCGGCGCACTGCTCGCGTACCTGGGCGACCCTCTGGCACGCCGCCTGCAGCGGTTGGGCCTGAATCGCATGATCGCCACCAGCATCGTGTTCTTGCTGCTATTCAGTGTGCTGGCCGCTGGTGTGCTCATGCTGATCCCGCTGGTCGGCCGCCAGATCGATACCCTGCAGTCGCAGCTCCCCGGGATGCTGACCTGGGCCCAAGAGACCGGCTTACCCTGGCTTGAGCAGACCTTTGGCATTGATTTCGGCACGGTCGACCTGGCGGCGCTGCGCAACGCCATCTCCGAGCATTGGCAGTCCACCGGCAATGTGGCGGCCGAGGTGGTCGGGCGGATCAGTCGCTCCGGCATGGCCGTCGCTGGCGCCATTGCCACCCTGGCCCTGACACCGGTGGTGGCGTTTTATTTGCTGCGCGACTGGGACCGGGTGCTCGCCGCGCTCCTGCGGACCGTGCCCCCCAGCTGGCGGGCCACCACGGCACAGCTGGCCGCCGAATGTGATGAGGTGGTTGGCGCGTTCGTGCGCGGCCAACTGCTGGTCATGATCAGCCTGGGGCTGTTCTACGCGTTTGGCCTGTGGCTCGTTGGCCTGCAACTCGGCATCCTGATCGGGCTGCTCTCCGGGCTAGCCGCCATCGTGCCGTATCTGGGTTTTATTGTGGGGATCGCGGCGGCGACGGCCGCGGTAATCGTGCAGTACAGCGACTGGCTGATCCCGCTGCTGCTGGTATGGGTGGTCTTCGGCGCGGGGCAGGCCCTGGAGTCGGTCGCCTTCACCCCATTGTTTGTGGGCGATCGCATTGGGCTGCACCCGGTTGCGGTGATCTTTGCCGTGCTGGCGGGGGGCCAGCTGTTCGGTTTTGTCGGGGTCTTGCTCGCGCTGCCAATCGCCGCGGTTGTCGTCGTCCTGCTTCGTCATGCCCACGCGTTCGTGACAGGATAAACCGTGATGTCGGAGACCAACGCCCACAAAGCGCCCAAATTGCCGCCGCCACCGCGGGAGCCTGATTTGGATGAGTGTTGCGGCAGCGGCTGTGACCCCTGCGTGTTCGATCTCTACGAGCAGCGCCTAGCGCGCTGGGAAGCCCGCTGCGAGGCGATCCGCCAGACCCGCACCCCGTCGTCATGATTCGCCTGATCAGTTTCATCGTTCTGGTCGGCTTTCTCGCGTTCATGCTCTCACCGCGACTGCGGGCCTGGCTGCGCGCGCGGGCACCGATGATCATGCTGGCAAGCGTTGCCCTGGTCGGTATTGCACTGGCCGCGACCGGGCGGTTGAACTGGATTTTTGCGGCGATTGGCGCTGCGCTACCCATGCTATGGCGACTGGCCTCACTACTGCGCTTCCTCCCCTGGATCAAGCGCCTGCTGGGCCTTGGCAGTGCGGCAGCGGGAACCGCCAAAGGCAGCCAGGAGGCGCCACCCCAGGCCAACCGCAACGGCGCGATGACCCGCGAGGAGGCGGCAGAGATGCTCGGTGTAACCACCGACGCCGCCCGTGACGAGGTAATGGCCGCGCACCGCCGACTCATCCAGAAACTCCACCCGGATCGGGGCGGAACAGATTATCTGGCCGCCCGCCTCAATGAGGCCCGGGATCGATTGCTCGGGGAGCCCTGACCATGATTGGCTTCATTACGCTGGTGCTGATCCTGCAGCTCGCCGGTGAGCTCATCGCCCGTTGGCTCGGGCTACCCGTGCCCGGCCCCGTCATCGGCATGGTGTTGCTGTTCATTGGGCTGAGCGTGCGCGGCGAGCCGCCCGCCGAGCTCGCGAACCTGGCGCATGGCCTGCTGCGGCATCTCTCACTGCTCTTCGTGCCGGCCGGCGTGGGCGTGATCAGCTACATCGGCCTGCTCGCGGAGGCCTGGCTACCCATTACCCTGACGTTAATCACCAGCGTTCTGCTGGCCATCGTGGTCACTGGCGTGACACTGCGCCTGCTGCAACGACGTGATGAGGCGCCCGACAATGGGTGAGCAACTCTTCGAAACCTGGGTTTATCTGGCTGAGCAGCCGCTGCTGTGGCTCACACTGACCGTCGCGGCTTATGCCACGGCTCATCGCGTGTTTCTGGCCAGTGGCGAGTTTCCGCTGCTCAACCCCGTGCTGGTCGCAGTGCTGCTGATCGTGGCCACGCTGCTCGTGACGGAGACCGACTACGGGGTGTACTTCGATGGCGCCCAGTTCGTTCATTTCCTGCTCGGGCCAGCCACTGTGCTGCTCGCGGTGCCGCTGCATGCCCAGGCCCAGCGCCTGGCCCGCCAGTGGTTGCCGCTTGCGATCGCGCTGGTCGCTGGCTCAGCCACGGCCATTGTCAGCACGCTGGTCATTGGATCCCTGCTAGGACTGGAGACCAGCACACTGCTCTCGCTCCTGCCTAAATCGGCGACGACACCGATTGCCATGGGCGTCGCCGAACAGGTTGGCGGCGAGCCGTCATTGGCGGCCGTGTTCGTTATTCTGACCGGCATCACGGGGGCCATTGCCGGTGTGCCACTGCTGCGCCTGCTTGGCGAGCGCGATGCCGATATTAAGGGCTTTGCCATTGGCGTGGCCGCACATGGGATTGCCACGGCCCGCGCATTCCAGCACAGCGAGCGAGCCGGCGCCTACGCTGGACTCGGCATGGGCTTGAACGCGGCCTTGACGGCCTTGCTGGTCCCGCTGATCGCCTGGATTGCCGGGCTGGTCTAACGTCAACGATAAGAGGAAAGGGCGATGCGACACTGGCTTACAGGCGTTGGATTGGCGGGTGCGCTAATGAGCGCCGGTCCGGTGCTGGCGCAATCCGATGACCCAGATCGCACCCGCTCGGCCCCGGCGGATGGTAGTGCTGAGGAATTCGAGAGTGCGCCGCTGCAGGCCGGCAGTGACCGGTTACTCAGCACGGCCGAGGATCGCACAGGGCTGACCATCCAACTCCCAGCGGACGGCGCTGCGATGTGGATGGATCAGCGCGATCTCGCCCTGCTATCGGGCCGGAATCAGGTGGCTTTCCAGGATCTGCCGGCCGACCTGCACCCCGACTCCCTCGACTGGTCAACCGATACGCTGCCAGAGCTCACACGGCTTCGCCGGGTCCAGCCAGCACAAGCTGACGCGCCCCACTGGCGAGGCGAGGTATTCATCGAAGAAGGCGGCAGCCGCCGACTGAGGCTGAGTTATGCGACGCCCGGTCTCTCGGCGGCGATCCACTATCGGCTGCGCCTCGATGGAGCCACCGAGGCGGAGGCAGGCGAGCTGACCCGAATCGTCACCGTGCACAACGACCGCCGTGAACCGGTCCCAGCCGCTGATCTCACCGCAGTGAATGCCCGGGGCGAGGCTGTCGCGCTTGGCCCCATCGACGGCCTGGAACCGGGCAGCGCACTGCAGCACCTCGCCGACGAGCCGATGGCCGTGGAGGTCACGCCCACGCTGATCGCCCGGGCCCAAGGCGATCAACCCATCGCAGCTCCAGATGTGGCAACCGTGGCCCGCCACTGGACGATTGCCGGATTCGATGCGCCGGTCGACGGCGCTTCGGTTCGGGTCTTCACCAATGAACAAGGCGGCCAGACCCCGCTCGGCCGCGGACGCTTTCAGGCCACAGCCGCTGACGGCGAGGCCACCCTGACTGCCGGCGTTAGCAGCGCCGTGCGCATTGAGCGACTGCAGGCGGATTATCGCAATCGGGGCGCTGAGGGCACGGAAATCGCCTGGCGTTTGGGCCTGAGCAATACCACCGATCGCCCGCAAACCGTTCATCTGGATGAGCGCATCGACGGTGCCTGGGCGATCGTAGAGGGTGAGGACGACTGGCAGCGCGTGCCCACCGGCCTGCAGCGAACAATCGAGCTGGATGGCGGCGAGCAGCGGGAGGTGGGCTACCGCGTTCGGCTGCGCTAGCGCGTCAGTCCGCCACGCGGCTGAGCGTGAGATCCACTTGCACCGTCACGCCATGACCCACGGCGTCGGGATCGGTCCAGTCGCCCTGACCGACGCCATAGCGCGTCCGGTCAATGGTCACCGCGCCGACCATCTCGGCCGTGTCGCCCTCGGTGTCCCAGGTAAACGGCAGGGTGATCTCGTGAGCGGACTCCCGAATGCGCAGCTCGCCCACGGCTTCATACCCCTCGGCGGTCTCGCGGATCTCGCTCGTCTTGAATGTCGCCTTGGGGAAGGCGTCGAACGCAAACCAGTCTGACTTTGGCAGCTCACGGTCACGCTGGCGGCTGCCGGTGTCGATGCTGGTGACATCCACGGTCACGTCGAAGGCGCTGTTGTCCAGATCATCCGCCGCAAAGCGCATATCGGCACTGAAGCTGCCGAAATAGCCCTCAAATGACCCGCCCTGCTGCGTGGCCTCGAAGGTCAGATCGCTCTGATCATGATCGATCGACCAGGCATCGGCCCCCAACGCGGGCGCGGTCGCGAGCAGGGTCATCAGTCCAAACGAGGCGGTCAGCCGCATGGGAAACTCCTTGTGCGTTATCGCCGAGCCCCGGGCAACATGCGCCGCAGCGTATTGTCCCGAAGCACAAAGTGATGCCGAAGTGCCCCGCCGATGTGCAGAATCAACAGCACGACAAACCCCCAGAACACCCCCAGATGCAGATTACTGGCAATGGCCTGCAGCGTTGCGCTCTCCGGTGTGAGGTTGGGAATCTGCACGAGCCCAAAGACATTCAGCGGAAAGTTCGCCGCCGAATTAATGACATAGCCCGACAGCGGCATCAGCAGCATGAGTGCGTACAGTAACCGATGCGTGCCCTTGGCGAGGACGCGCTCATGGCGCGGCAAGTGATCGGGCAGGGGCGGGGTGACATTCACCCATCGCCAGGCCAGGCGCAGAAACACCAGGCCCAGCAGCGTGATGCCGAGACTCTTGTGCAGGGCATACAACTCAAATTTAAGGGCACTGCTTGGCAGATACACCATCACCCACCCGAGCCCCATCGAGGCCAGAATGCCGAGGGCCATCAACCAGTGCAGAAGCTGGGCGCCACTGCCCCAACGCCGAGCCGTGTTCTTAACGGTGACCATCATTCGTTAGGACCGTGGCCTCGACATCGAGTTCAGCGCATCCCCCGCGCCTGCTTGATGCTGTCGTAGGCCGACTGAATCTCCTGCGCGCGCTCCTTGGCAATGCGCATCATCTCCTCGGGCAGCCCCTTGGCCACCAATTTGTCGGGATGATGCTCACTCATCAGCCGGCGCCAGGCCCGCTTGACCTCGGCATCGGTGGCGTTCGCATTGACGCCGAGTGTGTCATAGGCAGCGGCCAGTTCGGATTCGCCGCCCTTCTGATTGGCGGCTTGCCCGCCCATCATGGTCTCGAGACGGGCGTAATCCTCCTCGGATAGGCCGAGGCCCAGGGCAATCCGCCGGAGTACGGCCCGCTCGGCCTCATCAAAGCGGCCATCGGCCAGCGCCGCCTGAATCTGGATCTCGAGGAACATCCGAACCAGCTGCACATGACCGCGGCAGTAACGCCGGAACTCCTGTAGCGTCTGGTCCAGATCGGCGTCGCCATCCCGACCCGCCTTGAAGTAGCTGATGGCCTCTTCACGCTGCGTGGCGTTGAGGTCCATGCGCTGCATGACCTGCTTGGCCACACGAATTTCGGCCTCGGTAACCCGGCCATCGGCCTTGCAGACGTGGCCCATGACCACAAAGACGCTACGGAAGAACGCCGCATGCACCATTTGCCGGTGAGCGGCACTGCCGGCCCCGGCAAAACCGCGCACCTGCCCACGGGACAGGGCGCGATCAAACCAGTTACCGATGATGAAGCCAACGATGGCGCCGACCCAGCCCCCTGCGAAGCTGCCGAACAGGGTGCCGAGGAGTTTGCCGATCCAGAATCTCATGACGGCAAGAATGCCGTCACTGCGTCCAGAGGTCCATGAACTCGTTCACCGGCATGGCTTCCAGGCGGTTCTGATCGCCGCAGGCGGCCTCGATTCGGCTGGCCTGGCGGGGCGCGAAGCGCGTGGCCAGCGCCGCCTCGAACTTCTTCACCAGCTCCGGCAGCCCCTCTTCACGGCGGCGGCGGTGACCGATGGGGTAATCCACCGCAATCCGGTCCGTCGAGCTGCCGTCCTTGAAGAAAACTTGCACGGCGTTACCAATGGCGCGCTTATCCGGATCAAGGTATTCCTTGGAGAAGGTCGGGTTCTCGACCACTTCCATGCGCTCGCGCAGGGCGTCGATGCGCGGATCCGCGGCCACCGCGTCTTCGTAATCGGCGGCGGTCAGACGACCAAAGATCAGCGGCACGGCGACCATGTACTGGATACAGTGATCCCGGTCGGCCGGGTTATTGAGCGCTCCGGTCTTGTCGATGATGCGCACGCCGGCCTCCTGGGTCTCGATGACGATGCGATCGATATCGTCGATCCGCTCGGCGACCTGCGGATGCAGCGTCATGGCGGCCTCGGCCGCGGTTTGCGCATGGAACTCGGCGGGGAAGCTGATCTTGAACAGGATATTCTCCATTACATAGCTGCCGAGTGGCTGGGCCAGGTTGACGGTCTCGCCCTTGAACAGCACGTCCTGGAAGCCCCAGGTCGGCGCCGACAGGGCTGCCGGATAGCCCAGCTCGCCCGTCCGGGTCATCAGTGCCAGGCGGAGACCGCGTGCCGAGGCATCCCCGGCCGCCCAGCTCTTGCGCGGGCCAGCTTGCGGGGCATGGCGGTAGGCTCGCAGTGCACCCCCATCGAGCAGCGCATGACTGGCGACCGTCATGACGTCTTCCCGGCTGCCGCCGAGCAGGTGGGTGCTGACACAGGCGGAAGCGAGCCGCACCAGCAACACGTGATCCAGGCCGACGCGGTTAAAGCTGTTCTCCAGTGCGATCACGCCCTGGATCTCGTGGGCGCGGATCATCGCGGTGAGCACATCCCGCATGACCGGCGGCTCACGGCCTTCGGCAATTGCCCGCCGCGCGAGGTAGTCGGCGAGCGCGAGAATGGCGCCCAGATTATCGGAGGGGTGGCCCCACTCAGCGGCCAGCCACGTGTCGTTGAAATCGAGCCAGCGGACCATGGCGCCGATATTGAACGCCGCCTGAACGGGGTCGAGCTGATACGGGGTACCGGGCACCCGAGCGCCACCGGTCATGTCGGCCCCGGGCACGACCGGGCCGAGCAGCTTGGTGCAGGCGGGGTACTCCAGCGCCAGCAAGCCACAGGCCAGAGTGTCCATCAGGCAGTATCGAGCGGTGCTATAGGCCTCGTCCGAGCGAATCGGCGTCGCCGTCACATAATCGGCCAGCGCCTCAAGCAGTTGATCGGGATCGGGGCGCTCTGCGCTGCGCACTTTCACATCACTCATCGTGTCTTAACCTCGCTCTTCAATCGGTACCCAGGCCTGCAACTCAGGCCCGGTGTAGTCCGCGCTCGGGCGGATGATGCGGTTATTCGCCCGCTGCTCTTTGACGTGCGCGGCCCAGCCGGTGAGCCGGGAGATCACGAAAATCGGCGTGAAAAGCGGGGTTGGAATGCCCATGAAATGATAGGCGCTGGCGTGGAAGAAATCGGCGTTGCAGAAAAGCCCCTTCTCGCGCTCCATCACGGCCTCGACCCGTTCGGAGACGGGGTAGAGCCGGGTGTCACCGACCTGCTCAGCGAGCTCGCGCGACCAGGCCTTGATGATCGCGTTACGGGGGTCAGCCTTGCGGTAAATCGCGTGGCCAAAACCCATGACTTTTTCCTTGCGCTCGAGCATGCCGAGCAGCTCGCGCTCAGCCTCGTCCGGGCTCTGCCAGTCCTCGATCATGGCCATGGCGGCCTCATTGGCGCCGCCATGGAGCGGGCCGCGCAGCGTGCCAATGGCGCCGGTAATGCAGGAGTGCACATCCGACAGGGTCGAGGCACAGGTGCGCGCGGTGAACGTGGAGGCGTTGAACTCGTGCTCGGCATAGAGAATGAGCGAGGCCTGCATCACTTTCACATGCATCGGATCCGGCGTCTTGCCGTGCAACAGGTGCAGGAAATGCCCGCCGGTGCTGTCCTCGTCACTGTCGGTGTCGATCCGAACGCCGTCATGGCTGAAGCGATACCAGTACGTGATGATGCCGGGGAAGGCGGCGAGCATGCGGTCGATGTGCCAGTCCTGTTCACTGAAATCGGCCTCTGTCTCGAGGTTGCCGAGCATGGAGCAGCCCGTGCGCATGACATCCATCGGGTGGGCGTCTGCGGGGATGCGCTCGAGCACCTCACACAGCGCCTTGGGCAACGCCCGCAACCCTTTCAGACGCTCGCGGTAGGCTGACAGCTCTTTCGCGGTCGGCAGATGCCCGTACAAGAGCAAATAGGCGACTTCCTCGAACGCCGCCTTCTCGGCCAGGTCGTGGATGTCGTAGCCCCGGTAGGTCAAACCGGTACCCGCCTGCCCGACCGTGCACAGGGCGGTCTCGCCCGCGGTGATTCCCCGCAGTCCTGCGGTATTCTCAGCCATTACTCCTCCTCCTTGGCGGAACCGGTTCGCCGTCAGTTTGCCTTGTGGATCGCCCGTTTGCCGACGGCCAGCGCCGCCTCATGGACCGCTTCCGAGAGCGTCGGATGGGCGTGAATGGTGCGCGCCAGATCTTCAGCGCTCGCCTCGTACTCCATGGCCAGAGTGGCCTCGGCAATGAGCTCACTGGCCTGTGGCCCCACCATATGGACCCCCAGAATACGATCGGTCTCGGCGTGGGCGAGCACCTTCACGATGCCGTCCTTGCGATCGATAGCCTGCGCCCGACCGGTCGCCGCAAAGCTGAATGTGCCGCTGCGATGGGGAATGCCCGCCGCCTTCAGCTGGCCTTCGGTGCGACCGACCCAGGCGATCTCCGGGTCGGTGTAGATGACCCACGGAATGGTCTCGTAATTCACGTGACCGGCATGGCCCGCGATCCGCTCGGCGACCATGACGCCTTCCTCGGAGCCCTTGTGCGCCAGCATCGGCCCGCGGACCACGTCGCCAACGGCGTACACGCCCGGGATGTTGGTCTCGCAGTAATCATCCACATGCACGAAGCCGCGCTCGTCGGTGAGCAGATTGGCATCTTCCGAGGCCAGCCCATCGGTATGGGGACGGCGCCCCACCGAGACGATGACCTTGTCGACCTGCAGAGTCTGCTTGCCGTCCTCGTCTTCGTAATGAACGCTGATGGTCTTGCCTTTGCGGGCCTCGGTCACCCGACAGCCGAGCTTGATCTCCAGGCCCTGCTTCTCGAAGAGCTTGCGTGACTCGCGGGCAACCTGCTGATCGACCGGCGACAGGAACGTATCCTGGGCCTCGAGCAGCACCACTTTGGATCCCAACCGGTTCCAGACACTGCCCATCTCCAGGCCAATGACGCCTGCGCCAATCACGGCCAGGCGCTTGGGTACCTCGCGAAAGTCCTGGGCGCCGGCCGAATCGACGATGCGATCACCATCCAGCGGGGCCGCACCAATCTCGATGGGGCGCGAGCCGGTCGCCAGCATGACGTTGCCCGCTGACAGCTTGCGCGCCTTGCCCTTGTGGGGCGTGAACTCCACTTCGCGGTCGGCCAGTAGCTTGCCGTGGCCCTGGAGCCACTCGATGTTGTTCGCCTTGAACAGCTGCTTGATGCCCCCGGTCAGATCGGAGACGACCTTGTCCTTGCGCTTGATCATCTGCGGGACGTCGAGACTGGCGCCTTCCACCTTGATCCCGTGGCCGGCGAGCTCCGAGTGCACGCGATGGAAATGCTCCGAGGAGTCCAGCAAGGCCTTGGAGGGGATACACCCCACGTTCAAGCAGGTGCCGCCCAGGGCGGGCGCGCCATCCTTTTGCTTGTACTCGTCGATCACGGCCACGCTCATGCCGAGCTGGGCACATCGAATGGCGCCGACATAGCCGGCCGGACCGGCCCCGATAACAATGACGTCGTAGGTATCCGTCATGATGACTCCTGAATTCGTTGGCTCAGACCTCGAGCAGCAGGCGTGCCGGGTCTTCGAGCATGTCCTTGATGGTCACCAGAAACTGCACGGCTTCCTTGCCATCGATAATCCGATGATCGTAGGAGTGCGCGAGATACATCAGTGGCTTGATGACCACCTGACCGTTCTCGGCAACAGGGCGTTCCTGGATCTTGTGCATCCCCAGAATCCCGCTCTGCGGCGGATTGAGTATGGGCGTGGAGACCAGCGAGCCGAAGATCCCGCCATTGGTGATGGTGAACGTGCCGCCGGTGAGCTCATCGATCTCAATCTTGCCGGCCTGGGCCCGCTGACCGAAATCGGCGATGGCGGCCTCGATTTCCGCGAAAGACCGCTGATCCGCATCCCGCAGCACCGGCACCATCAACCCGCGTTCTGTGGAAACGGCAATGCCGATGTCGTAGTAGCCGTGGTAGAGGATGTCGGTTCCGTCGATGGAGGCATTCACTGACGGGAAGCGCTTAAGGGCCTCAACGGCCGCTTTTACGAAAAACGACATGAAGCCCAGCTTCGTGTCGTGGGTTTTCTGGAACTGATCCTTGTGACGCGCGCGCAGATCCATCACCGGCTGCATGTCCACTTCATTGAAGGTGGTGAGCATGGCCGCGGTCTGCTGAGCCTCGACCAGGCGCTCAGCAATTCGCTGGCGCAGACGGGTCATGGGGACCCGTCGTTCCTCGCGATCGCCCGCGGGGGCCGAAGCCGCCGGCGCTTGAGCGCCGGACGGTGGCGCCGCTGACGCGCCGGCCGGTGCAGACGCTGGCGCGGGCGCGGCGGGGGCCGGCGCGGTTGATGCAGCGCTGCCACCCTGCTCCATGAACCGCAGCACGTCCTCTTTGAGGATCCGGCCGTTACGACCCGTCGCCGGGATCTGCCGGGCGTCAAGGCCATGTTCATCCACGAGATGGCGGACCGCCGGACTGAGCGGCGGCAACTCGCCACTGGCTGGCGCTGGCGCAGCATCCGCAGCCGGCGCCGCGGCCTCAGCTGGCGGAGAGGCCGGCGCCGACTCGGCGGCGGCAGCAGGCGCGCTGGCACCGCTACTGGCGGCGCCGCCGCCTTCGGTCAGCATCGCTACCACTTCACCGGCCGTGACCGTCTCGCCCTCGGCTTTCAGGATCTCCCCGAGCACGCCGTCTTCGGGGGCGGGGACTTCCAGCACGACCTTATCGGTCTCGAGGTCGACGAGATTCTCGTCGCGCTCCACCGACTCGCCCGCCTGCTTGTGCCAGGTGACAACCGTTGCCTCGCTGACCG
Source organism: Spiribacter salinus M19-40 (assembly GCF_000319575.2). Classification (NCBI taxonomy): domain Bacteria; kingdom Pseudomonadati; phylum Pseudomonadota; class Gammaproteobacteria; order Chromatiales; family Ectothiorhodospiraceae; genus Spiribacter; species Spiribacter salinus. Next base: position 82,302 of record NC_021291.1, on the reverse strand, counting down.
ATTCCGGCAGCGCGGGGACCTTGACTTCGGTGCTCATCGACTCCTCACTCTTGGTTGTTATCCGTGAACCTTGCCGAGCGCGTCCGCCACCAGGCGACGCTGCTGCTCGTGATGGACTTTGCCATATCCCACGGCCGGTGAAGCAGAGGCCTCCCGGCCCGCATAGGTGAGCTTCTGCTCACGCGTAATGCATTGGGTGAGATGGTGGTAACTCTGATACCACGCGCCCTGATTCTTGGGCTCTTCCTGGCACCAGACGACCTCGCGCGCGGTCTTGTAGCGACGCTTGAGCAGCGCGGAGAGCTCCGCCTCGGGGAAGGGATACAGCTGCTCCACCCGAATTAGCGCCACGTCACCGCGGCCCTGACGGCGGCGCTCCTCGAGCAGGTCGTAGTAAACCTTGCCGCTGCACACCACCACCCGGCGCACGGCACTCGCCTTCACCCCTTCGGTGTCATCGATCACGTTATGGAAATAGCCGTTGGAGAGGTCATCCAGCACCGAGGTGGAGAGCTTGTGCCGCAACAGACTCTTGGGCGTCATCACCACGAGCGGCTTACGCCAGGCCCGCAGCATCTGCCGGCGAATCATGTGGAAGAACTGCGCGGGCGTCGAGGGCACGCAGACCTGAATATTCTGCTCGGCACACAGCTGCAGGAAGCGCTCGATGCGCGCTGAGGAATGCTCCGGACCCTGCCCCTCATAGCCATGGGGCAGATACAACGTGAGCCCGCACAACCGGCCCCACTTGGTCTCGCCAGAGGCAATAAACTGATCAATGAGCACCTGGGCGCCGTTGGCAAAATCACCGAACTGAGCCTCCCAGATCACCATGGTCTCCGGGTCGGCCGTGGCATACCCGTATTCGAAGCCCAACACAGCTTCCTCGGAGAGGAGCGAGTCGATCACGACAAAGTCGTCGGGTTGCTCGGGAATGGTCTTGAGCGGGGTGTGTGTGGAGCCGTCTGCCGCGTTATGAAGAACGGAGTTGCGGTGGAAAAAGGTACCCCGCCCCGAGTCCTGGCCGGTCAGGCGAACCCGATGGCCTTCCTCGAGCAGACTCGCGTAGGCGATGGTCTCGGCAAACCCCCAGTCCATGTCCAGGGCGCCCGCGGCCATCTTGCGCCGGCTCTCCATCACCGTGGCGACCCGCGGGTTCAGATCGAACCCTTCCGGCAGGCGCTGGAGCTGCTCTTGAAGATGGCGAATGCGATCCACGGATAGCGAGGTATCCACCGGCATATCCCAGGTCGCGTCGAAGTAGGGTGACCAGTCAACGGCGTAGTCCGTCTCCTGGTCCTCAAGCGCACCGGGGGCCACCACTTGTTCGGCGTCGAGGGCATCCCGGTATTCGCGCTCAAGGGCTTTGCTCTGCTCGCTCTCGAGAACGCCTTCCTCGGCCAGCTGATCGGCGTAGAGCTTGCGCACGGACGGCCGCGCCTTGATCTTTTTGTACATCATCGGCTGCGTGGCCGAGGGCTCGTCCGCCTCGTTATGGCCATGGCGGCGATAGCAAACCAGATCGATCACCACATCCGAGTGGAATTCGCGGCGGTAATCCATGGCGAGCTGCGTGACAAACAGCACCGCCTCCGGGTCATCGCCGTTCACGTGGAAGATCGGCGCCTGCACCATCTTGGCGACTTCCGTGCAGTAGAACGTCGAGCGGGTATCCAGCGGGTTGGAGGTGGTAAAGCCGATCTGGTTGTTGATGACCAGATGCACGGTGCCGCCGGTGTAAAAGCCGCGGGCCTGGGAGAGCTGAAAGGTCTCCATCACCACACCCTGACCGGCCATGGCCGCGTCACCGTGGATCAGCACAGGCAGTACGGTCTCGCCGACCGTGTCGTCATGACGGTACATCCGCGCCCGGGCGGAACCCTCGACCACCGGATTCACAATCTCCAGATGCGACGGGTTGAAGGCGAGTGCCAGATGCAGGGGACCGCCCTCGGTCTGAATATCCGACGAGTAGCCCATGTGGTATTTCACATCACCGGCGTTCGCGTGCTCGGGCGCATGCTCACCATCGAATTCCGCAAAGAGCTCTGCCGGGGATTTGCCCATCACGTTAATCAAGACGTTCAGCCGACCGCGGTGAGCCATGCCGAGCACCAATTCCTTGACACCCTGTGACCCGCCCCGCTGGACGATTTCATCGAGGACCGGAATGGTGGCCTCACCGCCTTCGAGCGAGAAGCGCTTCTGACCGACGTATTTGCTGTTGAGGTATTTTTCGATGCCCTCCGCCGCGGTGAGGCGCTTGAGCAGGGAAACCTTCTCGGCCTCGCTGAGCTGTGCGGTCACTTTCGATTTCTCGAGGCGCTCCTGAATCCAGCGCTTCTGTGCGGTATCAGTGATGTGCATGTACTCGGAGCCGACCTTGCCGGCATACACCGCACGCACCTGCTCCAGAATCTCCCGCAGCGTCAGGCGATCCGGCGCAAACAAGGAACCCGTGTTAAATGGCGTCTCAAGATCGGCGTCGGTCAGGCCATGGAATGCCGGATCCAGATCGGAAACGGTCGGGCGTTCGCGCAAGTCGAGCGGGTCGGTGTCCGCATGCTGATGCCCGCGCACGCGGTAGGCATTGATCAGCCGCAGGACGGCCGCCTGCTTCTGGGCCGCCATCGCATCCATGCCCTCACCGGCAAGCACCGCGCGGCCGCGCGTGCTACTGCGCCCGAGCTGTTCGAAGGCCTCACGAATCGGCCCATGGGGCACATCGCGAACCCGCGACGGATCCATGGATTCGAGATCACGGAAGTAATCCCGCCAGTGGGCATCGACGGCATCCGGATCGGCAAGATACTGCTCGTAGAGCGCCTCAATGAAATTCGCATTGGAGCCATTGAGGTAGGAGTGACTGAGGGACTGCTCGAACGCACCACTCATAGTTGATCACCTGGCGTGCTGGCGGGAAGGCCTCGTTAAACGAGTTTCCGAACACGATACGCCGCACCGACTGCAGACGCAACCAAGACGCGGGTTACAGGCGTTTTTCCCCGTGCCGACAGGACCTCACCGACCTCGACCCGGCCTTTTTCTGACCTCTAGGTCAGTAAATACCCGCCGCTCACTCGGAAAAACACCGGATTAGCTGTCGGAGTTGGACTCGTCTGACGCATCGGTCTCGGGCTCCGGCGCCTTGAACCAGCGCGAGAAGAAGATCCCCAGCTCGAACAGCAGCCACACCGGCACCGCCAGTAGCACCTGAGAGATCACATCCGGCGGCGTCAGCACCATGCCGATGGTAAACGCGGCCACGATGACGTAAGGCCGCTTGGCCGCCAGCGCTTCGCGCGTCGTGGCCCCCGAGCGGACCAGCAGAATCGTGGCAATTGGGACTTCAAAGGAAGCCCCAAACGCGAAGAACAGCGTCATGACAAACGACAGGTATTCGCCGATATCGGTCATCATCGACACGCCCTCGGGCGTCGCCGCCGCGAAGAACTGAAAGATCAACGGGAAGACCACAAAGTAGGCGAACGCCATTCCCAGGTAGAACAGCAAAATGCTCGAAATCAGTAGCGGCCAGATCAGCTGCTTTTCATGGCGATACAGTCCCGGCGCCACAAAGGCCCAGAACTGATAGAGCAGATACGGGATACTGGCAAAAAACGCCCCGACCAGGGAGACCTTGAGCGGAATCAGGAATGGCGTCGCCACCTGGGTGGCGATCATGGAAGTGCCTTCGGGGAGCACGGCCATAAGCGGCCCTGCCAGCGCCGAGTAGAGCGCTTCCCGAAATGGATACAGCACCAGGAACAACACCAGCACGACACCGGCCGCGCGCATCAGCCGATTGCGCAGCTCCAGCAGGTGCGTCAGGAGTGGGCGGTCTTCGTCCTGAGGGCCCTCGTCAGCGGCCTGATCGCTCACGGGCGATTCTCCTGGTCACTGGCCGGGGCGTCCCCATCGGCGGCCTTTTCAGTGCTCGACTTCTGGGTTTTGGCGTCAACATCAACGGCTTCGTTGATCTGCTGCTCCGTCTCTTTCGCCTGGCGGTTCAATGCGGCACGCGTCTCGCGCAGGCCCTCGGCATTGACCTCCCGCTCAACCTCGTCGCGAACAGACTGAAACGACGCGCGGGCCCGGCCGACCCAGAGGCCGAGCGTGCGCATCAAGCGGGGTAACCGCTCCGGGCCAACCACCACCAACGCAATGGCGCCGATGATCAGCAGCTCCCAGAAACTGACGTCGAACATGCAGTACCGCTCCGACCGAGATCAGGAGCCGTCGCTCTTCTTGTCCGCCGTGTCCTTTTCGTCCACTGACTCGCGGTGCTGATTCTGCGTAGAAGACTCGCCGTCTTCCTGCTCCAGGCTATCTTTGGCCTCTTTGGCCTGCTTCTCGCCATCACTCATGGCGCTTTTAAACCCCTTGAGCGCACCGCCGAGATCGGTGCCGACGTTGCGCAGCTTCTTCGTGCCGAACAACAGCAACACGATAACCAGGATCAGCAGCAGCGACCACGGACTAATTCCACCAGGACCCATGTCTCATTACCTCCAAGAAAACATTATTGGCCGCCCTCATCCTTGCCGGAGCGGGCCGCTTTTTCCTCCAGGCCTGACAGCCCGAAGCGTCGTTCCAGTTCGCCCAGCACTTCTGCTGGACCGAGTCCACAGTGGGACAGCATCACGAGGCTATGGAACCACAGATCCGCGGTTTCATAAACGATATCCTGCGATGCGCCGTTCTTGGCCGCCACCACCGTCTCGGTGCACTCCTCACCGAGCTTGCGCAGGATCCGGTCCAGGCCCGCGGCGTGCAGGCCGGCGACGTAGGAGTCCTGTGGATCCGCCGCCTTGCGGGCGTCCAGTACTTCAGCGAGGCGAGTGAGAGTGCCGTCAGTCATGATGCGTGCTTCCGTACAGCGTTTGCGGATCAGTCACCACCGGCTCCGCGTCTTTCCACTCATCACCATCCAGCACCCGATAAAAGCAGCTGCGTCGGCCTGTGTGGCAAGCGACACCCCGTTGATCGACCGCGAGGAGCAGCGTATCGCCATCACAATCCAGGGCGAGTTGGCGCACCACCTGGACCTGTCCCGACGTCTCACCTTTATGCCAGAGCGCCTGACGTGAGCGTGACCAGTATACCGCCTCGCCACGGGCAAGGGTGGCCTCCAGTGCCTCGCGATTCATCCAGGCCATCATTAATACCCGACCGTCGCTGGCATCCTGCGCGATCACCGGCACCAGGCCGTCGGCATTCCACTGTATGGCGTCCAGGCGATCCATCAGCGCACCTCGATCCCGGCCTCGGCCATAAAGGCTTTGGCCTCAGCGATGGTGTACTCACCGAAATGAAAAATGCTGGCGGCCAGCACGGCATCGGCCTTTCCCTTGAGCACGCCATCGGCGAGATGCTGCAGGTTGCCCACACCGCCCGAGGCGATCAGCGGCACGCCAGCGCGCTCGGAAATCGCCTGGTTCAGGGCATTATCAAAGCCGATTCGGGTGCCGTCACGATCCATGCTGGTCACCAGCAGCTCGCCGGCGCCGGCCGCAGCCATCTGCTGCGCCCAATCAACGGCATCGATACCGGTTGGTTTGCGCCCGCCATGTGTGAACACCTCCCAGCGGGGTTCGGTGTCGCTGCCGCCGCTGCGCTTGGCATCAATGGCGACGACGATGCACTGAGCACCGAAACGCTCAGAGGCCGCACGCACCAGATCCGGGTCATGGATCGCTGCGGTATTAATCGCCACCTTATCGGCGCCGGCATTCAGCATGCGCCGGACATCAGCGACTGCACGGATTCCGCCGCCCACGGTCAGGGGAATAAAGACCTCGGCCGCAACGGCCTCGACGGTGTGCACCAACGTCTCGCGCTGCTCATGGCTGGCGGTGATATCCAGGAACGTCAACTCGTCCGCACCGGCGCGGTCGTAGCGTCGGGCGATCTCCACCGGGTCACCGGCGTCGCGAATATCGACAAACTGAACGCCCTTGACCACTCGGCCGCCGTCAATATCCAGGCAGGGAATGATGCGCGAGGCCAGCCCCATGGTCAGGCCTTCACCAGGGTATCAGCGAGGGTCTGGGCCTCGGCCAGATCCAGGCTGCCCTCGTACAGTGCCCGACCAACGATCGCGCCGCTGATGCCGTCGCCTGCCACGGCGCAGAGGGCGCGCACGTCATCCAGGGTGGAGACGCCACCCGAGGCGATGACCGGTATACCGATGGCCCGGGCCAGGTCGGCGGTGGCCGCCACATTGACGCCGCTCATCATGCCGTCGCGGCCGATGTCGGTGAATACAATGGATTCGACCCCGGCATCCTCGAAGCGCTGGGCAAGCGCACTGGCTTGCTCAGTCGAGGTCTCCGCCCAGCCATCGGTGGCCACCAGGCCCTCGCGGGCATCCAGCCCCACGACAATATGGCCGGGAAACTCCAGACACGCATCGTCCACAAAATTGGGCTCGCGCACGGCCTGCGTGCCAATGATCACGTAATCCACACCCACGTCCAAATAGGTCTGAATGACCTCGAAACTGCGGATACCCCCGCCCACTTGAATATCGACCCCCGGGTGCGTCTCGGCGATCCGGCCAACGATGTCGGCGTTGATCGGCACACCGGCAACGGCGCCATCCAGGTCCACCAGATGCAGCCGGCGCGATCCTGCCTCGACCCAGCGTCCAGCAACCGCCAGCGGGTCATCCGAGAAGATGGTTTCATCATCCATCCGGCCCTGTCGCAGGCGGACGCACTTGCCATTCTTCAGATCGATGGCGGGAATCAGCTGCATGGTTCTCCATCCCAGGACAGGAAATTGGTGAGCAGCCGCAGACCCGGCTGCTGGCTCTTTTCGGGGTGAAACTGCGTGGCAAAAAGGTTGCCGGCGCCGATGGCGGCGGCAAACCGCCCGCCATAGTCACTTTCGCCCTGAACGATGTCGGGCGACGCCGGCTCGACGTAATAACTGTGAACGAAATAAAAGCGTTCGTCCTGTTCGATCCCGGCCCACAAGGGGTGCGTGGTGAGCTGGTACAGACGGTTCCAGCCCATGTGCGGCACCTTGAGGCGTGCTGGCGCGCTAGCCCGGTCGCCAAAGTGCCGCACAGTGCCCGGGAAGATGTCCAGCGCCTCAACGCCCTCATTTTCCTCGCTGCGCGTCATGAGTGCTTGCATGCCCATGCAGATGCCAAGGAACGGGCGATCGGCCGCGACCTGATGGAGCACCTCGACCAGCTCATGCTGATGCAGCGCACTCATGCAGTCGCGCACCGCGCCCTGGCCCGGGAAGACCACCCGCTCGGCCGCCGCAATGACCGCGGGGTCATCCGTGACTGCCACCTCGCGCGCGCCGACGTGCTCCAGCGCCCGGGCCACCGAGCGCAGATTGCCCATTCCATAATCGATGACCGCGATGCGCATGCTGTCAGCCTATGGCTTGTGTCGAGTCAGAGCGCGCCCTTTGTGGACGGCAATTCGTCGCCCAGCCGCTCGTCGCGGGTACAGGCCATGCGCAAGGCACGGCCCGCCGCTTTGAACAGCGTCTCGGCGATGTGGTGGGCGTTGTCTCCCGCCAGCGCATCCATATGCAGCGTGACACCCGCGTGGTTCACAAACCCCTGCCAGAACTCACGCACCAGCTCGGTATCGAACTCGCCGATCTGGGCCGTGGGGAAGGCCATCTCGCCATACAGCCCCGGCCGGCCCGACAGATCAACCACCACCCGCGCCAGGGCTTCGTCCAGCGGGCAGAAGGCGTGCCCGTAGCGCACCAGCCCCCGTTTGTCGCCGATGGCCTTGGCAAACGCCTGACCGAGCGCGATCCCGACATCCTCGACCGTGTGGTGGGCATCGATGTGCAAATCGCCCTCGGCGGCAATCGACAGATCCAGCAAGCCGTGGCGGGCGAGCTGATCGAGCATGTGGTCGAAAAACCCGACACCGGTCTCGCGGGTGCCCGCGCCGCTGCCATCCAGATCCAGCGTGAGCCGAATCCGGGTCTCGAGGGTATTGCGCTCAATCGTTGCGCTGCGTTCTTTCATGGCCAGGGTCCACCCCGCGTTTCAACGCTATGGAGGATAGCATGCTACCCCGTTGATCGGGGCTGGCCAGGCACCTCGAGCCAGAAGGTCACCGGGCCGTCGTTGCAAAGCTGCACCTGCATATCGGACCCGAACGGCCCGGTGGCCACCGGCGTGTGGCATTGGCGAGCCTGTTCACAGAGCGCGGCAAAGCGGGCCTCAGCCACCGCCGGCGGTGCCGCGGTGGAGAAGCCTGGCCGACTGCCCTTGCGGGTGTCGGCGGCCAGCGTGAACTGAGGGACCAGCAAAAGCCCGCCCCCGGTCTCAGCCAGGCTGCCATTCATGCGCCCGTCGGCGTCGGGGAAGACGCGGTAGCCCAGCAATCGCTCCAGCAGTCGCTGGCTGGTGCGCTCATCGTCGTGGGGCTGCACGCCCACCAGCACGAGCAGGCCGGATTCAATCGCCCCGACCACCTTGCCCTCGACGCTGACCTGCGCACTCGAAACCCGCTGGAGCAATCCGATCATGCGCCATCCAGGCGCTTGAGCCGCACCTCAAGCTCGCGAACGATCTGCATGTCGCCCTGGCGTCGGGCGGCGGCCAGACCCTCGCGCAACGTTTCCGCCGCCGCCCGCTCATCGCCAGCCTTGAGCTGCAGGCGCCCAAGGGCACGCCACGCCGCGGAGTAGTCCGCATCCAGGGCAATGGCTTGACGCAAATGCACCATGGCCCCGTCCGCATCACCCTCGCGGGCCAGCGCTTCGCCCAGGGTAAGCCGCACCATGGCGCTGTCACGGCCGTTATCGATCATTTTTTGCAGGGCATTAATATCCATGGCAGACAGCCTAGCAACCAGGTGCTTAGCGCCGCCAGAACGCGGGCGTGAACAACACCAACAGGGTAAAGAGCTCGAGCCGCCCGAGGATCATCGCGACACACATCACCAGCTTCGGCCCATCCCCGACACTCGCGAAATTCGCCGCCACATCCCCCAGCGCCGGGCCCAGATTGGCCAGCCCCGAGGCCACCGCCGAGAAGGCCGTGACCTGATCCAGCCCCATGGCGAGGAGCGAGAGCATCAGAATGACGAAAAGCACGACATAGGCGGCGAAAAACCCCCACACGGCATCAATTACCCGCTCGTTCACCGGGCGATTACCGATCTTGATGGGGATCTGGGCCTGGGGGTGGATCAGGCGCATCACCTCACGACCGCCCTGGCGCCAGAGCAGCAGGATCCGGACGACCTTGAGCCCGCCCGAGGTGGAATTGGCACAACCGCCCACCACGGCGATAAACAGCAGCAACACCGGCAGGAAGGCCGGCCAGACATAGTACGAGGCGGTTGTGTAGCCCGTGGTGGTGGCAAACGACACCACCTGGAAGATGGCGTGATGCCAGGTCTCATCCAGGGGCAGATCATGCGCGGCCTGGTAGATGAACAACCCGCCCATGGCGAGCACACAGACCACGGCGACCGCACTCAGGAACGTGACCAGCTCGGGATCGTGGCGCCAGGGCTCGGTACTCATCCGTCGCCACGCCATGAAGTGCAGGGAATAGTTGAGCGCGGACATCAGCATGAAGACCACCGCGATCATCTCGATCAGGGCACTGTCGAAATAGCCTATGCTGGCGTCATGCGTGGAAAAACCGCCCGTGGCGATGGTGGTGAACGCATGACCAATCGCATCGAAAACGCTCATCCCGGCCAGCCAGTAGGCCACGGCACAGACCACGGTCAGGCCCAGGTAGATGTACCAGAGCGCCTTCGCGGTCTCGGCGATCCGTGGTGTGAGCTTGCCGTCCTTCACCGGGCCAGGCAGTTCCGCGCGATAAAGCTGCATCCCACCAATGCCCAGCATGGGCAGGATGGCGACCGCCAGCACGATGATGCCCATGCCCCCGAGCCACTGCAGCTGCTGGCGGTAATAGCGCAGGGAGATCGGTAACTGATCGATGCCGATAACGGCCGTGGCGCCCGTGGTGGTCAGGCCCGAGACGCTCTCGAACAAGGCGTCCACCAGGGAGAAAGGCGCCACCTTCTGCAGGATCAACGGCAAGGCGCCAGCCGCGCTCAGCACCACCCAGAACATCGCCACCACGAAAAAGCCATCGCGTGTGCGCAATTCCCGGCGGGACTGCCGCACGGGCAGCCACAGCAGGGCCCCCAGCGAGAGGAGGGCGGCGAAGGTCATGAAAAACGCCGTGGCCGCGCCGTCTGCGGCCGCCACGGACAGCAGACCAGGTGGCAGCATGGTGAGGCTGAAGACCATCAGCAGAACGCCGAGAACCCGCTGGACGGCATCAGGATGCATCGGTGAGTCCTACAGAAAGGTCACGCCGACCGAGAAGAGTTTCTCGACATCGGACAGACGGGATTTATCGACCAGGAACAGAATGACGTGATCCTCCGGCTCAATCACGGTGTCGTGGTGGGCCATGACCACCTCTTCGCCCCGAACGATGGCACCGATGGTTGTCCCCCGCGGCAGGCGGATTTGATCGATGCGCTTGCCAACCACCTCGGAGCTGCCCGCATCGCCATGGGCGACCGCCTCGATGGCCTCGGCGGCGCCGCGGCGCAGGCTGTGGACCGTGGCGACATCACCGCGCCGAATATGCGCGAGCAGGCTGCCAATGGTGGCCTGCTGCGGTGAGATGGCCACATCAATGTCCTGGCTCGACTGGATCAGATCCACGTAGGCAGCGCGATTGATGAGGGCCATGACCGTGCGCGCGCCGCGCCGCTTGGCCAGCATCGCCGAGAGGATATTGGCCTCGTCGTCATTGGTGAGGGCGCAGAAAACATCGGTGTTCTCGATGTTTTCCTCGAGCAGCAGATCCTCGTCCGCTGCATCCCCGCGCAGCACGATGGTCTTTTTCAGATCATCGGCAATCATGCGGCAGCGCCGGGCGTTGTGATCGATGATCTTGACCTGGTAATCGCCTTCGAGCGACTTCGCCAGGCGCGTGCCAATGTTGCCGCCGCCGGCGAGCATGATGCGCTTGACGGGCTTGTCGAGGCGGCGCAGCTCGCTCATCACCGCGCGAATATTCTTGCGGGCGGCGACGAAGAAAACCTCATCACCCGCCTCGATCACCGTGTCGCCCTCCGGGATGATGGCGCTGCCCCGTCGGTAAATGGCCGCGACTCGGGTCTGCACGCCCGGGACATGCTCGCGTAGCGTGCGCAACTCCTGGCCCACCAACGGCCCACCGTAGTAGGCGCGCACGCCCACCAGCCGGACCCGGCCATCGGCGAAATCCATCACCTGCAACGCCCCCGGGTGCTCAATGAGCCGACGCACGTACTGCGTTACCAACTGCTCCGGGCTGATGAGCACATCAATCGGCAGGGCATCGGGGGCAAAAATCTGCGGGTGGGAGAGGTACTCCACTGCCCGAACCCGGGCGATCTTCGTCGGCGTATGAAACAGCGTTGAGGCCACCTGACAGGCAACCATGTTGGCCTCGTCCGAATCGGTGACCGCGATGATCATGTCCGCATCATCCGCGCCCGCGCGCTCCAGCACTTCCGGGTAGGTCGCGTTGCCGATGATGGTGCGCAGATCCATCCGGTCCTGCAGGGCCTGCAGAATACCGGGGTCGGTGTCGACGACGGTGATGTCGTTGTTCTCGCTGGTCAGGTTAGCGGCAACGGTACCGCCAACTTGTCCTGCCCCCAAAATGATGATTTTCATCCCCGCTCCCCTGTCGCGGCGGTCTCACTGGCATCCTTGGGATCAATGCCGAGGGCGCGCAACTTGCGGTAGAGGTGTGTCCGCTCCATGCCCGCCAGCCGAGCCAGCCGGGCCACGCTGCCATTGGCACGCTGGAGCTGCTGCTGCAGGTAGGCCCGCTCGAACTGCTCCCGGGCCTCACGCAGCGGCAAATCGAGACCAATGGGCGGCGGCCAGGTCTCTGCCGCGCCCCCCGTCGAGCTCGGCGTCGAGAGTGCCTGCTCCACCTCGTTGACATCGATCTCGACTTGCTCACCCAGGACCAGCAGACGCTGCACCAGGTTGCAGAGCTCCCGCACGTTGCCGGGCCACTGATAATGCCGCAGGCGATTCTGGGCTGCCACGGTGAAATGGCGGTAATTCAGGCCGTCGCGCTCGACGAGACGATCCACATAGAAGGCCACCAGCTCGGGGACATCCTCGACATGCTCGCGCAACGGTGGCACCTGCATGGGCACAACACCCAGCGCGTAGTAGAGATCAGAACGACAGCGCCCAGCGGCGACCTCACCCTCCAGATCCCGCGCTGTGGTGGCCATCATGCGCACATCCTGTTTGTTGGCCTCGATGGCGGCGGCCAGTCGAGCCTGCGCCTCGCTATCCAGGTCGGCGACCTCGTCCAGGATGAGCGTGCCGCCCTCAGCCTCCGAAAACAGCTGCTCGGTGCCGGCGCCGCCGGTGAGCGCACCCGCGCCCAGTTCGACCAACGTGCCACCGGCTCGGGGACTCAGCCCATGCAGGTAGCGCGCCAGGCACTTGCGTCCACTGCCCGACTCACCGCTGATGAGTACCCAGCTGTCGCTTGTGGCGACCCGCTGCGCCGTCTCCCGAAGCGCCCGCATCTGCGGGCTGCGGCCCACCGGCTCGATCATCGCCGGGCGGCCGGCGGACGTTGTGGCCGACGGCTGAAGGGCCTGATCCACCGTGACCAGCAGCTTGCCCATCGACAAGGGCTTTTCGACAAAATCCGTGGCGCCCTGGCGCGTCGCCTCAACGGCGGTTTCCACCGTGCCATGTCCGGAGATCATCACCACGGGAAAACCCAGGGCGCCGGTGGATGTCCATTCCTTGAGCAGGGAGATCCCGTCCTCGCCAGGCATCCAGATATCCAGCAGCACCAGGTCAGGCCGGTGTTCCTGCAATCGCTGGCGCGCGACTTCGGCACTTTCCGCCGTTGCCACGGAATAGCCCTCGTCCTCCAGGATCTCCCGAACCAGATCGCGAATATCCGGCTCGTCATCCACGACCAGCACGTAGGCCTTGCTCATTGCCTGTCCCCTATTCGTTCGTCGCTCGCGATCACCCGTGGCAGACGCACCGAAATTCGGGCGCCGCCATTCATGTTGCGCGCGCTGATCATGCCATTGTGCTCCTCGACAATCTTCTTGACGATGGCAAGCCCCAATCCGGAGCCGCGGGGCTTGGTGCTGACATACGGCTCGAACAGCTGGCTTAGCATGTCCTCGGCAAAGCCCGGGCCATTATCCTGGATCTCCAGCTCCACCATGTCTTCGTAGCGCCCCGTACCCCGTGCGGTCACGATCGTGACAGCGCAGTGCCCGTCCTCGGCAGCCTCCAGGGCATTCCGAAGCAGATTGTTCAACAGCTGACGCAGTCGCCCCGGATCGGCCTGCAGCACCGGCAGGTCCTCGGCCAGCTCGAGGCGCAGATCCGGCTCAACCCCCTCACCGCGGTACAGCTCTACGACATCCTGGACCAGGGCATTGAGCTCGACCGTCTGCGGACTCAGTGTGGGGGGCCGGGCATATTCCGAGAACGCCTGGACCATGTCCTTCATGACCTCGACCTGATGAATGATGGTTTGGGTGGAACGCGCCAGCAGGGCAGCCTCATCTCCGTCGAGGCGGGTGCCCACCTTGTGCTGCAACCGCTCGGCGGAGAGCTGGATCGGCGTCAGCGGATTGCGAATTTCGTGGGCCAGGCGCCGGGCCACTTCACCCCAGGCGGCATCGCGCTGCGCCTGAATCAGAGCGGTCACATCATCAAAGACGATCACATCCCCACCATTCTCCCCCTCACCCGGTAGCACGGCGCCACTGCACATTAACGCCCGCCGCCCCTCTGCTGTATCCAGGCTGAGCTCCGCTCGCCATTCCGTCGTGCTGACCTGGCGGTGCTGCTCCAGCAACTCGGCAAATGGGCGAAAATCCGGGTAGCGCTCGGCCAGATCGGCGAGCGGCTTGTTCACGCCCTCGGCAAGCGGCACGGAGAGAATGGCGCTGGCCGCCTCGTTATAAGTCCGAAGCGTGCCATCGGGCGCCAGCGCCAGCACGCCGGACGACAAGCGACCCAGCACGGTCTCCAGATAAGCGCGTTGTGATTCGACGAGCGCCTGGCTGTGCCGCGCCGCATCCCGGACCTCGGCCACACGGCGGCTCATGTCGTTAAACGACCGAACCAGGGAGCCCAGCTCGTCATTGCCGCCAGGCTGCAGCTGGGTGCCGTACTGCCCGGCCGCCATCGCGCGGGTACCCTCAGCCAGCCGGCTAACCGGCGCCACCAGCCGTCGCGCCAGGTAGAACGCCGACCACACGGCGAACAGCAAAGAGAGCAGCAAAACGAGCGAGAGTGTCAGACTGAAACTGTCGTTCAGCGGCCCGCGCAGATAGGCCAGCTCGCGATACTCACTAAAAGCGGTCTCCACTTCCTCGGCGAGATCGTTGATGCGCGGCGACACCGGAAAAAGACCCTGCAAGACCCGGCTGTTGCTCGGCCCCTCCGGCCCCGGCGCTGGCACCAGCGCGCGGATGTGCAGTCCGGCGTTCTCTATGGGATCCAGCCCCACGTAGGGTCGGCCCTGGCGCAGCTGTAACAGCACACTGTCCTCGGGCCGATGCGGGAGGATATCGCCTGTATCGACGCTGCTGGCGGCAATAATCCGGCCGTTCTCGCCCAACAGCGCCAGCTCCGAGGCACCGGTGCGTGAGCGCAAATCCCCCAGCGTGACCGCGGCCATGCCCGCATCCACATCGGACAGCTCAGCGGCCGCCTCTTCCAGGCGCTGACGCATGTCCCGCATGCGCTGGTCCAGCGCCGCCTGGGACAGTTCAAGGGCGTCATCCAGTGCGTTTTCAATGCGCACATCGAACCAGCTATCGACGCCGCGTTGCAGGAACTGCATGGAAAAGCCGTACACGATCATCCCGGGCACCACGGCCAGCACCACGAACAGCCCCATGAGCTTTAGGGTCAATCGACTGCCCGTCTCGCGGGTGCGAACCGAGCGCAACAAACGCCAGATGTTGTTGATGATCAACCCGACCAGGGCGACCAGTACCACGCCATTGAGCAGCAGCAGCCAGATATAAAGCCGGCCGAAGCGGGCGGAGTTCTCCGTCGCCGCGCTCAGCAGATACAGCGAGAGGATCAGCAAAACGCTCAGCGCAATGCGGATCAGGCCCTGGCGCTTTAACTGGCTCACCGGGTCACCTCAGTGTGGTGGGTCTGGCTTGCCAACTGCCAGTCACTATTCACGTAGGCGACGGTGCGAAGCAGGCGCGGGAGTGCGTCCAGATCCAGCGCGGTCTTCAGACCCAGGCGGTAGTCCCGATCCGAGTCCAGGCGGGCCGAGCGCACCACAGGCCAGCCCTCGATGCGGCCCAGGATCGCCAGCAGCGCATCCAGGCTGCGATAACTGCGGCTCTCACCACTGGCGAGCCAAGTCAGCACATAACGCCGACTCATGGCGTGATATTGCAGGCGATAGGCGCGCTCCCGGCTTGCGATCTGGACATTGCGCCACCACCAGCGGGGCCGCTCCAGCACCAGGTTTTGCCGTATCACGAGCGGCACGCCGTTCTCCAACGCCTCGATGGCTGTCTCGGAGAGGTCATAGTCGATGCGCGCGTCGGCAGTCAGCAGCTCGCCCTCAACCCGCGAGGACAGGTCATCCACCTCAAATGCCTGGGCCTCAGCGTTCCCCACCAGGAGCGCCACCAGGATGGCCACGCCGGCCCACCACCACTCAGTGCTTTTCAAGACACGCATAATAAAAGCCATCCACCCCCGCCTCGCCGGTGAGGATCTGGTGACCGTAACCGACAGACTGGCCAACCGGAAGCGCGACCGGGGTGGCTTGCGCGTCATCCTGCCTGGCCATAAACGCTTCAATGACGGCCTCATTTTCCGCGCGCAGCACCGAGCAGGTGGCGTAAACGAGCCGCCCCCCTGGCGCGAGCGACGGCCAGAGCGCCTCGAGCAGTCGCTGCTGGCCTGCCTGCAACACGGCAATGTCTGCCTCGCGTCGCAGCCATTTGATATCCGGGTGCCGCCGAATGACCCCCGTGCCGGAGCAAGGCGCATCCAGCAAGATGCGATCAAAGGCCTGGCCGTCCCACCATGTCGCGGGGTTGCCCGCATCCCCTACCTGGCAATCGGCCACCAGACCGAGGCGTTCCAACGTCTCCGATACGCGAGCCAGGCGGGCGGGTTCATTATCGAGCGCTACCAGGCGGACATCGGCACGCTCCAGGACATGGGCTGCCTTGCCACCCGGTGCGGCACAGGCATCGAGCACGCGATGGCCGGCCTCGGCACCCAATACATCAGCAGCCAACTGGGCCGAGGCGTCCTGCACCGACACCGCCCCTTCAGCAAAGCCAGGCAGTTGTTCAAGTCCGACGGGCGCGGCCAGCACCAGCGCGTCCGCGCATCCAGCTTGCCGCTCGCTATGGATGCCCTCGCCCGCTAACGCCTCGGCGAGCGTCGCCGGATCGGTTTTGCGGCCGTTGACGCGAAGCGTCATCGGGGCCCGCTCGTTTTGCTGCACAAGAAGCGCATCGAGCGCCGTCGGCCAGTCCTGACTCAAGCGGGTATATAGCCAGTCTGGTACCGAATGCTCAACGGCCGGTCGCTGATCCACGGCCGCGAGGCAGGCTGCGCGCTCGCGCTGAAAACGTCGCAACAGCGCGTTGATGAGCTTGACTGCCCAGCGCTTACCCCGCGTCTGCGCGACGGCCACGGTTGCCGAGACCGCGGCATGCGGTGGGATTTGCATCGCAAGCAGTTGATACAACCCCAGTTCCACCACCAGGGCCACATCCAGATCCCGGCTGCGCAACGGTGAGCGCAGACAGTGATCACGCAAGGCGCCGAGGCGGCGATGATGGCGCAGCACACCGTAGGCGAGGGCGCGGCAAAGCGCGCGGTCACGCGGATCAGCCAGTGCCTGCTCACCCGACTCAATGGCCCGATCAAGCGATCGGCCCGCCTTCAGGACATCCATTAAAACGGCCAGCGCGGCCGTGCGGGCATCAGGTGAGGGTGTCGCCGACATGGATCGCGTGCCCCCGCAAAAAATCGGCCACTGGCTGCGCCCGCCCCCCCGGTGCCTGAACCTCGGTCAAGCGCAAGCAGCCCTCGCCGGTCATGACATCCAGGCCTTCATCGCCAGCCGCCACCACCGTCCCCGGTGTGACGCTCTCGGCCGTGGTCATCGCCGGGGTAGGCCGGGCGAACCGGATCCGCAGGGCATCGCCTGCCCAGCCACAGCGTGCGATCGGCCAGGGGTTGAACGCCCGAATTCGGCGCGCCAACTGTTCAGCCGATGCGCGCCAGTCAATCCAGGCCTCGTCCGACGTCAGCTTCGCGGCGTAGGTGACACCCGCCTCGGGCTGGGGCACAGCCGGCAGCCGCCCGGCCGCCCAGTCATCCAGCTTCGCCGCCAGCAGAGCGCCGCCAAGGTCGGCAAGACGATCATGCAGGCTACCCCCGGTTTCGGTATCGCTTAGTGGCGTTGCCGCGTGCGCGACCACCGGACCGGTGTCCAGCCCCGGCGCCATTTCCATCAGGCAGACGCCCGACTCGGTGTCGCCCGCCTCAATGGCGCGCTGGATGGGTGCGGCACCCCGCCAGCGGGGCAGCAACGAGGCATGGACGTTGAGTGCGCCCAACCGCGGCACGTCCAGGATGGTCGTGGGCAGAATCAGGCCGTAGGCCGCCACGATCAGGACATCCGGGGCATAAGTCCGCAGGCGCTCGACGGCCTCGTCCGTGCGCAGGCGCTGCGGTTGTTCGACCGACAGGTCATGGGCCAGCGCCAAGGCTTTGACCGGCGAGGGTCGCAGGCGTCGCCCTCGGCCTGCCGGGCGGTCTGGCTGGGTGTAGACCGCCACCACGTCATGGGGCCCGTCAAGCAGCGCCTGCAGCGCCGGCACCGCGAAATCGGGCGTGCCGGCAAAGGCCACGCGCAGCACGGAGGCGGCCTCGGGCGGGCTCAGACCGCGCCCGTTTTCAGGCTGCCATCACCGCGTTGACGCGCCGCCTTTTCAAACCGCCGCCGCAGCCGTTTGCGTTTCAGATCGGAGAGATGGTCGATGAACAGCCGCCCTTCCAGATGATCGAGTTCGTGCTGGATACACCGCGCCAGCAGCCCTTCGGCCTCAAGCTCGAAGGCCTCGCCGTCGCGATTGAGGGCGCGAACCGTAACGCGCTCCGGTCGCTCGACGTTGTCCAGGTAGCCCGCGATCGACAGACACCCCTCCTCGGCGATGTCACACTGCGTGTCGCGCTCCACCACTTCCGGGTTAATCAGAACCAGGGGTTCATCGCCGGATTCGCTGAGGTCCATCACCACGACCTGTTCATGCACATCGATCTGCGTCGCCGCCAGGCCAATGCCGGGTGCGTCGTACATGGTCTCGAACATGTCCTCGATCAAGGTGTGAATCCGCGCGTCGATCACCTCAACCGCCCGAGCGGGGGTTCGTAGCCGCGGGTCGGGATACTGAAGAATGTCGCGCTTTGCCATGGTACTTCCGTGCTGGGTCGCGGCTTGCGACCTCAATTAACGTCTTTCGTCCCTGAATTATACCGAATGCCGGTAATCACCGGCCAGTCAGTCAATGAAAGCCCAGGAGGTGCCATGACCCGACGCGACCGCCGCCGACCATCCACCCTGAGCGCGGTCGGGCTGTGCCTGCTGCTGGCTTGGCTAACACCGCCCAGCCCGGCCGCCGAGCTTGGCGCGGTGGTGCACTTTTCCAGCCAGTCGACACTGCCGCGCGTGCTCGGTGGCACCGACAACCGCGTGCTGCTGGGCCCCGGTGATACCTTTCTGGCCGATGGCCTCGAGGGTCGGGATGCCCGGCGTTATCATGTCCTGCGACCCGATCCCACCGCCGCCAGCCAAACGGCCCGGGTGCTCGGCGAGGCCGTTGTGATTGAAACCCGGCGCCCGGCCATACTCCGTATCCAACGCGCCGACCGGGAGATCCGCCCGGGGGACTACCTGGTGGCCGACACAGGAGCAGACCATCCGCATGATGACTGAGGCCGCCTTGCGTGACTGGCTGACCGTCTGGCGACTGGAGGGCGTCGGGCCCGGGGTTTATCGCCAGATACTCGACGCCTACGAAACGCCCAGCGCCTTTCTGGCGGCAAGCCAGGCCGATCGTCGCCACCACGGCATACCTCCCAAAGTCGTCCAGGCCGCCAGCGATGCGCATCGCCTCAACTCAGGCGTGGACGCCGATCTGCGCTGGCTGGACGCCGAGGACAACCGCTACTTGCTCACCCAGACAGACCCGCGCTACCCGGACGCGCTGCGCGCCATTCCCGACCCGCCCCCCGTGCTGTTTGTGCGGGGCGATCTGGCGTGCCTGAGCGCACCTCAGTTGGGTATCGTCGGTTCACGTCATGCCACGCCCGGCGGCCTGCACAGCGCCGCCGACTTCTCCGCGCATCTGGCGGCCGCCGGGCTGGTGATCACCAGTGGCCTTGCCCTGGGGATTGATGCCGAGGCGCATCAAGGTGCATTGGCAGCGGGCGGGCAAACGATCGGGGTGATGGCCACCGGCCCGGATCGGCTCTATCCGCGTGAGCACGAGGCGCTGGCCCGGGAGATTGTCGATAACGGCGCGCTGATCACCGAAATGGCGACGGGCACGCCCGTCAAACGCGGCCTGTTCCCACGACGTAACCGCCTGATCAGCGGCCTGGCGCTCGGTGTGCTCGTTGTGGAAGCCAGTGCCAAGAGCGGCGCGATGAATACCGCTCACACCGCCCTGGAACACAATCGTGAGGTCATGGCCATCCCGGGGTCGATTCACAACCCGGTGGCTCGCGGCTGCCATCGGCTCATCCGGGAAGGCGCGCGATTGGTGGAAACCGCCGAGGATGTGATCGAAGAACTTCGGGGTCTGACCGGACCGCTCAACCCCACCGCCACCAAGCCGGCACCAGACACGTCAGAAGACCCCCTCGATGCGGACTATCACGCGGTTCTGGCGCGCATGGGATACGATCCGGTGCGCTTTGACTGGCTCGCCGAGCAACTCGCGTTGACGCCCGATATCCTTTCCTCCATGCTCCTGAGCCTAGAACTGAAGGGCCTCGTAAAGCCCTGCCACGGTGGTCGATACATGAGAACTGACAATCGGACAGGCGGATGAAAGAAAACGTTTTCGACATCCTGATGTACCTGTTCGAGCACTACTTTCAGGACACTGTCGACATTGACCCCGATCGCGGTCAGATCGAAGCCGATCTGCTCGAAGCCGGGTTCACCCGAACCGAAATCCAGAAGGCGCTCACCTGGATCGATGAGCTCGCCCAGAGCCGTGAGTTGCCTGCGGGCAGCGACCACCCCACCGCGATGCGGATTTTCACACCGGCCGAGGCGGCCCGTCTCGATACCGATTGCCGCGGCTTTCTGCTGTTTCTGGAACAGGGCGGCATCCTGACCCCGACCAATCGGGAAGTGGTGATCGACCGGCTCATGGCCCTGGATGATGGCGACATCGACCTCGAGGTCCTCAAATGGGTCGTCCTGATGGTGCTGTTCAGCCGGCCGGGTCAGGAAGAGGCCTGTGCCTGGATGGAGAATCTGCTGTTCGACAGCCCCCAACGCCTCACGCACTGAGACATCATGGCCAGCAAGCTCGTCATCGTGGAGTCGCCCGCCAAGGCGAAAACCATCAACAAGTACCTCGGCAGTGACTTCGAAGTCATGGCCTCCTACGGCCATGTGCGAGACCTCGTCGCCAAAGAAGGGGCCGTGGACACGGCCCATGACTTCGAGATGCATTACGCGGTGGTCGAGCGCAACGCCAAACACGTGGACGCCATTGCCAAGGCCACCCGCAAGGCCGACGCGGTATATCTGGCAACAGACCCCGATCGCGAGGGCGAGGCCATTTCCTGGCACCTCCATGAGCTGCTGCGCGAGCGCAACGTACTGGACGATAAGCCCGTCCATCGCGTGGTGTTCTACGAAATCACCAAGAGCGCCATCCAGGAGGCCATTGAGCATCCCCGCGGTCTGTCGAGTGACCTCGTGAATGCCCAGCAGGCCCGGCGGGCGCTGGACTATCTCGTCGGCTTCAACCTCTCGCCGCTGCTCTGGCGCAAGATCACGAGCGGGCTATCCGCCGGCCGCGTGCAATCGCCGGCCTTGCGCATGATTGTGGAGCGTGAGCAGGAGATTGAGGCGTTTGTGCCCCAGGAATACTGGAGCGTGGAGGCCGACCTCACGCGGGAGAATCAGCCCTTTGTGGGCCGTCTCCAGCAGCTCGAGGGCGCGAAGGTCGAGCAGTTCACCATTACGAATGGCGACACGGCCGAATCGGCCACGCGGCGCATCCTGACCGCCGCTGGCGCCAGCGCCGATACACCCCTTGGTGAGCCCCTGTCCGAACAGGGACAGGGTGAGCTTTCGGTCACGCGCGTTGAGAAAAAGCAGCGCCGTCGCAACCCCTCGGCCCCGTTCATTACCTCGACACTGCAACAGGAAGCCTCCCGCAAGCTGCGCTTTTCCGCACAACAGACCATGCGCATCGCCCAGCAGCTGTATGAGGGTGTGGATGTCGGTAACGGCACCGTCGGCCTGATTACTTACATGCGAACCGACTCGGTCAACCTCTCGCAGGAGTCCATTCAGGGGCTGCGCGCCGTGATCGCGGAGCGCTTTGGCAACGAGAAGCTACCGGACCAGCCACACCAGTATCGGACCCGCGCAAAAAACGCCCAGGAGGCCCACGAAGGCATCCGGCCGACTGATCCGAGCCGGCGTCCCGAGCAGATCAAAAGCTACCTCTCCGAGGATCAGTTCCGACTCTACGATCTGGTCTGGAAGCGCACGGTGGCCTGTCAGATGATTCACGCCACGATCGATACGGTGTCCGTAGACCTCGCGGCCGGTGAGGTGGCGCTGTTCCGCGCGAGCGGCTCCACCGTGCGTGATCCGGGCTTTATGGCGGTGTATCAGGAGGGCCAGGACGACAGCACGGCGGATGCCAACGACAAGCTCCTGCCACCGCTCGCCGAAGGCGACCGCGTGCCGCTGCTCGCCCTGCGTCCTGAACAGCATTTCACGGAGCCGCCGCCGCGCTACTCCGAGGCCAGTCTTGTGCGCGCGCTTGAGGAGTACGGCATTGGTCGGCCGTCCACTTACGCGGCCATCATTTCCACGCTCCAAGCGCGGAATTATGCCGAGCTGGACAACCGTCGGTTCAAGCCAACCGACACCGGGCGGGTCGTTACGAAATTCCTGACCGAGCATTTCGATCGCTACGTCGATTACGAATTCACCGCGCGCCTGGAAGACCGACTCGACTCGGTGGCCGCCGGCGAGCGCGACTGGGTGCCGCTGCTGCGAGAATTCTGGGAGCCCTTCCACGAACGCGTTGAAGAAAAACAGCAAGTCTCCCGCGCGGATGTCATGAAAGCCCGCGAGTTGGGCACGGACCCGAAAAGCGGGCGACCCGTGGCGGCGCGACTCGGGCGCTATGGCCCGTTCGCCCAGATCGGCACCCGGGATGACGAGGAAAAGCCGAAGTTTGCGAGCCTGCGACCGGGTCAGAGCATCGAGACCATTACGCTGGATGAGGCACTCGCCTTGTTCACGCTACCGCGGGATCTCGGCACCACGCCCGATGGCCTGCCGCTCAGCGTCAACATCGGCCGCTTTGGCCCCTATGTCCGCTTCGGTGATCAGTTCGCCTCGCTCAAAAAAGACGATGACCCCTATTCCATCGACCGCGAAACCGCCTTGCAGCGTGTCGAAGAGAAAAAAGAGAACATCGCCAAGCGCACGATTCAGACATTTGATGACGGTGCACTGACGGTCATGAAAGGGCGCTTCGGGCCGTACATCACCGATGGGCGCAAACGGGCACGCGTCCCGAAGGACCGTGAGGCGGAGTCGCTAACCCGGGATGAGTGCCAGTCGCTCATCGATGAGGCCCCGGAGCCGAAGGGCCGCGGCGGCAGCAAGCGCAAGACCACGTCGGGCAGCTCCGCCTCGGGCAAAGGCGGCCGCAAGCGATCATCCGGCAGCTGAGCATGGCCGGGCCATCGCCGCGACTGCGTCGCATCCGCGATCAAGTTCTCGCCGGCGGTCTTGGCGCGTATCCCACCGAAGGCGTTTACGGGCTCGGCTGCGACCCCCTCAACGAAGACGCTCTGGCCCGATTGATTGCACTGAAAGGGCGCGGCACCGAAAAAGGCCTGATCGTTATCGCCGCCCATCCGGGTCAGCTCGAGGGACTGGTTGAGTGGCCCAATGACCCCGCGGCTCGATCGGCAATCCTGGCGAGCTGGCCCGGACCAGTGACCTGGGTCATGCCCGCCGCACCGACGCTGCCCGCGCTGCTGACCGGTGGGCGGGATACGATTGCCGTGCGCGTCACGGCCCATCGCCCCGTCATCGAACTCTGCACCGCGGCCGGTATGGCGCTGGTATCCACCAGTGCGAACGCCAGTGGTCGGCCCGCCTGTCGACGGCCATGGCAAGTCCAGCGGCACTTTGGTCGCCGCCTGGACTGGCAGCTCCCCGGGCCACTTGGCGGGCAGCGCGGGCCCTCCGAAATCAGAGAGGCCGGCACCGGACGGATCCTTCGCCCGGCGGCAGGCCCCTAAACGGCGCCAGCGCACCAGATGACCCAGCGCAGCCCCTCTACGCCCCATGTGGCCGTTCTCATCGGCACTCGCAAGGGGCTGTTCATTGCCCGCAGCGACGCGCATCGAACCCATTGGGCGATCGACGGGCCGCACATGCCCGGCTATGAAATCCAGTCGGCTCTGCTGGACCCCCGTCAGCCAACCCGAGGTTGGGCAGCGGCCCACCACCCGGTGTGGGGCGTGCACCTCTACGAAACGAGCGACGCGGGCAAAACCTGGACGCCGCTGGACGAGGTCCCGCGGCACGGTGCCGATGATGGCCCCGATAGCCTGCAAATGATCTGGAGCCTTGCGCCGGGACCCGCCGATCAGCCCGGCCGCCTGCTGGCCGGTATCGAGCCACCGGGGCTGTTTATCAGCGACGATGGCGGCCGCGCCTGGCGGCCCCTGTCAGGCTTTAACGCCCACCCGGACCGCATCCACTGGTCGCCGGCCAAAGGCGGCCTGGCCGTGCACTCGGTCCAGGTCGATCCCCAGAACCCGCAACGATGCTACGCCGCCCTGTCTGCGGGCGGCGTTTATCGCTCGGACGATACCGGTGTCACCTGGCGAGCCTTGAATCAAGGCATCCGCGCCCCGTACCTCGCTGGCGCCCAACCCCACTGCGGTCATTGCGTCCACCGCCTGCTCGTTCATCCGGCACGCGCCGGACGTTGCTATCAGCAAAGCCATCACGGCCTGTACATGAGCGACGATGGAGGTGAGCACTGGCACGAGATCAGCGCGGGTCTGCCCAGCGACTTTGGCTACGCCCTGGCAACTGATCCACACGACCCCGATGTGATTGTCTGCGTGCCAGAGGACAGTAGCCAGTTCCGCGCCACCGTCGATGGCCGCTTGCGGGTCTATCGAAGCCGCGATGCCGGCGCGCACTGGGAGGCGCTGACCAACGGGCTGCCGCAAGAAAACGTGTTCGTCACCGTATTCCGCGATGGCCTCGAGAGTGACGGCCTTGACCCGCTTGGCCTTTACCTGGGCACCACCAGCGGGCATTTGTTCGCGAGCGCGGATGGCGGCGATCATTGGACGTCCCTGGCCGGCTACCTGCCCGGCATCCTGTGTGTGCGGGCCACGGTGATGGAGCGGACCGACCGATGAGCGATGCCTTGATCGATGCCCTGGGCGCCCGCGCCGGTATCGTTTGTGCCGTCGGTGCCGGTGGCAAGAAATCCACGTTGTACCGCGTACTGGACACCCATCCAGGCCGAGTCGGGCTGACCGCGACCGCCATGACCAAGCCACCGCCATCGCGTTATCTCGACACTCGGCTGTTTGACGACGCCGCCGCGCTCGTCCAGACGGTACCCCGCGCCGCGGCCACCCATCGCCGGGTTGGCTTTGCGTGTCCAAGCGAAAAGTCCGGCCGCTGCGCTGGTCTGCCGCCCGCCCGCGTGGCGCATATTCATGAGGCTGCCGGCTTTGAGGTGACCCTGGTGAAAGCGGATGGTGCGCGCATGCGCGGCATCAAGGCACCGCGAAGCAATGAGCCACTGATCGTGCCCGGCACCCGGACCGTCATTTTTGTGGTGTCGGCGGCCGTGATCGGCCAACCCCTCAACGAGCGCATTGCGCATCGCGTGCCGGAACTCACGCAGCTACTGGGCCTGACTCCAGGTGACACCGTGTGTGCCGAGCACGTCGGTCACCTCCTCAGCGACCCGGCAGGCGCCGCGCAACACATCGGCCAGGCCACACTGATCGGGCTGATCAATCAGGTCGACGGTGATGCGCAGCGCACGCTCGCCCGGCAGGCGGCGCGGCAGGCCATGGCAGGCGCGTGCCCACCCGCCCGCGTAGTGCTGAGCGCCATGACGGCATCCGAGCCGCTGGTTGACGTTGTCGAGTCAGCCCGGAACGCGGCAGACTAATCGGTTATGAGCACGATTCAAGTGGAACTGCCGGCCGCACTGCAACCGCTGGCCGATGGCGCTGCCGTGATGGCGCTGGACGGGACGTCGGTCGGCGATGCGCTGGCAGCGCTCCAGGCCCGTCATCTGGCGGTTGGTCAGCGTATCCTGACGCGAGGCGGCGCCCTGCGCGAGCACGTGAATATCTTCCTGGATGAGGATGATGTGCGCGCCCTTGCCGGCCTCGAGACACCGCTTGCCGGCTACCGGCGTATGACGATTGTGCCCTCGGTGGCGGGCGGCTAGGCCGATGACCGATGCACTGGCTGCCATCATCCTGGCCGGCGGCCGCGCCACCCGAATGGATGGCCGGGATAAAGGCCTCATCCCGCTCGCCGGCCGGCCGATGATTGCCCATGTGATCGATGCCGTTCGCCCCCAGGTGGACGCACTGGCGATCAACGCCAACCGTAGCCTGGATGCCTACGCCGCGCTCGGCCTGCGCGTGCTGCAAGATCAGCTGGCCGACTATCCCGGTCCGCTCGCCGGGATGGCCGCTGGACTGGCCTGGTGTCCAGCCGAGTGTTTGCTCACGCTGCCCTGTGACGGCCCGCGCGTCCCCGCGGATCTGGCTGAGCGCCTGCAGGCTGCGCTTGGTGATGGCGATGTCGCGGTTGCCCATGACGGCGAGCGCCTCCAGCCTGTGCATGCCCTGCTGCGCCGCCGCTGTTTGCCGAGCCTCGAGGCCTTTCTGGCTGACGGCGGCCGCAAGATCGACCAGTGGTATGCCACGCTGGATACCCGGACAGCCGACCTGTCAGACCGCCAGGATCTGTTCGTGAACGTCAACACACCCGAGCAACTCGCCGCCATGACCGATGCCGTTACCCCACCTGAATGCGGCCACGACAGCCCATCGCTTCCTTTGGCCGAGGCATTGGCGCGGGTGATGGCGGCACTCGAGCCCATCACCGGTCGCCAGCAGCTGGCGCTGCGCAGCGCGCTTGATCGCGTCCTCGCCGAGCCGATCACTGCCAGCGAACCCGTGCCGGCACACGACAACGCCGCCATGGACGGGTACGCCATCTCTAACGGGTCGCCGCGAGAGGCCACGCTCGTCTGTGTTGGCTCGGCATTCGCCGGGCACCCTTATACCGGCTATCTCGCGCCCGGGGAGTGCGTGCGCATCATGACGGGCGGCGTTGTCCCAGCCGGCACCGAGGCCGTGGTCATGCAGGAGCATGTCGAGGCGACGGACACGGACATTCAGGTCACGCACTGGCCAGCGCCGGGTGAGAACATCCGCCGGGCCGGAGAAGACCTGGAAGCGGGCGCCGTCGTCCTGGAGGCCGGCCGGCGACTAACCGCCGCTGATCTGGGGGTCATTGCCTCCATGGGGCGCGCTGAGGTCGCGGTGCTGCGCCCACTGCGTGTGGCGTTTTTCTCCACGGGTGATGAGCTGCGCGGTCTCGGCCAGCCCCTGGGGCCCGGTGAAATTTACGACAGCAACCGCTATACCCTCTACGGCATGCTCCAGCACTTGGGCGTCGATATGCTGGATGGCGGCGTGGTCCCGGATGATCCGACCGCCTTGCAAGCCGCGCTTGCGGAGGCAGCAAGCCAGGCAGATGTCATTTTGACCTCCGGTGGGGTGTCGGTTGGCGAGGCCGATTACATGGGCGAGATTCTGCAACGTCACGGCGAGGCCCATTTCTGGAGTATTGCCATGAAACCGGGCCGGCCGCTCACCTTCGGGCGCTACGACCAGGCCTGGTATTTCGGCCTACCGGGTAATCCCGTGTCCGTGATGGCCACTTTCACCCAGGTGGTCACGCCCGCCCTGCGTCACTTGAGTGGCGAGCAGGCCGAGCCGGCACCGCGTTTTCAGATGGTCTGTCGAACCCCGCTGCGTAAAAAGCCCGGTCGCCAGGAGTTTCAGCGTGGGCGCATCGTCACGGATGCGGACGGGTCGATGCAGGTCGAGAGCGTCGGCCGGCAGGGCTCGGGCATGCTCCGATCAATGAGTGCGGCGAACTGCTTCATCGTGCTGCCAGCGGATCAGGGCGACGTTGAGCCAGGCGACTGGGTAAGTGTTGAGCCCTTTGGCCGCCCCATCCGCTAGGCGCTTGCCTCGGCGGGCCGGTCACCCGCCGATGTAGGACATCTCGATCTTGCGCGTGTCGATCGGCTTGGTCTCGTGGGTGCGCAACTCGGAGTAGCGATCGGCACGGCGGGTCCAGATCCCGGCCAGGTAGTCGTACAGCGCGGCGTCGCTGTCCCCGGCGCGCATGCGATCCCGTACCTCGTGGCCGGCACTCGCAAACAGACACGTAAACAGCTTGCCCTCGGCCGATAACCGGGCGCGGCTGCAATCCCCACAAAACGGCTGAGTCACCGAACTGATCATGCCGATCTCACCCCCGCCATCGGTGTAGCGATAGCGCGCCGCCACCTCGCCACGATAATTCGGCGCGGCGGGCTCGATGGGCCAATGGGCGCTAATCCGCTCGACCACTTCCCGGGATGGCACGACCTCATCAAGGCGCCAGCCATTGCTGTTGCCAACGTCCATGTACTCGATAAAGCGCACGATGTGCGGTGTGCCCCGAAAGTGCTCGGCCATCGCGACGATGTCGTGGTCGTTCACCCCACGTTGGACCACCATGTTGATCTTGATCGGGGCCAGCCCGGCCTGCTCCGCGTTATCAATGCCCTCAAGCACCTTGGCCACCGGAAAGCCGACGTCGTTCATTGCCTGAAAGGTCGCATCATCCATGCCATCCAGACTCACGGTGATGCGATTGAGCCCGGCCTGCTTCAGGGCCCGGGCCTTATCGAGGGTCAGCAGCGAGGCATTGGTGGTCAGGCTGATGTCCTCAATGTCCGGCACCCGCGCCAGCATGCCCACCAGCACATCGATATCGCGCCGAATGAGCGGCTCACCGCCGGTCAGGCGTAGCTTGCGTACGCCGAGCGCTGTAAACACGCCAGCGATGCGCGCGATCTCCTCAAACGTCAGCAGCGCCGCGCGGGGCATGAAGGCATGATTCGCCCCGAACAGCGCCTTCGGCATGCAGTAGCCACAGCGAAAGTTACAGCGGTCGGTCAGGGAAATACGCAGATCCCGGAGCGGTCGATCCATCTGGTCGGTGACAACGCCCGGCATATCCTATTCTCCCGCGCCGGGCAGGGTCTCGCCCTGCAAATACACTGCCGTGCCATCGCTGTAGCCCTCGCGCTTCCATACCGGCGCGGTCTTTTTCAGGGTATCGATCGCGAACCGCCCGGCCTCGAAGGCGTCGGCCCGATGGGCGGCGCGCACCACGACCACCACGCTCAGCTCGCCGACCTCGAGCTTGCCGGTGCGGTGGCGAATCACGCAGGAGAGGATGTCAAAACGTGCCATGGCCTCAGCCTCTACCTCAGCCAGGGCCTTCTCTGCCAATGGCGCGTACGCCGAGTACTCGATAGCAGTGACCGCCTTGCCATCGTGATGCTGCCGAACGGTGCCGCCAAAGACCACCAGCGCGCCGGCGTCTGGCGAGTCGGTCTCCTCGAGCAGTTTGTCGAGGGCAATTTCCGCGCTATCGACGCGCTCGGGCATTCCCGTCTCCTGATCACAACTTGGCGAGGCGGATCATTCACCGCACACTAGGGAGCGCAATCCATGTGCTGCCAACAGATCATCAAAATGCCGTCTCACCCCACGACCTGTCCAGCTTTGGTGCACCCGGTATGACCACTGTCGACACCCATGCCGTTCATGCCTACCTCCTGGATCTGCAGGATCGGATCTGCGATGGCCTGGCGGGGCTTGATGGCGCCACGTTCAGTGAAGATGGCTGGACACGCCCAGCGGGCGGCGGCGGACGCAGCCGCGTGCTGGCCGAGGGCAACGTCTTTGAGCAGGCGGGCGTCAACTTCTCCCATGTGCATGGCGCAAACCTGCCGGCGACTGCCACGGATCGGCGGCCTGAGCTGGCGGGCCGAAGTTTTCAGGCACTCGGCGTCTCACTGGTCGTCCACCCCCGCAACCCCTATGTCCCGACCTCGCACGCCAACGTCCGGTTTTTTATCGCCGAAACCGACGATGCCGAACCGATTTGGTGGTTTGGCGGCGGCTTCGATCTCACGCCGTTCTACCCGTTCGAGGCTGACTGCCGGCATTGGCACCAAGCGGCCCATGACGCTGTAGCGCCGTTTGGTGAGGATCTCTATCCGCGCTTCAAGCACTGGTGTGACGAGTACTTCTACCTGCCCCATCGCGCGGAGGCCCGTGGCATCGGCGGGCTCTTTTTCGATGACTATGACCGCGGCGGGTTCGACACGGCATTCGCCCTTATGCGCTCGGTGGGAGACGCCTACCTGCCGGCCTACGCACCGATCGTCGAGGCACGGCGGGCGACGCCCTGGGGCGATCGCGAGCGGCAATTTCAGCTGTACCGGCGCGGGCGCTATGTCGAGTTCAACCTGCTGCATGACCGTGGCACGAAATTCGGCATCCAGTCAGGCGGTCGAACCGAGTCCATCCTCATGTCCATGCCACCGCTTGCCCGCTGGGAGTACGGCTACCAGCCCGCGCCCGATAGCCCGGAGGCCCGACTCGTGCCGGATTACCTGGTCCCACGGCAGTGGCTCTGAATCGCGAATAAGCGCCGGTAACGACACCGTCACATTATTTGTGCCGCAATTTCTCAAATAACGGGGCGACACCGATCCGTCACTGGGTTAGCGTGTCGCCCCTCAGGTGTTCTGCTAACTGAATTTTTCCGCAGCGCAACAATAACCTACAGGCCTCACCCGGCTGGTCATCAGGATCAGGCAACGCTAGGCTGAGGGCAGGATAGACATCCAGGAGGTGAGCGATGGCAGCAAGAATGAAGCCCATGCCGATCCCCGGCGATCCCGATCCGCAGGAGACTCAGGAGTGGCTCGAGGCCATCGAATCCGTTCTCGAATACGAGGGACCGGAGCGGGCGCAGTTCCTGCTCGAGCAGCTCGTGGACAAGGCGAGGCGCAGCGGCGGCCAGCTCCCCTTCAAGGCGACCACGGCCTACCAGAACACGATTCCAACGCAACACGAAGCGCCGCACCCGGGCGACCGCGCCCTGGAGTCGCGCATTCGCTCCATCATCCGCTGGAACGCCATGGCCATGGTGGTCCAGGCCAACCGTGACCGCGATGGCATCGGCGGACATATCGCCTCATTCGCCTCCTCCGCCACGCTCTACGAGGTCGGCTTCAATCATTTCTGGCATGCCCCCACCGAGGATCACGGCGGCGACCTGGTGTTCATACAGGGCCACTCGGCACCTGGTATCTATGCCCGCGCCTTTCTCGAGGGCCGTCTGACCGAGGAAGATCTGCACAATTTCCGCGCGGATCTCGCCAAATCCGGTAAACCGCTGTCGTCGTACCCGCACCCCTGGCTCATGCCGGACTTCTGGCAGCTACCGACGGTCTCCATGGGCCTTGGCCCGATCATGGGCGTGTACCAGGCGCGCTTTCTCAAGTACCTCCACAACCGCGGCATCGTCGATACGTCCAACCGCAAGGTCTGGGTGTTCTGTGGTGACGGCGAAATGGATGAGCCCGAGAGCCTGGGTGCCATTGGCGTGGCCGCCCGAGAGGGCCTCGACAACCTGATTTTCGTGGTCAACTGCAACCTGCAGCGCCTCGATGGCCCGGTCCGCGGTAACGGCAAGATCATCCAGGAGCTCGAAGGGGAGTTCCGGGGTGCCGGCTGGAACGTGCTCAAGGTCATTTGGGGATCGCGCTGGGATCCATTGCTGGCCAAGGACACCCACGGCCTGCTGCGCCAGCGCATGGAAGAGGCCGTCGACGGCGAGTACCAGAACTTCAAGGCCAAGGGTGGCGCCTACACCCGCGAACATTTTTTCGGGAAGTACCCCGAGCTCAAGGCCATGGTGGCCAACATGTCCGACGAGGACATCTGGGGGCTCAACCGCGGTGGCCACGACTCGGCCAAGGTCTATAACGCCTATCGGGCGGCGACGGAACACGAAGGCCAGCCCACCGTTATCCTTGCCAAAACCGTCAAAGGCTACGGCATGGGCGAGGCTGGCGAAGGCCAGAACATCACCCACCAGCAAAAGAAGATGGCGGAAACCGCGCTCAAGGAATTCCGGGATCGTTTCCACATTCCGGTGCCCGACGAGCAGGTAGCGGATGCGCCGTTCTACAAACCCGCCGAGGATTCACCCGAGATCCAGTACCTTCGTGAGCGCCGCGAGGCGCTTGGCGGGCATTTGCCCAAGCGCGAGGTGATCTCCGAGCCGCTGGAAGTGCCTGACCTGGACGCCTTTGATGTCTTGCTCAAGGACAGCGGCGAGCGGGAGATGTCCACCACTATGGCGTTCGTGCGCGCGCTCTCGATTATCGCTCGGGACAAGGGCCTCGCCTCGCGTCTGGTCCCCATCGTGCCGGACGAGGCCCGCACGTTCGGCATGGAAGGCCTGTTCCGGCAGATCGGGATTTACGCCCCGCGGGGTCAGCTCTATGAGCCGCAGGATGCCGATCAGCTGATGTACTACCGCGAGGATCAGAAAGGCCAGATCCTGCAGGAGGGCATCAACGAAGCGGGCGCCATGTCGAGCTGGATCGCCGCAGCGACGGCCTACGCCAACCACGGCGTGGAAATGATCCCGTTCTTCGCTTACTACTCGATGTTTGGCTATCAGCGCACCGGCGATTTGTGGTGGGCCGCTGGCGACATGCAGGCCAAGGGCTTCCTGATGGGTGGCACCGCCGGGCGCACGACCCTGAACGGCGAAGGCCTGCAGCATGAGGACGGCCACAGCCACCTGATGACCGCGGCCATTCCAAACTGCGTGTCCTATGACCCGACTTTCGCCTATGAGATGGCCGTGATCATCCAGGACGGCATGAAGCGGATGTACCGGGACCAGGAGTCGGTCTTCTACTACATCACGATGATGAACGAGAACTACCACCAGCCGGCCATGCCCAAGGGTGCCGAGGACGGGATCCGCCGGGGCATGTACCTGCTGCAAAAGGGTGGCCGCGGCAAGAAACGCGTCCAGCTGATGGGCTCGGGCACCATTTTGATGGAGGTGCTCGCCGCAGCCGACTTGCTCAAGGCGGACTGGGGCATCGACAGCGATGTCTGGAGCTGCCCCTCCTTCACTGAGTTGCGGCGGGATGGCATCGACTGCGAGCGCCACAACCTGCTGCACCCCGAAGCCAAGCCGCGCACAGCCTATGTGCGGGAGTGCCTCGAGAAGCACGATGGGCCTGTCATTGCCTCCACCGACTACATGCGGGCCTTCGCCGACCAGATCCGGCCCTATCTCGACCGGCGATTCGTGGTGCTCGGCACCGACGGCTACGGGCGTTCTGACACCCGGGAGAACCTGCGCCGCTTCTTCGAAGTGGATCGCTATTACGTCACGGTCGCCGCGCTGAAGGCCCTCGCCGACGAAGGCACCATCCAGGCTGACCAGGTCAGCAAGGCGATCAAGCAGTACAACATCGATCCAGACGCCCCGAATCCGATCACGGTCTAGGGCCTCGGGCGCAGGAGGAATTTGCGTGGCAGACGTCAAGGAAATCACCGTCCCCGACATCGGCGACTTCGATGCCGTGGATGTCATTGAGGTGCTCGTCAGTGTTGGCGACACCGTTGAGGCCGAAGACTCGCTGATCACACTGGAAAGCGACAAGGCCACCATGGAGGTGCCAGCGCCATTTGCCGGCAAGATCACCGAGGTGATGATCAAGCCCGGGGACAAGGTCGCCGAGGGCACGGCCGTGGCCAAGGCCGAGGTGGCCGAAGACGGCGCGGCGGGCAGCGACGACTCGGCGGCACCGGCTGCCGACTCCGAGGAACCCGCTGGCGAGACGGCACCGGCGGCGGAGGAACCCGCGCCGTCGGCCTCGCCGGCCCCGGCTGAAGCCCCCAAGGCGGCCCCTGCGCCCGAGCCGGCGGCGCCCGCCGCAACCGAGCAGCCCGTTCATGCCGAGACGCAGCGCCTGGCCCATGCCGGCCCGTCCGTGCGGCGGTTTGCCCGGGAACTGGGGGTGCCGCTGGATCAGGTCACCGGCAGTGGCCACAAAGGCCGTATCACGCACGAGGACGTGCAGGCCTTTGTGAAGTCCGTCATGGAAGGCGGCGCGGCAGCGGCCCCGGCCGCCGGTGCCCCGGCTGGCGGATCCGGCATTCCACCAATTCCCGAGGTCGACTTCAGCCGCTTCGGCGAAGTCGAAGAAGTCGATTTGCCCCGCATCAAGCGGCTATCCGGCCCGCATCTGCATCGCAGCTGGCTCAATATCCCGCATGTCACGCAGTTCGATGAGGCGGACATCACGGAACTGGAGGCCTTCCGCAAGGCCGAGAAGGCCGCCGCCGAGAAGGCCGGGGTCAAGCTCACGCCACTCGCGTTTCTGGTCAAGGCATCCGCCCGGGCACTGACGGAATTCCCGGATTTCAACAGCTCCCTGCGCAGCGATGGCGCCGCGCTCATTCGCAAGCACTACGTCAATATCGGCGTCGCTGTGGACACCCCCCAGGGCCTGGTGGTGCCCGTGATCAAGGATGCGGACCAGAAAGGGGTGCATGCGATTGCCGCCGATCTGGGTGACCTATCGGTCAAGGCCCGCGATGGCAAACTCGGGCCCGGTGACATGCAGGGCGGAACGTTCAGTGTCTCAAGTCTGGGTGGCATTGGCGGCACCGCCTTCACCCCGATCGTGAACGCCCCAGAGGTCGCGATCCTCGGTGTGTCGAAGTCAGCCATGAAACCGGTATGGAATGGCAGCGAGTTCGCGCCTCGCCTGATGCTGCCGCTCAGCCTGTCTTACGATCATCGCGTGATCGACGGTGCGTCTGCCGCCCGCTTCACCGCCTATCTGGCCGGTGTGCTCGGCGATCTGCGCCGGCTCATTCTCTAACGCCTCAAGGACTGCGCCCCATGTCAGAAGCCAAGGAAATCCGCGTCCCCGATATTGGCGACTTTGACGCCGTCGAAATCATTGAGGTCCTGGTCAGCCCCGGAGATCCGATCGAGGCTGAGGCCTCGCTGATCACGCTGGAGAGCGACAAGGCCACCATGGAGGTGCCGGCCCCGTTCGACGGCACCATCGAGTCGATCAGCGTCAGCGTCGGTGACAAGGTGGCCGAGGGCGATGTCATCGGTACCGCCCAACCCGCTGAAGCGGCGGCGGAAACCGCGGCCGAGGCGGCGCCCGCTGAGAGCACGCCGGAACCCGAGACCGCCTCGACGCCGAGTGAGCCGGCGACCCAGCCTGCCGCCAGCGCGGCGCCTGCGGAAACGGACTGCGACGTGCTGGTAATCGGCGCCGGACCCGGCGGATACAGTGCCGCCTTCCGGGCCGCTGACCTTGGGCTGCGCACCATCCTGATCGAGCGGTATGCCAGCCTGGGTGGTGTTTGCCTTAACGTCGGCTGCATCCCCTCCAAGGCCCTGCTGCATGCCGCCAAGGTGATCGATGAGGCCGAGTTCTTCGCTGATCACGGCATTCAGTTCGGCAAGCCGGAGATCAACCTCGAGAAGCTCGAGTCATGGAAATCCAGCGTGGTCGGCAAGCTCACCGGCGGGCTCGTCGGCCTGGCCAAGCAACGCCAGGTGGAGGTGGTCACCGGCGCCGCACAGTTCGTCGATGACCACCATGTGCGCGTGGCAACGGCGGATGGCGAGCGCACGATCAGCTTTAAAAACGGCATCATTGCCGCGGGCTCCCGGCCAATCGCGCCACCGGGCTTCGACCTGGACCACCCGCGCATCATGGACTCCACCGATGCCCTGAAGCTCGAGGAAGTCCCGAAGCGCATGCTGGTGGTGGGCGGCGGCATCATCGGACTGGAAATGGCGTCGGTGTACCACGCGCTCGGCAGCGAGATTACCGTGGTCGAACTGGCCGACCGGCTGATGGCCGGCGCCGATCCGGACATCGTCAAGCCGTTCCGCAAGATCATCGACAAGCGCTATGCCAACATCTTCCTGAATACCAAGGTGGCCGGGCTCGAGGCGGACGACGACGGCGTCACCGTCAAACTCGAAGGCGACAAGGCGCCGGCCGAGGATCGCTTTGACCGGGTCCTCGTGTCGGTGGGCCGTCGGCCCAACACCGATGGGCTGAATATCGAGGCGACCGGCGTCAAACTGCAAGACAACGGCTGTATCGAGGCCGACGAGCAGATGCGCACGGCGGTGCCGCATCTCTTTGCCATCGGCGATCTGATCGGCCAACCCATGCTGGCACACAAGGCCGTTCACGAGGGCAAAGTCGCCGCCGAGGTCGCCGCCGGCGAGAAGAGTGCCTTTGATGCCCGCGTGATTCCCTCGGTGGCCTACACCGACCCCGAGGTCGCCTGGGTGGGCGTGACGCAGGAGCAGGCGAAGGCCGAGGGGATGGACGTGGACATCGGCAATTTCCCCTGGGCCGCCAATGGCCGGTCGCTGTCGCTCGGGCGTGACGAGGGCATCACCAAACTGATTTTCGAGCGAAATACCGAACGCGTCATCGGCGCGGGTATCGTCGGGCCCAACGCCGGCGACTTGATCGCCGAAGTGGGGCTGGCCATTGAGATGGGCGCCGATATGCACGACATCGGCCTGACCATTCACCCACACCCGACCATCTCGGAGACCGTGGGCATGGCTGCTGAGGCCGCCGCCGGCACATTAACGGACCTTTATATCCCCAAAAAGAAACGCTGAATCGCCATGACCGTCGCTGCCAACGTCGTTGCCACCGGGCGCTACCTACCGGAGCGCCTTGTGACCAACGACGAGCTGCGACAGCAGTTCGCGGGCCATGAGCGTGCGGATGTGATCGACCGCTTCGAGGCCAACTCCGGCATTCTCCAGCGCTACTGGGCGCATCCCGAGCAAACCACCTCGGATCTGGCTCTCGAAGCCGCCCGCCAGGCGCTGGCTCGGGCTGGCCGGCGGGCCGCCGAGCTCGACCTGATTTTGCTGGGCACGGATACGCCAGATCACATCACCCCCGCCACCAGCGTGATCTTGCAGGCCAAGCTTGGCGCGACCGGCGCTGGCACGTTTGACATCAGCTGCGCGTGCGCGGCCTTCCCCAGTGCCATGGCCACCGCGGCGGGGCTGATGGCCACCAACCCGGGGATTCGCTCGGTGCTGGTGGTGGGCGCCTATCTCATGCAGCGCCTCGCGGATCCCACTGATCCGATGGTGTTCTTTTATGGCGACGGCGCCGGCGCGGCGCTGCTCGAGCGGGGCACGACCGGCGGCGTTTGTGCCAGTGCTTTCATTGCCGATGGGCATTACGCCGATCACTGGGGCATCGCCGCGGGCGGCACCGCCGAGCCCGCAAGCGAGGCTGCCGTCGAAGCGGGGCGCACCCAGGTCCGTTTGTCCAAGCGCTATCCACCCGAGATCAATGAAAACGGCTGGCCAAAGGTGGTGCGAAGGCTCGCGCAACAGGGCGAATTCGCGCCGAGTGATATTGCGGCGGCTATCTTCACCCAGGTCAATGCCGCTACCATCGACACAACCTGCACGGCGTTGGGCATTAAAAAAGACAAAGCGCCCAAACTGATGGACCAGTACGGCTACACCGGCTCGGCCTGCGTGCCGATTGCCCTCGATCACCTGCTCGAGCGCCAACAGATTGGCCCAGGGGATCTGGTGACGCTGGTGGGCTCGGGTGTGGGCTACAACATGGCCGGTGTGGCCGTGCGATTCTAGGAGAGGAGTAGGTCATGCATCAGGCGAGCGCCATGCGAGCACGCCGGATCGAGGAGCTGCTGGCACGGGTGGAGTCCCGCTGGCCGGCGGCTCAGCAGCGCCTGATTCAGACTTTCCTCAAGCACTATCATGGTGCGGTCTCCACCCGCGATCTGAACGAGCGCGACACCCAGAATCTCTACGGCGCGGCACTCTCCCACTGGGCACTGGCCCAGACCCGCACCGCTGGCCGCGCCCGAGTCCAGGCCTACAACCCCGACCCCGAGCAAAACGGCTGGGAGTCCACCCACACCGTGGTGCAGATCGTCACCGACGACCAGCCGTTCCTGGTGGACTCCGTCTCAATGGCCCTGAACGAGCTCGGGCTGATCATCCACCTCATCGTGCATCCGGTGCTCCAGGTCGCCCGGGATGACCACGCCATGATTCAGTCGGTCGGCGCTGAACCCAGCGAACCGGGCCAGGCCGAGGCCTGGATACAGTTCGAGGTGGATCGCCAAAGCGAGACCAGCCAGCTTGAGGCCATCGAAAAAGCGGTCGAAGCCGCCTTGCATGATGTCGCGGTCACCGTGGCCGACTGGCAGCCCATGCGCCAGGCCGCCCAACGGGCGATCCGCGGTCTACGCCGCCATTCACCCGCGGTTGATGACGACTATCTCGACGAGATCATCGCCTTTCTCGAATGGGTGCTGGATGATCATTTTACGTTTCTCGGCTACCGTCGGTACGACCTGCGCCACCGGCGCGGCGACCTGGCACTGTGCGCCATCGCTGGCACGGGGCTTGGCCTGCTTCGAGAGACCGACAATGATGACCACGCCTCGAGCAGCTTCGAGCTGTTGCCACCGTCCCTGCGCGAGCAGGCGACCGACCCCGACCCCTTGCTACTGACGAAATCAAGCCATCGAGCCACCGTGCACCGCCGGGGCTACATGGACAGTATCAGCGTGAAGCGCTTCAACGCCCGCGGTGAGGTCGTGGGCGAACACCGGTTTCTGGGCCTGTACACCTCGGCGGCCTATAGTCGCAGCCCCCGCAACATTCCCCTGCTGCGCCGACGTGTCGCGGCCATCCTCGCCGGTGCCGGGCTGCGCGACAACAGCCATGCCGGCAAGGCGCTCGCCCATATTCTCGAAAACTACCCCCGGGATGAGCTCTTCCAGACCGACATCCCCACGCTGCGTGAGACGGCACTGGGCATCCTGGAGCTCCAGGAGCGCCAGCGCGTGCGCCTGTTCGTGCGCCATGACCGCTTCGGACGCTTCGTCTCCTGTCTGATCTACGCGCCCCGCGACCGCTACGACACTGAAATCCGCCAACGCATGCAGGCCATCCTGATGCATGCGTTCGGCGGCGAGCATTCCGAGTTCACCGTGCAGCTCTCCGAAGCGGTCCTCGCTCGCATTCACTTCGTTATCCATCTCGGCGGTGAGCCGGTTGAGGATGTGGATCATGAAGCGGTAGAAGCCCAGATCGCCGCCACCACCCGGTCGTGGTCGGATGATCTTGGTCAGGCCTTGCTCGAGCACGACGGTGAAGCGCGGGGTACCCGGCTGCATCAGGCCTACGGCGATGCCGTCAGTGCCGCCTATCGCGAGGACACCAGTCCGCGCACGGCGGCTCAGGACATCAACCGGCTGGAGAGCCTGGATCAGCAGAACGGCCTGGCGATCAGCCTCTACCGGCCACTCGAGGCCCCCGCTGGCAGCCTGCGCCTGAAGCTGTATCACACGGGCGAGCCCATCAGCCTGTCCGCGGTGCTACCCGTGCTCGAGCACATGGGCGTGCAGGTCATGGATGAGCGCCCCTACGGGATCTACCCCAAAGACCGGGCGCCTCGGTGGATACACGACTTCGGCCTGCAACACGATCCAGGCCGCGAGCTCGACGCCGGCACCCTGCGCGATCATTTCCAGGCGGCGTTTGCCGCCATCTGGCGGGGCGAGACCGATGATGACGGCTTTAACGGGCTGATTCTCTCGGCTGGCCTCAGTTGGCAGGAAATCACCATTCTCCGGGCCTATGCCCAATACCTGCGCCAGGCCGGCACGCCTTACAGCCAGCCCTACATCGAAGAAACGCTGGCCGCCAACCCGACCATCGCAGCCAACCTGGTCGCCTTGTTCGAGGCCCGATTTGATCCCGAGCGAGGCGATGCGCAGCGTGCCGAGGACCTGGCAGCGACCATCGAGGCCGGTCTGGACGAGGTCTCCAGCCTCGATGAAGACCGCATTCTCCGACGGATGCTCGCCGCCATACAGGCCACGCTGCGCACTAATCGCTACCGTCAGGATGACTGCGGCGCTCCGCGGGATTATCTGGCCCTGAAGCTTCGCCCAGGCGACATCCCCGGTGTCCCCAAGCCCGTCCCTGCGTTCGAGATTTTCGTGAGCTCACCGCGCGTCGAGGGCGTGCACCTGCGCGGCGGTCAGGTCGCGCGGGGTGGCCTGCGCTGGTCGGACCGGCGTGAGGACTACCGCACAGAAGTACTCGGCCTGATGAAGGCGCAGATGGTGAAGAACGCCGTCATCGTGCCCGTGGGCGCGAAAGGGGGGTTTGTCTGCAAGCAACTTCCCAAATCGCGGGCCGAGCAAGCCGATGAAGTGCTCGCCTGCTACCAGATGTTCATTCGTGGACTGCTGGATGTGACCGACAACATCGTCGATGACCAGATCCAGCCGCCGCCCGGCGTGGTGCGCTATGACGACGACGACCCGTACCTTGTGGTGGCCGCCGACAAAGGCACCGCCACCTTCTCGGACGATGCCAACGCCATCGCCGAGGCCTATGACTTCTGGCTGCATGATGCCTTTGCCTCCGGCGGCTCGACCGGCTATGACCACAAAAAAATGGGCATCACCGCGCGCGGGGCCTGGGTGGCCGTTCAGCGCCACTTCCGGGAGATGGGCCGAGATATCCAGCGCACCCCGGTCACAGCCGTTGGCGTCGGCGATATGTCGGGCGATGTCTTTGGGAATGGCATGCTGCAGTCCCGCACCCTTCGCCTCATTGCGGCTTTCGATCACCGCCACATCTTCATTGACCCCGACCCGGATGCAGACGCCGCCTTCGCCGAGCGTGAGCGGCTGTTTGGCCTAACGCGCTCCACCTGGGATGACTATGACCGTGCCCGCATTGCCACCGGTGGGGGTGTGTGGCCACGCACCGCGAAATCCATTGCGCTGAGTGAACCCGCCCGTGCGGCACTCGGC
The DNA here is from genome assembly GCF_000319575.2 of Spiribacter salinus M19-40. NCBI lineage: Bacteria > Pseudomonadati > Pseudomonadota > Gammaproteobacteria > Chromatiales > Ectothiorhodospiraceae > Spiribacter > Spiribacter salinus. Next base: position 41,871 of record NC_021291.1, on the reverse strand, counting down.
ATCAGCGCCGAGCAGCTGACGCCTAACGAGCTCATTCAGGCGATCCTGAAGGCACCGGTCGACCTGCTGTGGAATGGCGGCATCGGCACCTACATCAAAGCCGAGGATGAAAGCGACGCCGACGTCGGCGATAAGGGTAACGACGCGGTCCGGGTCGACGCCGAGAACCTGCGTTGCCAGGTCATCGGTGAAGGCGGCAACCTCGGGATCACTGCCCTCGGGCGGGTCGCCTTTGCGCTCGCAGGCGGCCGGGTCAACAGCGACGCCATTGATAACTCCGGCGGCGTCGACTGCTCCGACCATGAGGTGAACATCAAAATCCTGGTGAACGGCGTCGTCGATGACGGCGAGCTCACGGTCAAGCAGCGTAACCGGCTGCTGGCGGATATGACCGAGGCGGTGGCCGACCACGTGCTGGCCAACAACTACCGTCAGACACAGGGCTTGAGCCTGATGCAGGATCGCGCGGCAGAGCGGTTGGATGAGCACGCCCGGGCGATGCGCACCCTCGAGCGAGAGGGCCGGCTGGACCGAGTGGTCGAGGAGCTGCCGGACGACGAGACGCTGACCGACCGCCAGCAACAAGGCCTCGGCCTGACCCGACCTGAGCTGTCCATCCTGCTCGCCTACACCAAAATCCGCAGTTACGAAGCTTTGCTGCAGACCGAACTGGTGCAGGGCGAGGAATACCTGCCAGACCTGATTGCCTACTTCCCGGCCCCCCTGCAAACCCGCTGCAGCCGCCGAATCGACCAGCACCCTCTGCGCCGCGAGATTATTGCCACCAATCTGGTCAATCACATCCTCAACCGCATGGGCGCCACCTTCCTGATGCGCGTGACCGCGGTGACCGGTGCCGATACTGCGGACGCCGCCCGGGCCTTTGTCGCCGCCCGTGAACTCTACGGATTGCGCACGCTCTGGCATGACATCGATGCCCTGGATCATCAAATCAGCGCCGATCACCAGCACGCCATGCTCCATGCGCTCTGTGATCTCCAGGAGCGCGCCACCATCTGGATGCTGCGGCGGAGCCTGCCGGCCAATGGCATGAGCGACTGGCTGGACCGCGCCAGTCAGACCATCAACACCCTCGAGCAGGGCCTGCCCGAGCTGCTGGCCGAGCCCGAATTCGAACGCCTCGAGGCCCGTCGCCAGCACCATATTGACGCCGGGGCGCCCGATGCCCTTGCCCAGCGGATCAGCCGTCTGCCAACGCTCTATGACGCGCTCGACATCGCCGCAGCGGCGGCCAACCGCGACGCGACGCTGGAGGACACCGCCCGGATCCATTTCGGCGCGGCCCATGCCCTGGGCCTTGAGACCCTGCGTGAGGCGATCCATGCCTTTATCGCAGTGGACGACTGGCAGGTTCGCTTCCGCGGCGGGCTGCTGGAGGGCCTGCACGACGAACAGCGCCGCCTGACCGAGACTATCCTGGCGGAGACAGCGGCTGATCCGGCAGCCGAGCGGATCGAGCAATGGATGACCGACAACGGCGATCGATTGACGACCTTCCGCCAGAGCGTTGATCAGATCAGCGGCGTTCCGCAGCCGGAAAGCGCCATGCTGGGGGTGGCCATGCAGGAGCTCCGAGCGCTCAGCACCGATCATGAGGAGCGCCCCGCTTGAAACCGCCACTCGAACTCGCCGTCAACGAATCCGGCTCAGGCCCACCGTTGATTATGCTGCACGGGCTCTATGGCTCCGGGGCCAACTGGCGGGGTATCGCGCGGGCTTTCGAGGACAGCCACACCGTACTGCTGCCCGACCTGCGCGGCCATGGCCAATCGCCAGCCCATCCCGATATGGATTACCGGCGCCTGGCAGACGACGTCATCGCTCTGATGGACCGCCAGGGCCTTGAACGGGCTCGACTCGTTGGCCACAGCATGGGGGGCAAGGTCGCCATGACGATGGCGCTGTGTCATCCCGCCCGCGTTGAGCGGCTGGTGGTGGTCGACATCGCGCCCGTCGCCTATGACCACGGCGCAGAACACGGCGGCATCATTGCCGCCTTGCAGCAAGTCGATCTGCAGGCCATCAGCCGTCGCGCGGACGCCGATGCCGCCCTGGCGCCCGCGATCCCGTCTGATCTGGTTCGGCAGTTTCTGCTGACTAACCTACAACGCGAGGGCCGCACCTGGCAGTGGCGCATCCCGCTGGACATTCTGGCGGATCAATTGCCCGTCATTCAGGGCTGGCCGCTGGACAGCACCCCGACGTGGAGCGGCCCGGCGCTGTTTATCCACGGCGAGGCCTCCGGATATGTCACGCCGGCCGGTACGGCTGCCATCCACCGCGTTTTTCCGCAGGCCCGCGTGATCGGGCTACCCGGTGTCGGACACTGGGTTCACGCCGAGGCACCCGGGCCGTTTACCGAGCATCTCACCGAATTTCTGAACCCTGAACCACTGAAATGACCCAAGGAAACCCCCATGGCTGAGGACTTCAAGCAAAGCGCCCTCGAATACCACCGCTACCCGACCCCCGGGAAAATCGAGGTGGCCCCCACCAAGCCGCTGGCCAACCAGCGCGACCTGGCACTCGCCTATAGCCCCGGCGTTGCTGCGGCCTGCGAGGCGATTTCCGAGGATGAACGCGAGGCCGCCAATGTCACGGCGCGCGGTAACCTGGTAGGCGTCATCACCAATGGCACCGCCGTTCTGGGACTGGGTGCCATCGGCCCGCTGGCCTCCAAACCGGTTATGGAAGGCAAGGGCGTGCTCTTCAAGAAGTTCGCCGGGATCGATGTGTTCGATATCGAGATCGATGAAACCGATGCCGATCAGCTCGTGGAGACCATCGCTCGGCTGGAGCCCACCTTCGGCGGCATCAACCTGGAAGACATCAAGGCACCGGAGTGCTTTGAGGTCGAGGAGAAGCTGCGGGCTCGCATGAACATTCCGGTGTTCCATGACGACCAGCACGGCACCGCGATCACCGCCGCGGCGGCGATCTACAACGGTCTGCGACTCGTCGGCAAGCGCTTCGAGGACGTGAAACTCGTCACCTCCGGCGCCGGCGCCTCAGCCATCGCCTGCCTGGACCTACTCGTGTCCATGGGACTCAAACCCGAGAACGTCATCGCCACCGACCGTCAGGGCGTGATCTACCAGGGCCGCAAGGAGTACATGGACGATCGCAAGGGCGTCTATGCCACGAGTAGCAAGGCGCGCACACTGGCAGAAGCCATTGAGGGGGCCGATATCTTCCTGGGGCTGTCCGCGCCCGGTGTCCTGGATCAGGACATGGTCAAGCGCATGGCGGACAAACCCATGATCATGGCCCTGGCGAACCCCACGCCGGAGATCTGGCCCGAGGACGTATTTGAGGCACGCTCGGATGCGATCATCTCGACCGGTCGGTCGGATTACCCCAACCAGGTCAACAACGTCCTCTGCTTTCCGTTCATCTTCCGCGGCGCTTTGGATGTCGGCGCGACGACGATCAATGATGAGATGAAAAAGGCCTGCGTGCGCGCGATTGCGGACCTGGCGACCATGGAGTCCTCGGACGTGGTCGTTGCGGCCTATGGTGGCAAACCGCTGTCTTTCGGGCCGGAGTATCTGATTCCCAAGCCGTTCGACCCGCGGCTCATTACCCGCATTGCACCAGAAGTGGCCCGCGCGGCCATGGAAAGCGGCGTCGCGACCCGCCCGATCGAGGATTTCGCCGCCTATCGCCGGCGTCTCTCCGATTACGTCTTCCAGTCGGGCTTGCTGATGAAACCCATCTTCGAGCGGGCCAGCCAGAACCCGAAACGGGTGGTCTACGGCGATGGCGAGGATCAGCGCATCCTCCAGGCCGTGCAGCTGGTGGTGGACGACAGCCTCGCCCAGCCGATCATCATTGGCCGCCGACGCGTGGTCAAAATGCGGATCGAGCGGCTTGGCCTGCGGCTCACCATCGACGAGGATTTTGAGCTGGTCGACCCGGAAGATGATCCGCGCTTCCGGGAATACTGGCAGCTCTATCACTCGCTCATGGAGCGCCGGGGCATCACGCCGGACCGGGCCCGCCAGATCGTTCGCACACGCAACACCGTGATCGCCGCGCTGATGGTGCGACGGGGCGAGGCGGATGCGATGCTCTCCGGTGCTGTCGGCAAGTATCACCGCCAGCTTGATTATGTGAACGAAGTGCTCGGCCGGCGCACGGGGGTTCGTAATCTCGCCGCCATGAACGCGATCATTACGCCCAAGGGCACGCTTTTTCTGTGTGACACCTACGTCAATCAGAACCCGACCGCCCATCAGCTCGCCGAGATGACCGTGCTCGCCGCCGACGAAATCCGCCGCTTCGGTATGGTGCCCAAGGTCGCGCTGTTGTCTCACAGCAACTTCGGGACGTCGGACGCGCCGGAGGCAATCAAGATGCGCGAGACGCTGCAACTCCTCGAAGATCGCGATCCGGCGCTGGAGGTGGAGGGCGAGATGCACGGCGACGCCGCCCTCAACGAGTCGATTCGAAGCCGAATCTTCCCGAACTCGCGCATGGAAGGGCAGGCCAATCTGCTGATCATGCCCACGCTCGATTCGGCGAACATTGCCTTTAATCTGCTCAAGACGGTGACCGATGCCGTGTCCATCGGGCCCATCATTCTGGGCATGTCGAAGCCCGCGCATATCCTCACGCCCTCGGTGACCGTGCGTGGCATCGTCAATCTGACCGCGCTGGCCGGCGTTGAAGCCGCCATGGCGGCCAGCGACAAGGAGAGCTGAACCATGACCCAGGCGATTTGCATTCACGCGTTCGGCGGGCCCGAGACCTTGCAGTTCGAGTCGGTCGATGTACCGGCTCCCGGGCCGAACGAGGTCCGGGTACGGCACACCCACATTGGGGTGAATTACATCGATGTCTACTTCCGCACGGGCCTGTACCCGCCAGCGGCCATGCCCTTTACCCCTGGCGTTGAGGCGGCCGGGGAGGTTGTGGCGGTGGGTGACGCCGTGACTGGCTTGCAGCCGGGTCAGCGTATCGCCTATGCGGCAAGACCACCGGGGGCCTATGCCGAGGAGCGGATTATTCCCGCAGATCGACTGGTCCCCCTGCCAGATGCCATCCATAACGAGCAGGCGGCCGCCATGATGCTCAAAGGGATGACCGCGCACATGTTGCTGGCCCAGATCCATGCCGTGCAGCCTGGCGAACCGATCCTGATTCATGCGGCGGCCGGCGGCGTTGGCCTGATCGCCTGTCAGTGGGCTAAACAACTCGGTGCCACGGTGATCGGCACCGTGGGCAGCGAAGAAAAGGCCGAGCTCGCGCAGGCCCATGGCTGTGATCATCCCATTCTGTACCGCCGCGAAGACATTACTGAGCGTGTGCGGCATTTCACGGGTGGAGAAGGCGTCGCCGTGGTTTACGACTCCGTGGGTGCGGATACCTTGATGACGTCCATGGATTGCCTGGCCAAGCGCGGCCTGCTGGTGAGCTTCGGCCAGTCTTCCGGCAAGCCGCCGGCCATCGAGGTTGGACAACTGGCCGCCGGTGGGTCGCTGTTTCTTACCCGGCCGACCCTTTTCGATTACATCGGCACCGCCGCGGACTTGCAGCACAGCGCCGAGGCCCTGTTCGACGTGATTGAGCGCGGCGCCGTAACGGTTCAGGTTGGTCAGCGGCTGCCGCTGGCTAACGCGGCTGAAGCCCACCGTGCCTTGGAGGCACGCGAAACCACTGGCTCCACGGTGCTTATTGCCTGACCGGACCCTCGAGAGCGAGCGTCGGCGCAAGGCCCAGGGCCCGGCGGTAGGCCAGGCGCGCTTTTTCTGGTTCATCCAGGCGCTCGTAGAGCTCGGCCAGAAGTCGATCAATGGCCGGATCGCTCGCGCGTGCCGTTGCGGCTTCCAGATAGCTGCGCGCCTGACCCCACAAGGCGCAGCGGATGGCCTGCCGAGCGGCCGCGTGAAGCAGTGTCGGATCCTCCGGACGCTCCTTGAGCCAATCGGTCAGCGGTTTGTAGGCTCGTTGGGGCGGATCCATTTCGAGCTCGCCATAGACTTCCACGAGCTCGCTCGCCCACCGATCTTTGAGCCAGCGCCGCAATTGCCGCTCGGCCGTCGCCGGACAATCCGCCTCAATAAGCGCGCGCGCGTAACGGGCTCGCAGTTCAGGGTCGCGCTGACGCGCTCGCGGTAATGCCTTCCAGACCTGCGCCAGGGCATCCGCCCCGGCATTCGGCCCCAGTGCGGTCAGCCGGCGCTCCAGCAGCCGGGCCTCGAGCGCGGTCATTTCATCGTCCGGCAGGACCGCCTCCCGACGCAGATCGGGCAGCAGAGCCTCCAGGCCGGCCTCATCCTCCAGTGCTTGCAGGGCCCGCGCCATCAGCGCGAGGAGACGATGATTGCGGGGCGCCTCCTTGCGCAGCCATCCCAGGGTCGCCAGGGCCTGTTCCCACTGTGCGGCCTCCACTTGAAGGCGTGCCTGCACCAGGCCAACCGCCAGTCGCGCCCGCGGCTCGGCGGCATCCGCCTCAGCCAGCAAATCATCCCGGCGCTTCCAATCCCCCCGACGCTGGGCGGCCAGGGCTGAGAGCAGGTGATTGAACACGGGCAGACGTGCAGCACCGGCACTGCTCTCCAGCCGTTTTTCCGCCAGGGCATAACGGCCCTCCGCGAGCTCAATCAAGCCCTCAACCAGTTCATGGCGGGCACGAATGCCGCGACGCTGCCCTAGCCGGCCGCGGATTCGGTAGGGTACGTGGCGCAAGCGCCGGACCAGCGAGGCGACCACCGCCGCGAGCACCCAGACCACCACCACCGCGGCGAGCGCCACAAACAGACTGCTCTGCAGGGTCAGGTCACCCACTCGGACCATCACAAAGCCGCTCTGGCGCTCGAACCAGAGGGCGCCACCCACGCTGAGCAGCAACAACACCAGCAGACTGAGCGTGCGCCGCATCATGGCTGGCCTCCGCTCTCCAGCAACGGCTCGAGGTCATCCGCAATGGCCGGGCGCGCCGAATCCACGCGCAGACCCCGCAGCTCCGCCAACGTGGCGCGCACGTCTGTCACGCGCTCGGAGGCGGAATCAAAATACGCCGCAATCCACCCGTCAATTCGCGCCACTGCGTCCCGGTAGACATCGGCATTGCCGCGCAGCGCCGCCAGGCGAGCGGATTCAATCTGCAGGGTCAGATTCTGCTGCAGGAGGAATCGCGCCTCGGGATCCGGCAGCGGCTCGACCTGGCGATCCCGACTGACCGTCACCAGACCCTCCAGGCCCGCGCGCAGCTGCGTCCAAGCCCGCTCCAGACGGCCGCGCCAGCCCGTCGTCTCGCGGGGTGCCGGGTCATCCGCCTCACGGGCCTGGCGGCGCTCAATCCCCTCGGCCAGCGGCAGATCGGCCAGCCGGTCCGCGGTGCGGCTCAGGCCAGTCATGATGGCCGCGGTGTCTGCCCGCTCCGCGTCGAGCAGGCGATCAGTCGCCCGCGCGATCGCCTCCCGGCCATCAATGCCCGCACCACCAAGCCCGGCCAGCAGCCGATCAGCAGCCTCAAGCGCCTCAAGCGCCCCGGGGATGTCGCGATTGAAACGCACGCGATTGACGGCAATACCGGCCAAGTAAGCAGCCTCAGCCTCTCGCCAGTCATCCGTCTCCGACTGCATGCGCCGGAAGAGTTGATCCACCCGATCCGCGAGGGCGTCACGCGCTTCCACCTGATCTTCGAACCGGTTTTCGAGTCGCGCCATGGACTCCAGGCGATTATCCAGGTTGTCGCTCAACCCATTCAGCCGGCCCTGAAGCTCGCCCAGTCGCTCACTTTGCTCGGATCGCAGCGTTGCCAGGGCCGATTGGTCCGCAAACCCGGCTTGCTCAGCGCTTAAGGACGCCACGCGCTCGTAGAGAAACCAGCCGCCTGCACCCCCCAGGCCACCAATCACCAAGACGCCCACCAGGGCGATGACGCCGGTGACGCTTCGACGCGGTGGCGGTGGCGGCGGCGTCTTCGTCGATTGATCCGACGACTCCGATGGCGCCGACTTCGCTGTCTTAGCCGAGGCCGCTTTGGTTGCCCGAGCCGGCTTGGACGCGGACTTCGGCGGCGGTTCGGCATCCGGCTTATCAGTGTTTGGCTTGTCGGTGTTCTTTTCAGTCATTGCCTTCTCTCTGCAAGGCCTGGACAACGGCGGCGGACAAATCGGCATCCGCGACCCCGGCAGCGACAACAGGGTCGACAAACCCCATCGCGCGGGCATATGCCGCCACCCGATCACTGACTGTGATCAGACGGCTGGCTTGTAGCCACTGTAGCGCGGGTTGGCCTGTCATGCCGAGCAACGCGTCCAACCCAGCCCGGCTCGTCACGACCGTCGCATCCAGGGGGGCCGATCGCCATGCCGGCGGCACATCCAACGCTGCGGCGGCGGGGACCCGCCGATAAACATCCACCTCCACGACAATGACCTGGCCTTCGCGCAATACTTGCTGCAGTCGCTCGCGACCCCCTTCGCCCCGGAAGATCAGCACGCGCTCTCCGGCGGCCGGCGCAAAGTCAGGCTCTGCCAACAGCTCATCGACGCCCCCACCGGCCCGCGGCGCGACGGCAACGGGCAACCCGTCGGCCTGGGCCCGTGCCGCTGTGCCCGGGCCCACCGCCGCGATCTGCGCACGCGAGCGATCAATCGAGTCCAGCCACGGCAGGGCCCATTGCACAGCGTTGGGACTGGTAAAGACGAACCAGTCCACCGGCTCAGCCGGTGGCCAGTCCGCCGGCGTCCGTGGCTCAATGGCCAGCGCGGGACGCTGAAGCACCTCAGCGCCAAGCGCCTCGAGCTGCTGCGCCAGCCCCTCACCCTGCCCAGCGGGTCGGGTCACGAGCACACGCCGGCCCGTCAAATCTCGAGTCAATGCACTTCTGCCAGAATCTCGCCAGCGCCCCGTGCCAGCAAATCTTCCGCCAGAGAGAGCCCCAGGGCCGGTCCCTCGGCCCGCGGTGCGCGGCCCTCGGCCCGAAGCACCCGCTGCCCGTCCCGGCTCGAGACCAGGGCCCGCAGCCACAGCGAATCGCCCGCCAGCTCCGCATACGCGGCCAGCGGCACATGACAACTGCCCTCCAGGCGGGTGTTAACGGCGCGCTCTGCGGCGACGCGGTCATGGGTGTCGCGGTCGTCCAACGCGGTAATCAGGGCTTCGACCTCGGCATCGCCCGCGCGGCACTCGATGCCAAGCGCCCCCTGGCCGACCGCCGGCAGGCTGTCCGCCGGGGGCATGATGCGGGTGATCCGCTCTGCCATGCCCAGGCGGCGCAAACCCGAGGCCGCAAGCACGATGGCATCAAAGTCGCCCGACTCGAGACGGCCCAGGCGTGTCTGGACATTACCGCGCAGGGATTCGATTTGAAGATCGGGCCGGCGCTCCCGTAACTGGCATTCCCGTCGCAGGCTCGCGGTGCCGACCCGAGCGCCGGCCGGTAGCTCGCTGACATCGGCATAGTGCGTGGAAATGAAGGCATCACAGGGGTCATCCCGATCGAGGATAACCGGCAGACGAAAGGCGTCTGGCACCACGGCGGGCACATCTTTCATGGAGTGCACGGCAATATCGGCGCGACCTTCGAGCATGCCCTCTTCCAGAGCTTTGACGAACAAGGCCTTGCCACCCACGGCCATTAACGGCCGGTCGGTGATCTCGTCACCACGGGTGGACATGCCCACCAACTCGACATGGAGCCCGGGGTGGTGCTGACGCAGCCGCTCGGCGACGTGCTCGGCCTGCCAGAGCGCGAGGGGACTGCGACGCGTCGCAATACGCAGGTGATCAATTGACATGGCATCGTGCTGTTTAGGTCGGCGGCCGCGGCGGGCCCGAGTGGATCTGCCGCAACCATACCGTGCCGACGCCGCCCGGCCAACGTTCAGCTGGGGGTGGACGCCTCGCGTAGCCAGCGGCGTACGGCCGGTAGCCGGCGCCGACTGACCGGAACACGGGTCGCCATCCCGTCAATCAGCGCGTGGGTCTGGCCGTAGAGGTCCTTTTCGAGGCCTCGCAGGCTGTCACGCGCCACCAGGGCGCTGCGGTGTACGCGCAGAAAGCGCGGGCCGAATTCCGCTTCGAGCTGACACAGTGAGTCCTCAATCAGGTCCTCGCCGTCATCATGCTGGACGGTGACGTATTTGTGGTCTGCCATGAAGTAGCGCACGTCGTTGACGGGGATGAGACCAAGGCCCGCCCGCCGCCGACAGAGAATATGCCGGCGATGACTGGCATGCCGGCCGCCCTGTAGCGCGGCCACCTGACCCCGAGTCAACGGCTCGGCCTGATTCAGCGCCGCCGCCAGGCGCTCCGGCTGAACATAGTCAAGGATATGGTCGATACCAGCCTCTTCCAGGGTGCTGAGGACCGGCGCCTGCAATGACGTCGCCGGCAGAATCGCCGGGGGCACCGGTGTCTGGCTTAGCGCCAGCGCGATCTGCAGGTCGGCCTCTTCGAACATGCCCAGCAAAATGACGGCGGCGGGGTCGGCCTGGTGGCGCTCGATAGCGTCCTCAGGCTCGTCGAGCACCGCGGTCACCCGGCCCATCGGGCCCGTCGCAACCAGTCGGGCAAGGCGGTGACGCAGCGCGTCGTTGCTACAGGCAATCACAATCTTCATCAATCGGCCTCTTTCGTTCTAAAGCGGTGGAATGCAAACCGCCGGGCGGCGGCGTGAGGCGCCTAATATGCGCAAGCGCGCCGCAAATAAACGCCAAACGGTTCACACCCGCGGCATCCGGCGATACGCCAGGCCGGCTGGTATACTGCCGGCATCGAGCAGACACGTCGGAACGCGTTGATGAGCAAGGCAGACAGCAAAGGGATGTGGGGCGGGCGCTTTAGCGAAGCAACCGATGACTTCGTCGCGGCCTTCACGGCCTCGGAACACTACGATCGGCGGCTCTACCGGCAGGACATCCGGGGCTCCCAGGCCCATGCCCGCATGCTCGCCCGCTGCGGTGTGCTCAGCGAAGCGGATGCGACCGCCATCATCGACGGCCTGGCGGCGATTGCCGCCGAGATCGAGGCCGGCGAGTTCCCCTGGGACCCCGCCCTTGAAGACGTGCACATGAACATCGAAGCGCGCCTGACCGCGCGCATCGGGGATGCCGGCAAGCGCTTGCATACCGGCCGCTCACGCAATGACCAGATCGCGACGGACGTGCGGCTGTGGCTTCGGGAAGCGATCGATGAGGCGACCCACCTGCTGCGGCATTTTCAGGCGGGCCTGGTGAATCTGGCCGAGCGCGAGGCCGACACCGTCATGCCCGGCTTTACCCACCTGCAGGTCGCTCAGCCGGTGAGCTTTGGCCACCACATGCTGGCCTGGTACGAAATGCTGGTGCGCGACGAGGCGCGGCTTGCCGACGCCCGGGTGCGGGTCAATCAGTCGCCACTGGGCTCGGCGGCCCTGGCGGGCACCACCTTCGCCATTGACCGCGAGCAGACCTGCGCAGAACTGGGTTTCGAGGCGCCCACCCGCAACTCCCTGGATGCGGTGTCGGATCGCGACTTTGCCATCGAGTTTGTCTCGGCGGCTGCGCTGACAATGACGCATCTCTCCCGGATGGCCGAAGAGCTCGTCCTGTGGGCTTCGCCGCTGACCGGCTTCATTGAGCTACCCGATCGCTTCTGTACCGGCAGCTCGATCATGCCGCAAAAGAAAAATCCGGATGTCGCCGAACTGGTCCGTGGCAAATCCGCCCGCGTCCATGGCGCCCTCAACACACTGCTCACCCTGATGAAAGGCCAGCCCCTCGCGTACAACCGCGACAATCAGGAAGACAAGGAGCCGTTGTTTGATGCCGCGGACGCGCTGCATGACAGCCTGCGCGCATTCGGCGACATGGTGCCTGCCCTGAGCGTCAATCGTGAACGGACACGGCAGGCCGCCCGGGCGGGCTTTGCCACGGCCACCGACCTGGCGGACTATCTGGTCCGCAAGGGTGTGCCCTTTCGGGATGCTCACGCGATTGTTGGCGAAGCGGTTGCCTACGGCGTCCAGCACGGGGAGGACTTGTCAGACCTCTCTCTGGAGACCCTGCAGGGCTTCAGCGAGCATATTGCGAGCGACGTGTACGCGGTGCTGACGGTGGACGGCTCAATGGCCGCCCGCGATCACCTCGGCGGCACCGCGCCCGCCCAGGTCCATCAGCAGGTGGCAGCCGCACGCGCCCGACTGGCCGGCGACTAAAGCGCCAGCACCTGTCGCAACCAGACGCCGATCGCCTGAATCTCTTCCAGGCACACCTGGTGCTCCATGGGATAGGCGTGCCATTCAACGGGATAGCCAAGGCCCGCCAGCGCGTCCCGCGACGCCGTGCCCAGCTCGATCCCCAGGACCCCGTCATACTCGCCATGGGCAAGGAAAATCGGGGTATCACGGTGGGCCGCCGCACGCGCCTGGGACAAGTGATCTGCCAGCGGCAGATACGTGGACAGGCCCATGATGCCGGCAAGCCCGCCAGCAAAGCGCAGCCCCGCGTGCAACGCGACGGCACCGCCCTGGGAGAACCCGGCCAGCACCAGCCGTTCAGCCGGTACGCCCCGTTCGGCCTCCCGCTCGATCAGCGCCGCGATCCACCCGGCCGCCTCGTCCAGGCCCTGTTCGTCCTGCGGGGTGCCGGCGGTCAGTCCGTAGATGTCATACCACGCGGGCATCACCATGCCGCCATTAAGCGTAACGGGCCGCTCCGGGGCATGCGGAAAGACAAACCGGACCGGCGCGTCCGCGGGTAGACCAAGCTCCGGGACAATGGGCTCGAAGTCGTGCCCACTGGCCCCCAGGCCGTGCAGCCAGAGCACACTGGCCTTGGCTCCAGCCGGGCCAACCTCCACCGTTTGAAGTTTTGAATCGGTCATGATGCAGCATAGCGTAACGCACAGGGGCCGAAAACGTCGCCCACAGCCGTTATACTGTGGAATCGGCTGTACCGGAGTCCGCCATGATCCATCGTGCACTGGGCACACTGCTTTTCATTCTGCTGCTCAGCCTGGCTGGCTGCGGCGTCAAGGGTGATCTATTTCTACCCGACGACCAGGCGAGTGAAGACACCGCGGAGGGCCAGTGAGCTTTTCGCGCCAGCACGGCACGCTCACCGTTGAAGACTGCGCGGTCGATGACCTGGCCGCGCGCTTTGGCACGCCTTTGTACGTTTACTCCCGCGCGGCGATCGAATCGGCCTGGCGCGCTTACGATGCCGCCTTCGCCGACCGCGACCACCTGATTTGCTATGCCGTGAAGGCCAACGGCAGCCTGGCTATCCTCCAGCTCCTTGCCCGCCTCGGCAGCGGCTTTGACATCGTCTCGGGGGGCGAGCTCGAGCGGGTCCTCCAAGCCGGTGGCGACCCGGGTCGCGTGGTGTTCTCTGGCGTTGGCAAGACAACGGCAGAGATCGAGCGCGCGCTTGAGGTGGGCATTCTGGCCTTTAACGTGGAGTCGGAATCCGAGCTCGAGCGCCTGAGTGAGGTCGCGACGCGGCTTGGCCGCGAGGCGCCCGTCTCTCTGCGCGTCAACCCCGATGTCGATGCCCGTACGCATCCCTATATTTCAACGGGACTGCGCGATAACAAGTTCGGCATCGACATTCATGCCGCCGAGGCCGTGTATACCCGGGCGGCGGAGCGACCGGGCCTGCGCGTGGAGGGACTCGACTTCCACATCGGCTCGCAGCTCACCGAACTTGAACCCCTGGCCGATGCCCTGTCTCGCAGCCTGGCCCTCGTCGATCGGCTGGCCGAGCAGGGCTTGCCACTCAAGCACCTCGATATTGGTGGGGGGCTGGGCATTCGCTACGAAAACGAGACGCCACCGAGCCCCGCCGCCCTGGCCGAGTCACTCGGCGCACTGCTCAAGGACCGGCCGCAGCGTGTACTGATGGAGCCGGGCCGCGCCATCGTTGGCGCAGCGGGCCTGCTCGTCTCCAGGGTGGAGTACCTCAAGCCTGGGCACCGGGATTTCGCCATTGTCGATGCCGCCATGACGGACCTGTTGCGCCCGGCGCTCTACGACGCCTGGCAGCGCATCGAAGCCGTCAACACGACCGCCGATGAAACCCGGCTGTATGACGTGGTCGGCCCCGTGTGCGAGACCGCGGATGTCCTTGGGCGCGAGCGCGCGCTTGCCCTGAGCCCGGGTGCCCTGGTCGCTATCTTCGATGCCGGTGCCTACGGGTTTGTGATGGCCTCGCAATACAACGCCCGGCCCCGCCCGGCCGAGGTGCTGGTCGACGGCGCCGAGGCCCATCTGATCCGAGCGCGCGAGCGCGTGGATGACCTCTGGCGCGGCGAGCACCTCCTGGAGGCGCCATGAGCCTCACGTTTACCAAGATGCAGGGGCTTGGCAACGACTTTGTGGTCATCGACGGGATCAGCACGCCGGTCCACCTGGATGCCGAGCGCGTCCGGCAGATTGCCGACCGGCGGTATGGCGTGGGCTGCGACCAGGTCCTGGTCGCGGAACCCGCGCTCGGCACCACCGCCGACTTTCGCTACCGGATCTGGAACCGGGATGGCGAGGAAGTAGAGCATTGCGGCAACGGGGTCCGCTGCCTGGCACGTTTTCTTATCGACCGCGGCCTTGCACCAGCCGCCACGATCACGTTAGAGACCGTCTCGGGGCTCACCCGCGTCACCCCAACAGACGAGGGGCTGATGCAGGTGGACATGGGCATTCCGGTGCTTGAGCCCGCTGCCGTGCCGTTTCAGGCCGAGGCACCCGCGCCGCTCTATCCGCTGGTGGTCGAGGGCGAGACCGTCCAGCTCGGCGTTGTCTCCATGGGCAATCCGCACGCCGTGCTGCGTGTCGATGCGGTGACGACGGCGCCAGTCAGCCGCCTTGGCCCGGTCATCGAACATCACCCGGCGTTTCCCAATCGCGCCAATGTCGGGTTTATGGCCATCATGGGCCGCGACCACATCCAGCTGCGCGTCTACGAACGCGGCGCCGGCGAGACGCTGGCCTGCGGTACCGGCGCCTGTGCCGCGGTCGCCGTCGGCATCATCAATGGCTGGCTCGAGCCCCGTGTGCAGGTCGACCTGACGGGCGGCCAGCTGGTGGTACACTGGCCAGGCAAGGACCAATCGCTGTGGATGACCGGCCCGGCCGAGACGGTCTTTGATGGCAGGCTACCGGCAGGAGAGGCATGAGCAGTCAAACACCAGAATCCGCCCCCACGGGCGCGACACTCGACGAGCAGCAGGTACTGGACTATCTGCGCGCCCACCCGGATTTGCTGCGCCGCCACCAGGATGTGCTCGCCGCACTGGATGTTCCTCATCAGTCAGGTGAGGGCGCTGTTTCGCTGATCGAATACCAGGTGGCCATTCTGCGCGAAGAGGCGCGCGAACTCTCTCAGCGCCTCGACCATTTGCTGTACATCGCCCGCGACAATGACCGGGTCGCCGAACAGCTGCACCGATTCACGCTGGAGCTGCTGGCCGCGGATGACCTCGAGGGGGCTCTGGTCGCGCTTCGGGACGGGCTGCGGCAGGACTTTCGAGCCGACGTGGTCCAGGTGCTGTTAATCGGCAATGACCTCGCCGCGGCCGGCGTCCCCGTATTGGCCGCTGACGATCCTGAGGCCCTCCAGCTGGAAGAACACTTCCCCGGCAGCACCCCGGTGCTCGGACATTTCGATGTCGACCGCTTTGGCCTGATCTTTGGTGACCAGGCCGAAGGCCTGGCCTCGGTGGCCGTGATCCCGTTGGATGAACCCCCGCTGCGGGGCTTTATTGCAATTGGCAGCCGCGACCCCGAGCGCTATCACGACGAGCAGGGCACCATCTTTCTCGGCCAGCTCGGTGCTTTGGTGGCGCGGGTGCTTCGTCGCGCCCTGCCTGGGGAGCGCGCTTGAGCGCCGAGTCGCTCGCCTCTGTCCTTGATGACTATCTGGCGCATCTGCGCGATGAACGCCGCCTCGCCACACTCACCCGTCAACATTACGCGCGCGATCTCAACGCCTTCGCTGACTGGCTGAGCCGCACGGGCATCAGTGACTGGCGTGACGTGCGCGCCGATCACGTCCGCCAGTGGGTCGCCCAGGGGCATCGACGCGGGTTGCGGCCGCGCTCGCTGCAACGCCGGCTGTCAGCGGTGCGCGGTCTGTACCGCTACTTGCAGCGCGAAGGCCGAGCCAACCTGGACCCGGCGGCCGACATCAGCGCGCCGCGCCAGCACCGCCGGCTGCCCACCACGCTGGATGTCGACACCACCGCGCAACTGCTCAATGCCCCCGCCGCGCCGGCATCGGATAGCAACGACGCTGGCCTCGCGTGCCGCGATCAGGCCCTTTTTGAGCTTATTTATGGCTCGGGGCTGCGGCTTGCTGAAGTCGCGGCCCTGGATGCCGCGGAGTTGAGCGGCGTACCGCAGACGCTGCGGGTCACGGGCAAAGGCGCGCGAACGCGAGTGGTGCCGGTGGGCCGACAGGCTCGGGAAGCCATCCAGCAGTGGCTCGCCGTTCGGCCAACGCTTGCCGCCGCGCACGAGCCCGCGCTGTTTGTGAGCCGCCGCGGGCGACGGCTCTCGCACCGAGCGATCCAGCAACGCCTCAATGCCCTGGCCACCCGGCAAGGCCTCGACCAGCCCGTGCATCCGCATATGCTGCGGCATGCCTTTGCCACGCATCTACTCGAATCCAGTGGTGATCTGCGGGCCGTTCAGGAACTCCTGGGCCACGCTGATATCAGTACCACGCAGATCTATACCCATCTGGATTTCCAGCATCTGGCCGAGGTCTACGATCAGGCCCATCCGCGAGCCCGACGCCGATAACGCCACCCGCTTCGGCTACGTTAGAATACGGGTCCACTCAGGCCGGGAGACAACCGTGCAGCAATTCGAGGGCACCACCATTCTGGCCGTCCGTCGCCACGGGCAGGTCGCGCTGGGGGGTGACGGTCAGGTCACCCTGGGCGATACGGTGATGAAGGGCAACGCGCGCAAGGTCCGGCGCCTGTATCACGAGCAGGTCCTTGCGGGTTTCGCCGGCGGAACTGCCGACGCCTTCACGCTATTCGAGCGGTTTGAAGGCCAGCTTGAGCGCCACCGCGGCAATTTAACCCGCGCCGCGGTGGAAATGGCCAAGGACTGGCGCTCGGATCGGGCCCTGCGCCGGCTAGAGGCCCTGCTGATGGTCGCCGACCAGAATGCACTGTTGATGCTGTCTGGCAATGGCGATGTCGTGGAGCCCGAACGGGAACTCATGGCGATCGGCTCCGGTGCGGGCTATGCCCAGGCCGCCGCACAAGCCCTGGTCGCCGACACCGACCTGGGCGCCGAGGCGGTCGTCAGCCGGGCGCTGGGGATCGCCGCCGATATCTGCATCTACACCAACCACACGCTGACGATTGAAACGCTGGGGGACGAGGCAGGCTCATGAGCGAAATGACACCCCGCGAGATTGTCCAGGAGCTGGACAAGCACATTATCGGCCAAGGTGACGCCAAGCGCGCCGTGGCCAACGCATTGCGCAATCGCTGGCGCCGGCTGCAGGTGGATGAGAGCCTGCGCCCGGAGATCACGCCCAAGAACATCCTCATGATTGGCCCGACCGGTGTGGGCAAAACCGAGATTGCCCGGCGCCTTGCGCGGCTCGCCAATGCCCCGTTCATCAAGATCGAGGCCACCAAGTTTACGGAAGTCGGCTACGTCGGCCGCGACGTCGAATCGGTCATCCGGGATCTGACCGACAACGCCCTGAAAATGGTGCGCGAGCAGGCGATGGCCCGCCAGGCCAATCGCGCAGAAGACGCCGCCGAGGATCGCATCCTGGATGCGCTGCTGCCCCAGGCCCGCAGCGGCGGCGAAGCCGATGACAGCCTGGATGCAACGCGCCAGAAAATGCGCAAGAAACTGCGCGAAGGTGAGCTTGACGAGCGCGAGATCGAAATCGACATCCGCGGCCAGTCCGCTGGCATGGACATCATGGCGCCGCCCGGCATGGAGCAGCTCACCAGCCAGCTGCAGGGCATGTTCCAGAACCTGGGCGGCCAGCAGAGCCAGCGTCAGCGCCTGCGCATTGCGGATGCCTGGCGGGTGCTTCGCGAAGAAGAGGCCGCGAAGCTGGTGAACGATGACGAAATCAAGCAACAGGCCATCGAGGCCGTCGAGCAGAGCGGAATCGTGTTTGTCGACGAAATCGACAAGGTCGCGAAGCGGGCCGAGCAGGGTGCGGGCGGAGACGTCTCGCGCGAGGGGGTCCAGCGCGATCTGCTGCCGCTGGTAGAGGGCAGCACGGTGTCCACGCGGCACGGCATGGTCAACACCGATCACATCCTGTTCATCGCCTCCGGGGCGTTTCATCTGTCCAAGCCCTCGGACTTGATCCCGGAACTGCAGGGCCGCCTGCCCATTCGCGTCGAACTCGACTCGCTGGTCGTCAGCGACTTCGTCAGCATCCTCACCGAGCCGGATGCCTCGCTGGTTCGCCAGTACCAGTCGCTACT
Source organism: Spiribacter salinus M19-40 (assembly GCF_000319575.2). Taxonomy (NCBI): domain Bacteria; kingdom Pseudomonadati; phylum Pseudomonadota; class Gammaproteobacteria; order Chromatiales; family Ectothiorhodospiraceae; genus Spiribacter; species Spiribacter salinus. Next base: position 23,445 of record NC_021291.1, on the reverse strand, counting down.
GGCCACCGAGGGGGTCACGCTGACGTTCACCGACGATGGCGTCGCCCGCATTGCGGAGGTGGCCTGGGCGGTAAACGAGCGCACGGAAAACATCGGCGCCCGGCGCCTGCACACGGTAATGGAGCGATTGCTCGAGGAGATCTCCTACACCGCCCCCGATCGCAGTGAACAGACCGTGACCGTGGACGCCGCCTATGTCGATCGCCAGCTCTCAGACCTCGCCGATAACGAGGACCTGAGTCGCTACATCCTGTGAGGCTGTCATGAAACGACCCGAGCGCCGGGACACGGGGCACACGCCCACCGACATCCATCTGCATCGCGGCTCGAAAACCCTTGAGCTGCACTATGATGACGGCCAGACTTTTGTGCTCTCGGCGGAATACCTGCGGGTCTACTCACCCTCAGCCGAGGTCCGAGGTCACGGCCCAGGCCAGGCGGTTCTCCAGGTGGGCAAGACCGCCGTTGGCATCACGCGCATCGAGCCGGTGGGCCACTACGCCCTGCGGATCCATTTCGATGACGGCCATAACACGGGCCTGTACTCCTGGGATCTGCTCTATGATCTGGGCGAAAACCAATCGCAGTACTGGCAGGATTACCTCGACTCACTCGCCGAGGCCGGCTACCAGCGTGAGGGAGGGACAGCGACATGAGCGCCAGCGAAGAAGTCGACTTCGGCTACGAGCGAATCCCGGCTGACGAGAAAGTCCACCGCGTGGGCGAGGTGTTCAGTTCGGTAGCGAGCCGCTACGACCTCATGAACGACCTGATGTCCGTGGGGCTGCACCGGCTCTGGAAGCAGCAGGCCCTGCGACTCATCAATGCCCGGCCTGGCCAGCGCGTGCTGGATCTCGCCGCGGGCACCGGTGACCTCAGCATCGGCCTGGCCAAGGCGGTCGGCCGCAACGGTCAGGTGGTGGTCTCAGACATTAACGCCGCCATGCTCAATGAAGGGCGGGATCGAATGGTGAACGAGGGCCTGACAGGCAATCTGGCGTATGTTCTTGCCGATGCCGAGCAATTGCCGTTTCCGCCTCGCCAGTTTGACCGGATCAGCATGGCCTTTGGGCTGCGTAACGTCACCCGCATTCCCCGCGCCCTGGCAGCAATCCGGGCAGCGCTGCGGCCCGGTGGTCAGCTGGTGGTGCTGGAGTTCTCGCAACTCTACGTGGCCTCGCTGCGGCCCCTGTATGACCTGTATTCCTTCCAGCTGCTCCCGCTGATGGGTCGCCTCGTCGCAAGCGACGCCGACAGCTATCGGTATCTGGCCGAATCCATTCGGCTCCACCCAGACCAGGAGACCTTGCAGTCCATGATGGAAGAAGCGGGCTTTGAAGACTGCGGCTATATCAACTTGAGCGGAGGGATCGTTGCCCTCCACCACGGCCATGTCTACTGATTGGCTGCCACTCACACCGTTCGAGCAGGGGGTCAATCGTATCCTGGCGCTCGACCCCAACAGCGAGGCACGCCTCGCACCGCTCAGTGGCCGCGAGCTCGGTTTGCGTGTAACCGACAGCAGTCTGGCGCTGCGGGTGTGCTTTGCGGATGACGGCATCGCGCTGATGCACGACAACACCGACATGAGCGACTGTGATGTCCTGCTGGAGGCGACCGTGGCCGGCCTGACCGGATTGGTCCTGTCCCGTGGCCGCCGCAGTCGGGATGTGGCGTTTCGTGGAGATATCGGCACGATCCAGGAAGTTCGCGCCCTATTTGCCGATCTGGATGTCGATCTGGAAGCGCAGCTGGCGCGAATGGTCGGTGAGGCGAGCGCGCAGCGTGCCGCGCAGGGGGCCCGCGCGGGTTGGGCCTGGGGACAGCGCAGCGTTGAGACCCTGGGGCGCAATGCCGCGGAACTGGCCACTGAGGAACGCCGCTGGCTCCCGCCCGCCGCGGAGGTCGCGCACTTCCTGGAAGACGTCGATACCCTGCGTGAGGAGTTTGACCGGCTTGAGGCCCGGCTGCGGCGGCTGGAGCAACGAGGCGATTCGGCATGATGCCCTCTCCCCGACTGCTCTGGCGCCTGGCCCAGATCAACCTGGTCCTTTTGCGCTACGGTCTGGACGAGGTCCTGTTCGCCACGCGCTGGTTCCGGCCCTTCCGCTTTTTGCGCGTTTTTATGCCCTGGACCTGGTTTCGGCACCAGCAGCGCCGTCGCGGCGAGCGGATCCGGCTTGCGCTGGAAGACCTCGGGCCGATCTTCGTCAAGTTCGGGCAGATCATCTCGACCCGTCGCGACTTGTTGCCACCGGATATCGCAGAAGAGCTCTCGCGTCTGCAGGACCGCGTGCCGCCTTTTCCTGGAGAAGAAGCCCGCGCGATCATCGAGGCGGAATACGAAGACGCGATCGATGGCTGGTTTGCCCACTTCGACACCGAACCCATGGCCTCGGCCTCCATCGCCCAGGTCCATGCCGCGCGCCTGCATGATGGCCGCGACGTCATCGTTAAAGTGGTCCGACCGGGCATTGAGCGCGCCATCGCCCGGGATCTTCGGGTGCTTTACACCTTTGCTCGGCTAGCGCAGCGCTACTGGAGCGAAGGCCATCGCTTGCGCCCGGTGGAGGTCGTTCACGAGTTCGATACCACGCTGCACGACGAACTCGATCTGATGCGCGAGGCGGCAAGCGCCACCCAGCTCAAGCGCAATTTCCGCGATTCGGACTTGCTCTACGTCCCCGAGATTTACTGGCCAGGGACCCGGCGCAGCGTCATGGTCATGGAGCGCATCCACGGCCTGCAAATCTCCGATGTCGAGGGCTTGAAGCGAGCGGGCGTCGACATGAAGGCCCTGGCCGAGCGCGGTACCGAGATCTTTTTCACCCAGGTCTTTCGCGACAGCTTTTTTCATGCCGACATGCACCCGGGCAATGTGTTCGTGGATGTCACGGATCCTGCCAACCCGCGTTATATCGCCGTGGATTTCGGGATCATGGGCTCGCTGAGCCCGGTCGATCATCGCTACCTCGCCGACAACTTCCTCGCGTTTTTCAATCGCGACTACCGCCGTGTCGCCGAGCTGCATGTGGCGTCCGGTTGGGTCCCAGCCGATACCCGGGTCGATGAATTCGAGGCGGCCATGCGCACGGTCTGCGAGCCGATTTTCGAGCGGCCCTTGGGCGAAATCTCCCTGGGTGCCCTGCTGATGCGCCTGTTCCAGACCGGTCGGCGTTTTGACATGGAGATCCAGCCACAGCTGGTGCTATTGCAAAAGACCCTCCTCGCCATTGAAGGGCTGGGGCGACAGCTCTACCCAGAGCTCGACCTCTGGGACACCGGCAAGCCCTACCTCGAGCGCTGGATGAAAGAACAGGTCGGTGCACAGGCCGTGGTCAAGCATCTGCGCCGAGAGCTGCCGCGCCTTGGTGAAATCCTGCCGGCGCTACCCCGACGCGTCGACGAGGCGATCGGCGAAGTGAGCCAAACGCGAGCCCAGTTGAGCGAACAGCAGGCAGAGCTCAAGGCATTACGAGACGCGGTCCACCAGAACGGTCGGCGCAACTTTGCCGGCGCCGTCGGTGCAGCGCTGGTGATCTCGGCGTTCGTGATCGCCGGTCTGGATGGGCGCAGCCCGATGATGCTCGGCGACGCGCCCATGATCAGCTGGATCATCGGCAGCCTGGGCGGGCTGATCTGGCTCGCGGCCTGGCCGCGGCGCTAGCGCCCGAGAATAGAGAGCCCCTTGAGCAGGTTCAGGGCCTCGGCCAGGGCGAAATCCTGTGATGCCAGGCTCGAGGCAGGCACATCCGTTGCCTCGGGACCCTCACCGTCTTCCGGCCGACCTTCGCGCTGCAGATGGCCGGGGAGATCGGACTCACGCGTGCGGGCATCCCGCCCGTCCCGCTCGCTGACGGTCACGTTGGCGATCTCCACATCCGGGGCAATGCCATCGGCCTGAATCGACCGGCCATCCGGGGTGTAATAACGCGCTGTGGTGAGTTTGACCGCATTCCCACTGCGCAGCGGCATAATCGTCTGCACCGAGCCCTTGCCGAAGGTCTGCTCGCCCATAATCACAGCCCGGCGATGATCCTGCAGCGCCCCGGCCACGATTTCCGCGGCCGACGCCGAGCCGGCGTTCACCAGCACCACCAGTGGCGCCCCATTCAGGGCATCGTTGGGCGTCGCCGTGAAGCGACTGCTCGCCCGCTCGAGCCGACCCCGGGTCGAGACGATCTCGCCGGTGCTCAAAAACGCATCCGAGACATCCACCGCGGCATCCAGTACGCCGCCCGGGTTATTGCGCAAGTCCAGCACCAGCCCCTCAAGGCCGCCCGATTCTTCGTTCAGATCGCTTAGCGCTTCCAGCACATCCTCGCCGGTACGCGACTGGAACTGACTAATGCGCAGATACCCAAAGCCTGGCTCCAGCATGCGGGTCCGCACACTGTCCACCTGGATCACCGCACGCTCGAGGGTGATCTCCCGCGGCGTGTCTTCGCCTTCGTGCAGAATGCTGAGGGTAATCTCGGTGCCCGGGTCGCCGCGCATCTGCGACACCGCCTCCTGCAGACCCAGCCCTTTCACCGACTGATCGTCCAGCCGAATGATCAGATCACCGGGCTGTATCCCGGCGGCGTCGGCCGGCGTGCCATCAATGGGCGCAATCACCTCGACGAAACCATCGCGTGTACCCACTTCCAGACCCAGGCCACCAAACTCACCCCGGGTACCCTCCTGCAGCTGCTGATACTCGCTGGCATCCAAATAGGCCGAGTGCGGATCGAGTCGCTCGAGCATGCCGCGAATGGCATTGCGCACAAGGGTTTCATCGTCGACGGACTCGACGTAATTACGCTGAATGCGCTCGTACACCTCGGCAAAACCGCGCAGTTCCTCAAGTGGTACGTCTTCCCCAGCCGTCTGCTGGGCAATGACGCCCTGGGTGTTCACCAGCAACAGCCCCAGCAGCGTGAGTGCGGTCAGGCCGTAAAGCAGTCGGGGAAAGCGCATGATCCGTATCCTCAGGTCTGATGACCGCCTGTTTGCAACCAGGCGACGGGGTCGATCGGCTCACCGTCGGCGCGGAGCTCGAAGTACAGGGCGGTTTCATGGCGGCCACCGCTGCGGCCCACCGTGGCAATGACATCACCGGCCCTGACCGCCTCTCCGACCTCAAAGTACAGGGCCTGGTTGCGTCCATACAGGCTCATGAACCCGTTGCCGTGATCAATAATGAGCAGCAACCCCATGCCGCGCAACCAATCAGAGAAAACAACCCGGCCGGCAGCCGGCGCGGTGACCTCCGTGCCCGCCTCCGCGCCAATCAGCAGCCCGGTCCACTGCAGATCGTCCGCGCGCTGGCTGCCATAACGCGCCAGCAGCGGGCCTTCCAATGGCCAGTCCAGTTCACCCTGACGCGCCGGCAGATCCGGCGGTTCGGCTCCGAGGCGCTCCTCGCCAAGGCGCGCCTCAATCTCCTCGATCAGGCTGGCCAGACTGGCCGCTTCCTCGCGGCGCGAGGCAATTTGGGCATCACCCCGCTCAATCCGGTCTTCGATATCCGCCAGCAGCGCCTCACGCTCACCCAAACTGGATTGCAAAGTGGCCAGCGCCACCGCGCGGGCTTCACGATCCGTGCGCTGACGGGCCAGCGCCTCAGACAACGCCGCACGCCGTGCCTGCAGAGACTGCAAAGCGTCCTGCGCCTGGGTGAGCCGATGGGCCCGGGCGGCGCCGAGGTGGCGCTGGTAGACCAGCAGGCGCTGGACCTCGGCAGGATCGTTTTCGCCGAGCAGCAGCCGCAGCATATCGGCCTGACCACGGCGATAGGCCGAGCGAATGGTGGCGGCCAGAAAGGCCCGATGCTGCTGCGCCTCGGCCGTTTCGCGCGCCACTGCTGACTCGAGCTCGGCGACTTCCGCGGCATTCGCCTGAATTTGCTCATCCAACCCTGCCAGGGCCCGGCGCTCGTCACCGATCCGCTGCTCAAGGCGAGCGAGCTCAGCCTCGACACCCCCCGCACGGTCACGCTCGGCGGCGATCCGCTCGCCGATCTCACCGATCTCCTCATGCAGGGTCTCAAGCCGCGCCTGGCGCTCGTCAAGAGACGCCGGCTCGTTGCCGAGCGCCGTAGAGAAAACCATGACGGCCACAATCCAACACCAACGCATCATCGGCTGTTCATTTCGGCTGGTATACTCCCGCTCCATCATTCAATGCTAACAGCGCCGGGTCATGGAAAGAGTTATCGAATTCAGTGTGAACCACCCCTTGCTCATCGCCGCGCTCGTCGTGGTGCTGGCCGCCCTGGTGGCCAATGAGATCATGAACTTTCGGCGCAGTCGCAATGCGCTTGATGTCGTGGAGGCCACCCGACTGTACAACCGGGACGAGGCCGTCTTTGTCGACATCCGCAATGAAAACGCTTACCAAACCAGCCACCTGCCGGGCGCGGTCAATATTCCCATGGAATATCTCGACCAGCGCCAAGACCGGCTAAAGCGCTTCAAAGACCGCAGTATTGTCGTTTATTGCGACAACGGCCAGCGCACGCTCAAGGCAGTTAATGCGCTCAAAGCGCTCGGGTGGCCGGAAGTCCATCAGCTTCGCGGTGGGCTCAACGCCTGGCGCGAAGCGAGCATGCCCACGCAAGGCCGCAGGTAACCGCGTTTTAAACTGATCTGTTCACCCGACACTGAGGCTTAACATGGCAGAGACCCCCAACGGCAATGGCGCCACCCAGCCCGATAACGCCGGTGCGGCCAGCGAGGCCGACCAACAGCAGTTCGCCATCCAGAAAATCTATCTTAAGGACGGCTCACTGGAGACACCCGGCACGCCAGAGGTGTTTCGCCAGTCCTGGAAGCCCGAGGCCAAAGTCGAGCTCAACACGCGTCACCAGGCGATTGACGAGAACCTGCATGAGGTCGTCGTCACCGTCACGGTCACCGCGCAAATGGAAGAAAAGACCGTCTACTTGTGCGAAGTCCATCAGGCCGGCGTCTTTACCGTAACCGGCTTTGAGGACACGGTGCGCGATCAGCTGCTCGGTGCCTACTGCCCCAGCGTGCTGTTTCCTTATGCCCGCGAGGCGGTCACGGATTTGACCGCCAAGGCCGGATTTCCCCCCATGACCCTCTCCCCGGTCAACTTCGACGCGCTTTATGCTCGCCGGCGCTCATCCGGGGAAGAGCGCAGCGACGGCTAGCCCGCATGCAGCCGTTCGCGGTGCTCGGCAGCGGTTCGTGGGGTACCGCCCTCGCCCTCGTCCTGGCCCGCAATGGCCATGCCGTGAGGCTGTGGGGGCACAACCCGGAGGCCATCCAGCAGATGGCCCAAGCAGGCTGTAATCAGCGCTACCTACCCGATGTGCCATTACCCGACAGCATCGAGCCGCAACCCGACCTGGCAGCCGCTGTCCGTGGGGCGCAGGCGATACTGGTCGTTGTCCCGAGCGGAGCCTTCCACGCCGTCATCCAGCAGCTAGCGCGCGTGATCACACCGGGGACACCGGTGGTCTGGGCCACCAAGGGCCTGGACGCGGCTGGCGGCGGGCTGCTGCACACCCTGGCCGCCAGCGCCTTGCCTGGTCATCCGTTAGGGGTTCTCTCCGGGCCCAGCTTTGCCGGCGAAGTGGCCCGGGGCCTGCCGACGGCGGTTGCCTTGGCCAGTGAGCCCGGCGACTGTGCTGAGCAACTCGCCAGCGCATTCCATGACGGCCGCTTTCGGGTGTACACGTCGACGGATGTGGTGGGCGTCGAGCTGGGCGGTGCGGTGAAAAACGTCCTGGCCATCGCCACCGGCATCGCTGACGGACTGGGCTTTGGCGCGAACGCCCGCGCTGGTCTGATCACCCGCGGACTCGCCGAGGTCCGCCGCCTTGGGGTCAAGATGGGCGCGCAGGACACCACACTCACCGGCCTGGCCGGCATGGGCGATCTCATCCTGACCTGTACCGATGATCAGTCTCGCAATCGCCGTCTGGGCCTTGCCCTTGGCCGGGGTGAGTCAGTAGACGATGCCGCCCAGTCGATCGGCCAGGTCGTTGAAGGCATCCGAACCGCTGGAGAGCTGGAGGCGCTCGCCACAACCCGAGGCGTGGACATGCCGATCAGCCACGCCGTCCACCAGGTCGTCAGCGGCGAGACCTCACCGCGAGCGGCCGCCAGCGCCCTCATGCAACGCGCACCAAAATCGGAGTTCGGGCCGGACTGACCCTGGCCTAGACCGAGCCGGCGTAGCCCAACTGCCGCCAGGCCTCATACACCGCAACGGCCACACTGTTCGACAAGTTGAGACTCCGGTTACCGGGTCGCATCGGCAAACGCAGCCGGGCCTCTGGCGCTATCGAGGCCAGGATGTCCGCCGGTAGCCCCGCCGTTTCGCTACCAAAAAGCAAGGCATCACCGCTGCGATAAGTCGGCGCATCGAAGCGGCTCGAACCGCGCGTTGTGAAGGCCCACAGCCGATCCGGCTGCATCGTGTGACAGAATGCAGCCAGATCGTCGTGTACCTGCAGCGTGGCCAGTTCGTGGTAATCCAGCCCGGCGCGGCGCATGCGGGCATCATCCAGCGCAAACCCGAGGGGCCGGATCAGATGCAGCCGAGCGCCACTGTTGGCACACAGGCGGATGACATTGCCGGTGTTGGGCGGGATTTCCGGGCTGTGCAGGACGACATGCAGGCGCATCCCCACATCATACCTGCATCTGCAGATCCCGAATCTTTCGTGTGAGCGTATTGCGGCCCCAGCCAAGTAGACGGGCGGCATCCTGGCGCCGGCCACCCGTGCGCCGCAGGGCCGCCTCGATCAGGATACGCTCAAGCCGCTCCTGCGCCTCGGACAATGCCCCCACACTCTGGCCCGCGGCCTTGTGATCGGCCCATCGGGCCAGCGCGCTCTCCCAGTCCACCGCCGATTCCTCTTCGGGCTGGGCGTGGGCGATCTCCTGCGGCAGGTCATCCATTTGGACGTCTCGACCGCTGGCCATCACCGTTAACCAGCGACAGGTGTTCTCGAGCTCCCGCACATTCCCCGGCCAGGGCAATTGCCGGAAACGCTGCTGCACATCCGGGGTGAGCTGCTTGGGCTCGACATTCAGCTCCCGCGCGGCACGCTGAAGGAAATGATCCGCGAGGGCCGGAATATCCGCCTGCCGCTCGCGCAAAGCCGGGCAATGGATGCGGATAACATTCAGGCGATGGAAGAGGTCTTCCCGAAAGCGGCCTTCCTCGACGAGGTGCTCAAGGTTCTGGTGGGTCGCTGCAATGATGCGGACATCGACGCGCATCGGCGTATGCGCCCCCACGCGATAGAACTCCCCATCGGCAAGCACACGCAGCAGGCGCGTCTGCAGTTCTGCCGGCATGTCGCCGATTTCATCGAGAAACAGCGTGCCCCCATCGGCTTGCTCGAATCGGCCCCGACGAACCTGGTGGGCGCCGGTAAATGCGCCTTTTTCATGCCCAAAGAGCTCGGATTCCATCAGGTCTCGGGGAATGGCCGCCATGTTCAGGGCAATAAACGGCTTTTCGGCGCGCGGGCTATGCCGGTGCAAGGAGCCGGCGACGAGTTCTTTACCGGTGCCGGATTCGCCATTAATCAAGACCGTGATGTTCGAGCGCGACAGTCGGCCGATGGCCCGAAACACCTCCTGCATGGCCGGTGCCTCACCGATGATCTCGGGCAGGTCCTCGCGACGGGCCTCGGGCGGCGCGCTGCTTTGGGCCGCTGCCGCCGCACGTCGGACCAGCTCGACCGCCTCCTCAACATCGAAGGGTTTCGGGAGATACTCGAACGCACCGCCTTCATAGGCGGAGACCGCGGCATCCAGATCGGAATGGGCGGTGATCACGATCACCGGCATCGCCGGATTCTGGGCATGAAAACGCTGCATCAGCGTTAACCCGTCGAGCCGCGGCATGCGAATGTCGGTGATCAGGACATCCGGGGTTTCACGCTCAAGCGCGGCCAGCGCCTCTTCACCGGTTTCAAAATCCACCGCCGCCATGCCAGCGCGCTCAAGGGCTTTTTTCAGCACCCAGCGAATCGAGCGATCGTCATCGACAATCCAGACGCTCGTTGTTTCAGCCATGAGACTCCTCCAGGGGCAACCAGACGGTGAACACCGTGCAGCCGGGCTCGCTGCTGCACTCGATCAGCCCGCCATGCTGGTTCACCAGGGTTTGGGCCATCGGCAGACCAATACCGCTGCCCTCGGCGCGGCCGGTCACCATCGGGTAGAAAATTTGGTCCTGCAGGGATGGCGGGATACCGGGGCCGTTATCCCGTATATCGATACGCGCGACGAGACGGTGCTGTTTGTGGCCGATCGTAAAACGCCGCTGCGTGCGGGACTGAATCGTGATCTCCCCTTCATCACCCAGGGCCTGCAATGCATTGCGCACCAGGTTGAGCAAGGCCTGAATCAGCTGATCGCCAGCGGCGGGCAGGCTCGGGATACTGGGATCATAATCCCGCGCGATCGTGACACCCGCGGGCGCCTCGGCAACCGCCAGGTGACGCACACGCTCGAGCACCTCATGGAGATTGGTCAGCTGCCGGTCGGGCCGGTTTTCCGGCCCCAACAGGCCATTGACCAGGGTGCGCAGGCGGTCCGCCTCGTTAATGATGATCTGCGTGTATTCACGGTGTTCGGGCTCGGCCAGCTCGGCCTCCAGCAATTGGGCGGCCCCACGCAGACCCCCCAGCGGATTTTTAATCTCGTGGGCCAGACCGCGAATCAGTTCCCGAACCGCCTGGTTCTGGGCGATCAGGCGGTTTTCCCGAGAAATGCGCAAATGCCGGTCAATCTGCTCAAACTCCAACAAAAGCCGGGTCTCAGGTAGGGGGGTGATGGCGCAATCGACCGTCGCGGTACGCTCGCCACCGAGATGGATCCGGATCTCCCGCTCGGCATAGCTCGCGCCCTCGTCGAGTGCATGGCCAATCGCGTCATTCAATACGGCAACACCAGGAAAGAGCGTCGTGAGCGTCTCGCCAAGGGCCTGACGACTGCTCAGCTGAAACAGGGTCTCTGCGGCCGCATTGAGCAGCTGGATACGGCACTGCGCATCGACCACGACCACTGCGCGGGTGAGGTTGTCGAGGACTTCGTGGGTGGCGTCTTTCACGGGCTCTCTCATCATTGCACTGAGATGTAGCAAGAACCGCGCCAGCGCACTGAACGGCTTTGATGGCGCATTCAGTATAAACCTCAGGGTGGGTGGGCGCACCATTTTGGTGCGAGCCCGTTGTGCGTTAGGGTCTGATAGGCAGTGCGGTGCAGTGCCGCTTCCGATGACTTCTCCCGAGCTCCCCTACCCGCTACGCGGTTAGAGGTCGCACGGGATAAGCCATCGAAATCGGCAAACCTGGGCCGCTCAGCGAATCAAGCCCATCGGGGCGTTGCCGATTTCGGGTACTTTTACCCTGCGACCTCTAGCCGTGCAGCGGATAGGGGAGCAGGGTGGAAGTGCCCGGAAGCGGCAACCCCCACCAAAGCAGGGGTCGCCGCGTAGCGCGCTTTAGACGCTGTAGTAAAGGTCGAACTCGACCGGATGCGTGGTCATCCGCAGCTGCAGGACTTCTTCGCGCTTCAGGTCGATGTAGCCATCGATGGCGTCATCCGTGAACACACCGCCAACCTTCAGGAACTCGCGGTCTGCATCGAGAGCATCCAGCGCCTCTTCGAGCGAGAAGGCGACTTTTGCGATCTCGGCCTCTTCCTCGGGCGGCAGGTCGTATAGATCCTTGTCCATGGCATCGCCGGGATGGATCTTGTTCTGGATGCCGTCAAGGCCGGCCATGAGCATCGCGGCAAAGCAGAGATACGGATTGGCTGTGCTATCCGGGAAGCGGATTTCCACGCGCCGGGCCTTGGGATTGGCAACCCATGGGATCCGGACCGAGGCCGAGCGGTTGCGCGCCGAGTAGGCGAGCAGCACGGGGGCCTCGAAGCCTGGCACCAGGCGCTTGTAAGAGTTGGTGGAGGCGTTGGCGAAGGCGTTGATGGCCTTGGCGTGCTTGATGATGCCACCGATGTAATACAGCGCCGTCTCGGACAGGCCACCGTACTGATCGCCCGCGAACAGCATCTCACCGGTCTTGCCAATGGACTGATGCACGTGCATGCCACTACCGTTATCGCCCACCACCGGCTTCGGCATAAACGTCGCCGTTTTGCCGTAGGCGGCCGCTACGTTGTGCACGACGTACTTCAGCGCCTGGACCTCATCGGCCTTGCGCACCAGGGTGTTAAACCCGACGCCAATCTCACACTGGCCGGCAGTGGCAACCTCGTGATGGTGAACCTCGGTCTCGAGGCCCATCTCGGTGAGGCACTCACACATGGCCGAGCGCATGTCATGGAGGCTGTCCACCGGCGGAACGGGGAAGTAGCCACCCTTCACGCCCGGGCGGTGGCCCATGTTCCCGTCGGGGTAGACCTTCTCGGTGTTCCAGTCGGCCTCTTCGGAGTCGATCTTGTAGAACGACCCGCTCATGTTCGTGCCGTAACGGACGTCATCGAATACGAAGAACTCGTTCTCCGGGCCGAAATAGGCCACGTCGCCAATGCCGGTGGACTGCAGATAGGCCTCGGCGCGCTCAGCGATGGAACGCGGATCGCGGCCGTAACCCTGCATGGTATTCGGCTCGATGATGTTGCAGATCAGAATCAGCGTGGCGTCATCAAAGAACGGATCCAGCACCGCCGTATCGGGATCCGGCATCAGGATCATGTCCGACTCGTTAATGCCCTTCCAGCCCTCGATCGAGGAGCCATCGAACATTTTGCCTTCCGCAAACGCGTCCGCATCAATGGCATGGGCGGGCAGCGTCACGTGCTGTGATTTGCCTTTCGGGTCGGTGAAGCGCAGATCCACAAAGCGGACCTCGTGCTCCTTGATCATCTTGAGTACGTCGTCGGCGGACATTGCCATGGTTCGGCCTCCAGTCTTGTTCAATCAAAAAGTTTTGCCCCCGCGGAGGAAGCATGTTCCGTGCCAAATTGGGTAGAACGCACCAAAACGGGCCATTAATCCCGCCGCCGATTGGCCGACACCCGAAACTGCACCTTAACGGTGCAGATACCCGCATTACAGTCTCATTATGGTGCAAACACGGGCGCGCCGCACCCTGACAGCCGCCAGCCCGGCGAGCTATACTGCCTGGCATTTCGCGGATTCTTCGGAGAATCAATGACCTTTCAGGAACTCATTCTCGCCCTTCAGACCTATTGGGCGCAGCGCGGTTGCGTCGTCATGCAGCCGCTGGATATGGAAGTCGGTGCCGGGACGTTTCACCCGGCGACCTTCCTGAAGGCCATTGGCCCGGAGCCTTGGCGCGCCGCCTACGTTCAGCCCTCGCGACGGCCGACGGACGGACGCTATGGCGAGAATCCCAATCGGCTGCAGCACTACTACCAGTTCCAGGTGGTCCTCAAACCGTCACCCGCGGACTTTCAGGAACTGTATCTGGGCTCGCTCGAGTCGCTCGGTATCGACCCGCTCATCCACGATATCCGCTTTGTCGAAGATAACTGGGAGTCACCGACCCTGGGGGCATGGGGTCTGGGTTGGGAAATCTGGCTCAATGGCATGGAAATCACCCAGTTCACGTACTTCCAGCAGGCCGGCGGGCTCGACTGCCATCCGGTGATGGGGGAGATCACCTACGGGCTCGAGCGCATCGCGATGTACCTCCAGGAGGTCGAAAGCGTCTACGACCTCATCTGGACCGATGGCCCGGACGGGCCGGTGACCTACGGCGATGTCTACCTGCAAAACGAGCGCGAACAGTCTCGCTATAACTTTGAAGAAGCGGATGTCGACAGCCTCTTTGCCTGGTTTGACACCTGCGAACGCGAGGCCCTGCGCCTGGTGGAGGCCGAGCTGCCATTACCCGCGTACGAAATGACCATGAAGGCCTCCCATACCTTCAATCTGCTGGATGCCCGCCATGCGATTTCCGTCACTGAACGCCAGGGCTACATCCTGCGCGTTCGCACCATGGCGCGAAGCGCTGCGAAGGCGTATTACGAGGCGCGGGAAGCGCTCGGATTTCCGCTGTGTCGGGATAACGCATCACGCAGGAGCGTTGCATGAGCCAAGCCGCTGAAACGCTGCTGTTCGAGCTGGGTATGGAGGAACTCCCGCCCGGGGCGCTGGCCTCCCTCAGTGATGCGCTGACCAACAACCTGGTCGCCGGCCTCGAAAAGGCCGGCATCCCCCATGGCAAAGCCACTGGCCTCGGTGCGCCTCGACGACTGGCGGTGCGCATTGCCGATGTGGCCGTTCAACAACCTGATCGCCCATTCGAAAAACGCGGACCCGCCATCAACGTGGCGTTCGATGAATCCGGGGCACCCACTCAGGCCGCCGAGGGCTTTGCCCGCAGCTGCGGTGTTGACGTCGCAGCACTGGCGCAGCTTGAGACGGCGGAAGGTGCCTGGCTGGTTCACCGCGGGGTGGAAACCGGCCAGTCCACGGCCGAGCTACTCCCGGGCATCATCGAGCAGGCCCTGACGGGGCTCCCTGTGCCAAAACGCATGCGCTGGGGCAGCCAGAGCGCGGAATTTGTCCGGCCCGTGCACTGGGTGGTGCTGCTCCTGGGCGATGCGGTGGTGCCAGCGACGTTCTTCGGTGTGGACAGCAGCCGCCAGAGTCGGGGTCACCGGTTCCACCACCCCGACCCGGTGGAAATTGCTCGAGCTGATGACTACGAGGCCCGTCTGCGCGCGGCCTATGTGGCCGTTGAGATGACCGAACGTCGAGACATGATCATCGAAGGCGTCCGCGCAGAAGGCGAGCGCCTGGGCGGGCATGCCGTGATGGAGACCGCGCTGATTGACGAGGTCAATGCGCTGGTGGAATGGCCCGTGGTGCTTTCGGGAAGCTTCGATGCGGATTTCCTCCGTGTACCACCGGAGGCGCTTGTCTCCAGCATGCAGGAGCACCAACGCTATTTCCCCGTCCGCGATGCGGACGGAAAACTGCTGCCGCGCTTTATCACGGTTGCCAACATTGAAAGCCGGGATCCGCAGCGCGTGATTGCCGGCAATGAGCGCGTCATTCGACCCCGGCTGGCCGATGCGGCGTTTTTTTGGGACCAGGACCGGGCCCGACCCCTCGCCGAGCGTCAGGATGGACTGCGCGCCGTGGTCTTTCAGAAATCACTCGGTAGTGTTCAAGACAAGGCCCAGCGCGTGGCGCAGCTTGCCTCGCGCTTCGCCACCCAGATGGGGACCACGCCAGCGCTTGGCGAGCGGGCCGCCGCACTCTCGAAAGCCGACCTGCTTACCGAAATGGTGGGTGAGTTTCCGGATCTGCAGGGGGTCATGGGCCGGTATTACGCACACGAGGATGGCGAGGCCGAGGCGGTCGCCGACGCCCTTGAGGAGATCTATCGGCCCCGCCAGGCGGGTGATGCCATTGCGGCAACGCCGCTTGGCCAACTCATGGCCGTGGTTGACCGAGCGGATACCCTCATCGGTATTTTCGCGATCGGCAAGGCACCGACCGGTGCCAAAGACCCCTTCGCTCTGCGGCGCGCCGCGGTGGGGCTACTTCGCACGCTCATCGAGGGTGAGCATGCCATCAACCTGCACGCGCTCTTTAGCGAGGCGGGGGCCGCCCAGCCACCCGGGCTAAATGCCGCCGAGCAGGTCCCCGCGCTAACGGCGTTCTGCCTGGAGCGTCTGCGTGCCATTTATCTGGAAGCAGGCTTCGCTGCGGAGCTGTTTGAGGCCGTGCGCTCCGTACTCGATGTCAACGACTTCGAGCCACTCGACTTTGATCGGCGCATCCATGCCTGCAAAGACTTCTCCCAGCTCCCCGCCGCCGGCAGCCTGGCAGGGGCCAATAAGCGCATTCGCAATATCCTGCGGCGCGCTGAGGCACTACCCGAGGCCGTGGTCGACGCTAACCGGCTGAACGACACGGCGGAGCGTGAGCTCTATGAGGCCATCGAGGCACGGCAAGGCGACGTTCAGCGGCATATCGAAGGCGGAGAGTACAGCCAGGCCCTGGCCCAGCTCGCCGAGCTGAAGGCACCTGTGGATCGGTTTTTTGACGAGGTCATGGTCATGAGCGACGACCCGGCGCGCCAGGCCAACCGACTGGCCTTGCTACAGCGCTTGCAAGGGCTGTTCCTGGCGATTGCGGACGTCTCTGCACTGCCCGAGTCGGTGTGAGCCGTGTGGCCGGCGCTCGTCCTGCTTGATCGAGATGGCGTCATCAACGCGGATTCGCCGGATGCCATCCTGACGCCTGACCAATGGCAGCCCCTTCCCGGTAGCCTGAAGGCGCTGGCGCGCGACGCCGCTTTTGCGCACGTGCCCGTCTTCGATAACCTGGTGACTGCCGTTGGTGCGCTCACGGCGCCGCGTGCGGCAGTGGGCGAGCCATTATGACCACCGAAACCTCAGCTTCCGGCCCCATGACGCACCGGGGCAGTTTGGTGCGCGGGGTCCTGTTTTATACCGGACTGGTGGTCACCGTGATCATCTGGGCAATCATCAGTCTGCCGAGTTTTCCACTGCCCATCCGCTGGCGCTACTGGTGGATAACGCGCTGGTGCGACCTCGTTGCCGTCCTGCTGCGGGTGTTTGGCAACATCCGCGTCAATGTTGAGGGCCTGGAACACCGTCCTGCTACCCCCGGCGTGGTCCTCGCCAAACATCAAAGCGCGTGGGAGACGTTGAATCTGCTCCCCTGGTTCTACCCACAGACCTGGGTCCTTAAGCGGGAATTGCTCCGTATTCCGCTGTTTGGATGGGGGCTTGGGCGGCTGGATCCGATTGCCATCGATCGCGGCGCGAGCCGGGAGGCGTTGCGACAAGTCATTGAGCAAGGGGAACGGCGACTGGCGGCGGGGCGCTGGGTTGTGGTGTTTCCCGAAGGCACGCGGGTGCTGCCTGGAGAGAAAGTCCGATATCAGCAGGGCGGTGCCTTGCTGGCGTGTCGAGCGGGTGTTCCCGTTACACCAGTGGCCCACAATGCGGGCGAGCACTGGCTTCGGCATGGTTGGCGATTGCGCCCCGGGGTGATTCAGGTGCGGATTGGGCCAGCCATCGACACCACCGACAAAAGTCCGGCAGAGGTCATCCGCGCCACCGAGGCCTGGATTGAGTCAGCGATGGAAACGCTGCCAACTGCGCCGCGTTAAACGTCCAAGTTACTGACTTGTAACGCGTTTTTCTCTATAAACTCGCGCCGTGGCTCAACGTGATCGCCCATCAGTGTGGTAAAGATCGCATCGGCACCCACCACGTCTTCAATGCGCACTTGCAGCAGACGCCGGGTGTCAGGGTCCATCGTGGTCTCCCAGAGTTGATCCGGGTTCATCTCACCAAGGCCTTTATAGCGCTGCACAGACAAACCGCGTTTGCCTTCCTCCATGAGCCAATCAACGGCTTGGCGGAAATCCTCGATGGACTCACTGCGCTCGCCGCGGCGAATTTCAGCGCCCTCCCCAATCAGCCCCTCCAGCGCCGCAGCCAGCGTCCCGATCGTTTCGTACTCACGCGCCAGGAAGAAAGCCGCCGGGAAGGTGTACGGATACAGGATGCCATGCATGCGCTTGGTCACCACCGCCTCCTGAAAACCGCCATCCGGGCCCGTCTGTACACGTACCCGGTATTCCGTGCCGGTTGGCAGGCCCTGGTTGATTCGGCCGCTCAGCTGTTCGAACCAGGCATCCATGGCGGCACCGTCCCGGAGCTGGTCTTCGCCCAGCGGCGGCAAGTTCACCATGGCGCGCAGAATGATGGGGTCGTAACGGCGGCTCAGATGCTCAATCATGTCCATCGTATCGATGTACTGGCGAATGAGTTTTTCCAGTGCTTCTGGCCCGACAACGGGTGTGTTCGCCGCAGGCAACAGGCTCGCGCCGGACAAAGACAATTGCAGGAGATAATTGGTGAGCTCCCGCTCGTCTTTGACATAGTGCTCTTGCTTCCCACGCCGGACCTTGTACAGCGGTGGCTGAGCAATATAGACGTGGCCGCGCTCCACCAGCGCTGACATCTGCCGATAGAAGAAGGTAAGCAGCAACGTGCGAATGTGCGACCCGTCCACATCCGCGTCGGTCATGATAATGATGCGGTGGTAGCGCAGCTTGTCGGCATCGAACTCCTCTCGGCCAATGCCACAACCGAGCGCGGTGATCAGCGTCCCGACCTCGGCGGAAGACAACATCTTGTCGAACCGGGCCTTTTCCACATTCAGGATTTTGCCTTTCAGCGGAAGGATGGCCTGCGTGCGCCGATCTCGGCCCTGTTTGGCGGAGCCGCCAGCGGAGTCACCCTCGACCAGATAAAGCTCAGAGAGGCTGGGATCCTTCTCCTGGCAGTCGGCGAGCTTTCCAGGCAGGCCAGCAATATCCAGAGCACCCTTGCGGCGGGTCATCTCGCGGGCCTTCCGAGCGGCCTCGCGCGCTCGGGAGGCATCGACCACCTTCTCGACGATGGCCTTGGAATCGTTGGGGTTTTCATACAGAAAGGCGTTCAAGGCCTCGGAGAGTGTTGATTCAACCACTCCCTTCACCTCGGAAGAGACCAGCTTTTCCTTGGTCTGGGACGAGAACTTCGGATCCGGCACCTTCACCGAAATCACGGCCGTCAGGCCTTCGCGGATATCGTCCCCGCTTGGCGTGACGGAGAGTTTTTTACTATAGCCCTCGGCATCCATGTAGTGATTGATCGTCCTCGTCAGGGCCGCGCGGAACCCTGACATATGGCTGCCGCCATCCTTCTGCGGGATGTTGTTCGTAAAGCAGAAGATTGCCTCCTGATAGGAATCGCTCCACTGCATGGCGACCTCAACGATAATGTCGTCACGCTGAGTACTGAGATAGAAAACGGCAGGGTGGAGCGGGCTTTTGTTGGTATTCAGGTGCTCAACAAACGCCCGGATCCCACCGGCATACTCAAAGACGTCTTCCTTGTCGTTGCGCTCGTCCTTCAGTGCAATACGCACCCCAGGATTCAGGAAGGACAGCTCCCGAAACCGCTTGGCCAGGATGTCGTAGTTAAATTCGATGTGCGTAAAGACTTCCGGGCTGGGATGAAACGTAATCCGTGTTCCCGTCTCTTCCGTCTCACCCGCGACTTTCAGCGGTGTGACCGGCTCTCCCGCTGCGTACTCCTGCAAATGCACCTTGCCATTTTTGTTCACGACCAGGCGCAGCTTGTCTGACAGCGCATTCACGACAGAAACCCCCACCCCGTGCAAGCCGCCCGAGACTTTGTAGGAGTTGTTATCGAACTTCCCGCCCGCATGCAGGACGGTCATGATGACTTCCGCTGCGGATCGACCTTCCTCGGGGTGAATATCCACCGGGACACCCCGCCCGTTATCAACGACGGTCACGGAGTCATCGCCATGCAGAATAACCTCGATCTCCGTGCAATGGCCTGCGAGGGCCTCATCGACCGCGTTGTCCGCGACTTCAAAGACCATGTGGTGGAGACCGGTGCCATCATCGGTATCGCCGATGTACATCCCGGGCCGCTTGCGCACGGCGTCAAGACCACGGAGGACTTTAATTTGCGAGGAATCGTATTCGGGCTGTTCGCTCATGGGAGTACCTTTTCGCCTAAGCCTCTAATTATACCCGAAATAACTAAACAACGGGGTGATCAGCCGTGATCAGTGGTTGCCCTCACCTGGCCCTGTTCCACGTGGAACCATTGCGCGTCTTTCGCGCCAGGAATCTGACTCGGCTCAATCGTGGTGAGAAACAGCTGGGCGGCGGATTGCCCTAACCGACTGACCAATGCCATGCGGTGCGATTCATCCAGCTCTGCGGGTAAATCATCCACCAAGACGACCGGCCGTTCCTGGCCCTGCGCCGCCCAATGCTCCACAAGCGCGATCCGTAATGCCGCTACCAGGAGTTTCTGCTGGCCTCGACTTAACCGAGCGGCGGCGTCCTCACCGCCAGCCAGTAACCGCAAATCACCGCGATGCGGCCCGTAAACCCCGAACCCTTGGGCGAGCTCGTTCCCCCGACCGCGTGCCAAGGCATCGCGTAAGGATTCCTCTTTTGGCCACCCCGAACGAAACCGCCACGCCAGCTGCGCATCCGGCAACCAGGCCGTCGCCATTTCCATAGCCGCCGGCATTAACTGGTTGAGAAAAGCCCGACGCTGACCATCCACCACGTCCCCCGCTTCAGCCATTTCTGGCTCCCACGCTGCAGCCAGTTGGTGATCACCGCGTCGTAACGCCACGTTCCGTTGTTTCAAAGCCCGCTGGTAGCGTCGCCAGCGCTCACGGTAACCATGTTCCACGTGGAACACGCCCCAATTAACGAACGCCCGTCGTGATACCGGCCCATCCGTCAGTAGCCGCTGTGCTTCGGTATTCAGGACCTGGATCGGCAACAGCCACGCCGACTCAGAAAGCGCTTGGACATCCCGCTCATCAAGCCGAACTCGGGTCTGTCCTTTTTGATACTGGACACCCAACCGATGCGTTCGACCCTGGGCAAGGATCCGCCCGTGCACAACGACGCGATGATCATCAGACGCCACCATCCGACCTGAGCGGGGTGTGATGAAACTCCGAGAGCGGGCAAGGAAATAAATGGCTTCAAGCAGAGAGGTTTTACCGGCCGCGTTGCGGCCGTGGATGACATTGAAGTCTGTGCTAAATGCCAGCGTAGTGGGCGCGAGATGCCGAAATCCCTGGACCCCGAATTCAACCAGCCCCTGGGCGCTGCGCCCATCTGCCATGACTACAGCCGCATGGGCATAACGACATAGCGAGCATCGCGGCTGCTCTCGCCCACGACCAGCGCACTGCTATTGGCATCACGAATGAAAATCCGAACCGTTTCCTCTTCAATCGCAGCCAGCGCATCCAGCATGTAGCTCGCGTTAAAACCAATTTCAACGGCCTCGCCATCGTAGCTGGCCGGAATCTCCTCCTGGGCCTCTTCTTGTTCGGGATTGTTCGACTGGATGCGCAACTGTTCTGCATCAAATGCGAATCGAACGCCCCGGTATTTTTCATTCGACAGAATCGACGCGCGAACCAACGCCTTTCGCAATGTCTCACGATCCACCACGGCCGCTGGACCTTCTTCCGCCGGGATCACCCGCTGGTAGTCTGGAAAACGACCATCAATCAGTTTTGAAGTGAAGCGAATCTCAGGCAGCGTCACCTGAACATGCCCCGTTCCCAGGACAACCTCGACAGATTCCTCGGACTCTTCCAGGAGTCGCAACATCTCCTGAATCCCCTTGCGCGGCACAATCACCTGCGTCGATTCTTCCAATTTGAGTTCCGGTGAGAGCTCAGAGAGCGCCAGCCGGTGACCATCCGTCGCGACCGCTCGAAGATGCTGGGGTTCTAGCTCAATTAACAAGCCATTCAGATAATACCGAACGTCCTGCAACGCCATGGCGAAGTGGGTTTTCTCGATCAGCCAGCGCAGTTGGGCTTGTGGCAGGGATACGCGATGGCTGGCCTCCACCTCATCCACTGTCGGGAAGTCATCTGCCGGGAGGCTGGTCAGGCTAAACCGGCTCCGTCCTGCGCGCACGACGACCTTGTCCTGCTCCTGACTCACCTTGATGGGGTTGTCATCGGGTAGGTTGCGAACGATGTCCATCAATTTGCGCGCCGGCACCGTCAGGCGGCCTGGCTCTCCACCTTCCAGGTTGACATCTGCTCGGAGCTCAACCTCAAGATCCGTCGCGGTGAGCAACAACCGGTTGTCTTGGCACTCGATCAAAACATTCGCGAGCACTGGTAGCGTCTGGCGACGCTCAACGACACCAATTACGGCTTGGAGTGGGCGAAGGAGCGCATCCCGATCAATTTCAAACTGCATGATGACTTCCGTTGTGCTCTATATCTCTAAAGTCTGTATTAAAGATAGTTGTAATAGCAAGGCAGGCCCTGAATGGGGGATAAGCCTTTTATCTGTCTGATTTTATTTACATTATTGCCAATAAGAAACTGTGCGCCACGCGCCTTTTGACTGGGGGTGATCTCTGCACAACCTGTGGATGAATTTCGAGTCTGCTTTTGCCCACACGTTATCCACATCATGATGATAGGGTTCTCGACAGGTTGTGATAGTCCTCATCGAAGCGACTATCTGATTCGCGCAATGACTGCACTTTGCGGCAAGCGTGCATCACGGTGGTGTGATCCCGACCACCAAACGCCTCCCCGATCTCCGGCAGGCTATGGCTAGTGAGTTCTTTGGCAAGCGCCATGGCCATCTGCCGCGGTCGGGTAATGGAGCGACTGCGGCTCTTCGATAACAGATCAGATACCCGGATTTTGTAGTATTCGGCCACCGTTTTCTGGATGTTCTCGTTGGTAACGAGCTTATCCTGCAGAGCGAGCAAGTCCCGCAGTGCACCCTTGGTAAAATCAACCGTAATATCCGCCCCAGTGAAGTGCGCATTGGCGATAACGCGTCGCAAGGCGCCCTCGAGTTCGCGGATGTTCGAGCGGATCCGCTTGGCGATAAAGAAGGCGACTTCCGGAGGCAGGTGAACGCCCGTTTGCTCGGCTTTACTCATCAGGATCGCCACCCGTGTCTCGAGTTCAGGCGGCTCGATGGCGATGGTTAACCCCCAGCCAAACCGGCTTTTGAGGCGCTCTTCAAGACCATTTACCTCTTTGGGGTAACGGTCGCAGCTCATTACCACCTGCTGATGACCTTCGAGCAGGGCGTTGAAGGTGTGGAAAAACTCCTCCTGCGAGCGCTCTTTGCCAGCGAAGAACTGGATGTCATCAATGAGCAGGGCATCGACGCCCCGATAATGCCGTTTGAACTCGTTAATCGCATTGTGCTGGAGCGCCTTGATCATGTCGGCGACAAAACGCTCGGAATGCAGGTAGAGCACTCGGGCATCCGGGCGCACCGCGAGCAGGGCATTGCCGATGGCATGCATCAGATGGGTTTTGCCAAGGCCCACACCGCCATAGATAAACAGAGGGTTGTAGGCCTCGCCGGGATTATTCACGACCTGGAGGCTCGCCGCCCGTGCCAACTGATTGGATTTGCCTTCGACGAAGGTATCGAAAGTAAAATCGCGGTTCAGGTTGGCATTGTGCGGGGCCGTGGCCGGCGCGCTCGTGGGGCTGTCCGTGTGGGGCTGTGTAACGGGGCGAGGCGCTCTCGGTGCATGGCCGCCGATTTCAAGCGCCAGCTTGGGTGGCGCATCCGGGCGCTGGCTTGCCAGGAGTTCTTCAATGCGCTCTGAGAAATGCTCTCGCACCCAGTCCAGAACAAATCGATTTGGCGCGAACAGCCGCAGCTGGTCGCCGTGCTCTTCAGCCTGAAGCGGGCGAATCCAGGTGTTCAGCTGCTGATCGGGGAGTTCCCGTTCCAGCCGCTGTAGACAACCTTGCCAGAGTCGTTCGGCCAAAGATGCTGTTCCTCCGGATCCCGAGGGATGGAGACACCGTTTATGCCAGTGCCCGTAAAGATGCTGCCGAGTCTAACCGCTGGCTGGAAGTCGCGCCAGA